>NZ_JBVHHE010000028.1:0-95556 GCF_055561235.1 Kitasatospora sp. NPDC022856 | reverse complement strand
CCCACCACCGACCCCCGCACCACATCACCGGCCTCCACTTCATCCACCCCGACCACCTCGCCGACACCATGGACCCCGACCAGCACCACCGCGTCGCCCAGGCCCTCGACGCCCTCGCCCGCGGCGCCCACCTCCCCTTCCTCCTCCGCGGCATCCCCGCCGAATAACAGCCGCCGAATGGCAGCCGGCGGCGGGCTACTCCCGGCCGTAGGGGCTGTGCATCGTCAGGAAGCGGATCTCCAGGTCACTGGCCAGGTAGTCCATCCGCCGCTCCCAGAAGGCGCTCAGGTGCGGCAGGGCCAGGTGGGCGTCGAGGTCGGCCTGGCTTCGCCACGCCTCGTAGAACACGAAGACGCCGGGCTCCTCGCGATCCTCGTGGAAGTGGTACTCCAGGCAGCCCGGCTCCCGCCGGGTGGGGGCCACAAAGGAGAGCAGCAACTCCTTTAGCTCCAAGGCCCGTTCGGGCTTCGGGCGGGCGATCCCGACGAGCGTGACCAGCTGATCCATGCGATTTCTCCCTCACCCGAGGTACGACGAATCTCATACCTCGGGGACAGTACCGCTGCCGAGAGGTACGATTCAAGCCGTACCTGAGGGAGGTCACCCATGCCCGACGAGGAAGGGCACCCGGCCGTCGAGGAGATCGAGCTCGGCAAGGTGCTGGCGGCGCTCGCCGACCCGCTGCGCCGCCGAGTGGTCCGCGAGCTGGCCTGCTCGCCGGACGGCACCGCGCGCACCTGCAGTTCCTTCGCGCTGCCCGTCTCGAAGGCCACCGTCACCCACCACTTCCGCGCGCTGCGCGAGGCCGGCCTGATCCGGCAGGTCGACCGGGGGAACAGCCGGATGGCCGCCCTCCGCCGGACCGACATCGACGCCCGCTTCCCCGGCCTGCTCGCCCTCCTCACCGCCGAGGCGCAGGCCCCCGGCGACGGCTGACGGTCCGGTGCCCACAGAACGCGGTGCACAGGAAGTCGGTATGGCCGACTTCCTGTGCACGTCCGGGCGTTCCCCCTGACTCACAGGGTGCCGTCACCCTGGCAGGGAGCGGCCGGGGCGACCGGTCCTCGCAGCCCCGCTCTACGATGGCCGGATGCCCGCAGAACCGATGCGCTTCCCGCCCCGGCCCCTCCGCGATGTGCAGGCGCGGCACCTCCGGCAGGCCGGCGGGTGCGGAGGCGGAGCGGCCGTCGTGACGGTCGACTTCGAGCCGTGCACCGGCCCCACCCGCTTCGAGCTCACCCTCCCGGACGACGTCCGGTTCCGCTTCGGCCCCGCCGGCGGCGACGAGGACTACCGCGATGTCTTCTCACTCCTCGAAGCGCTCGACGAGGGCATGCGCGAGGTGCTGGCCGAGGACGGGCGGATCACCCTCCACTGCCGGGCCGTGCTGCGGTCCATGGTCGTCCACCCCGTCGACTCCCACCCCCGCGCGTTTCGTGAAGCAGGGCGGCTCGCCGCACGCAAGGCCCTGGAACAGGTCTTCGGCGCCTCCTGACACCACCGGAGCGGCGGCCCGAGCACAGGAAGTCGGCCGACCCGACCTCTCGTGGGTAATGTGTGTGCCCCAGCAGACCGGTGCGAGTCCGAGCGAGGTAGCGACGTGGAACCGGCGGGGGACGGCACGACACACGACCAGGCGTCGCCGAACGTTCGCAACGACCTCTCCGGCCGGGTCACCGGGGCAGCCGTTCAGGCGGGGGACATCCACGGCGGCGTGAACGTCGTGGTGGTGAACGCGGCACCGGAGAGCGGCCCTCCCGACGAGGCCGTCGCCGAGGCGCTGCGGAAGTCCTCGCACAGCTGGCGAGCACGCTTCTCCAGCGTCGATCTGGTCAACCTGCCACGAATCGCGATGCTCTCGGACGGCAGCGCGATCCTCGGCGCGGCGAGGAACGCGGAGCTCGACACCACCAAGCCGTTCCGGGGCCAGGGGCTGGCCCCCGGGCTCTTCGTCTCCCGTGTCAGACCGTTGTTCGAGACGTGGGACGCCGAGTCGGCGACCAGGCTGTGCGAGAGCACGATCGACCACGTACACCGCGGCCTGCTGGTCTCCTTCGAAGCGCGGATGCGCTGCCGCAATCCGCCGACGATGCCTCCGTCGGAGCCCACCGGAGTCCTCGCGAAGGACCCGCACCTCCGCTTCGACATCGGCGGACGCAGCGTCGTCATCACCTTCGACCCGCACTGGCTCACGACGGCCACCGCTTCGGGCACGCTCCACGACGCCGCGCGGAACCCGCTGGTCTACTCCGGCCTCGGTACCGTGGCCGCGGTCCTGGACGACGGCACGATCCGCGTCTCCGCGCTCGTCTTCGGCCAGCCCGAGACCCCGTTCCAGTCACACCTCAAGCACATGGGCGCGTCCGCACTGCGCACGCCGGCCGGACTCACCGCCGCCGATTTCCGCAACGAGTTCTCCACCCGCCCCGGGGAAGGGGTCGCCATTCCCCGCACCCGAGAAGGAACTGCCGTGAGCCGTACGGGTATCGCCCTGCTCTTCGACGAGGACCGGGTGATCCCGGGCCAGATCGACCGCGCCGTGCTGACCCAGTCGACCAGGATCGCCCCGGAGTACCGTCGCGACCTCGGCGTGGCCGTCGCGAGCCTGTCACCGGGGCCCGCCTTCGCCGCGGGAGCCACCCCGGGCGACATCGCCGCGCACCTGCTCGCCCGCACGCCCCCGCTCTGGAAGTCCCTCACCGTCCCGGGGCTCACCGCGCTGATCCGTTCGCGCAACCTCGCCGTGTCGACCGTCACCGGGCTCACCACGGGGCAGCTCGGGGACCTCGACGAGTTGATGCGGGCGGAGATGCCGAGCTATCTCGGTGGCGTCGAGCTGGACAGGACCCTGCCGATGCAGCGGGAACTCCTTCCGCAGTGCGACCAGTACCACGTGGTGGGCGCCGAACTCCGGTTGGTCTACACCGCTGCGAGCCGCTACCTCGACGAGGCCAACGACGAGGACCTCGACCGGCCGCTGGCCCAGTGGCGGGACACCCGACTCTTCCGAACCGTGGTCTGGGAGGAGGACACCCGTCGGTCGGAGGCGGAGGAGGCCGAGGCCGCGTTCCTCCTCCGCGACCGGCTCGGCGGGCGGACCGAGTAGCCGCGGAAGCGCCCCCGGCCGCCGAGGAGATCGAGCTCGGCGAAGTGCCGTCGGCACGCGGGGCCGACCGGGAAGTCGGCCCCGCCGACTTCCCACTCCCCCGACTCGGCGTCAGGGCCACCCGGGGCCGACCCGGGCGGCGGCCGACAGGTCGGGATCGCGGCCGGAGCAAGGGTGCCGAGGCCACCTCCCGGCCGAAGGTCGGGGAGCCCGGCCGACCCGGCAAAGCTCCACGGGACACGAACCGCGCCTGTCCGTAGCCGCGCCGCGCGCGCCGCCCGCGAGGCGCCCGGCCCCCGTCGGCGGGCCCGGGCGCGGGGGTGCGAGGGTAGGGCACGTGAACCAGACGATCATGGCAGCCGCCCGCGAACGGGCCGCCGGACACCGGCGGCGGTTCGACCTCCGTTTCGAGGCCTACTTCGCCTCCCTGCCGGAGCGCCTCGACACGCCACCGCTCAGCCGCTTCACCCCCCGCTGCCTGGAGCTGCTGCGGGACCTCTCGCTGCGCGGCGGCAAGCGGCTGCGGGTCGCCCTGCTGTACGAGGCCGCCCGGCTGGTGACCACCGAGCCGGTGCCCGGTCTGGCGGAGGCCGCGCTGAGCATCGAACTGCTCCAGACGCACGGGCTCGTCCACGACGACATCATCGACGACGCGCCGCTACGCCGGGGCGGCCCCTCCACCTACTACGCCTACCGCGAGGAGTTCCCGGCGGCGGACCGCACCGCGCTGGGCCTGGCCGTCCTGGCCGGGGACCTCGCCGCCTTCCTCTCGATGCGCGTCCTGCTGGAGGCGGACGTCCCCGCCGAGCTGCGCCAGGCGATGCTGGAGGTGCAGCTGAACGCCGCCGCGGAGACGGTCACCGGCCAGATCGTCGACCTCGAACGCGACTTCCGGGCGCTTCCGGAGGAGGAGTTCCTGCACACCGTCTGCGAGTACAAGTCCACCCGCTACTCCGTCCTCGCCCCACTGCGGCTGGGCCTGCTGGCGGCCGGCGAGGACGTGGCCGCGCACGACGCGCGCCTGCGCCGGTACGCGACGCTGGTCGGCATCGGCGGCCAGCTGCGCGACGACTACCTCGACCTGTTCGGCGACGAGGCGGCCACCGGCAAGTCGACCGGCGCCGACCTCCGGTCCGGCCGCCGCAGCTACGCCGTGAGCGCCCTGCTCGCCGCCGCGGACGACGCGCAGCGGGCCGTGGTGGAGTCCGCGCTCGGCGATCCGGACTGCTCCGCGGCGACGGTCGGGCGCGTCCGCGAGCTGGCCCGGTCGCTGGGCGTGGACGGCAGGCTCCGCGCCGGCATCCGCCGCTGCGCCGAGGCCGCCGCCGGGGAGGCCTCGGGCTGGCGCCCGCACTGGCGCGAGGAGGCGGTGGCCTTCTTCGAGGGCCTCCCGCTGTCCAACGTGCTGCCGGCCGGGTGAGCGCAGCAGGCGAGCGCAGCGGGTGCCCCGGGCGGCCCCGGCCGAACTCGCGGCCGCCGGGCACTCACGCGTCACCCCCGGCAAGGGCGACAATCGTGGCATAACGGTACAGATGTACCGGCCAGACCGTATCGTGCCAAGGACGGCCGCGGGCGATCGCCGCAAGGGCAGACCCGAGGGCAGCCGGCCGGAGGCAGCCGGACACCCCGGGTACGGGGACGCGGTTGCCGCACGACACAACACCGGACAAGGGGGCACCACGGGGTGGTCGAGCCGCAGCTGACACCCGAGGTCTTCGACCGGGCGATCGTGGCGATCGCCCTGACCGCGGGCCGGGAACACCGCCTGGTCTACCGCAACGACGCCTTCCGCGAGCTGTTCGGGCCGCGGTCGATCGGGGTCCCCGTCCGGGAGCTGTTCGCCGAACCCGGGGTGGAGCGGTTCTTCGAGACGCTCGACAACGTCCTCGCCGACGGCACCGCCCGCCAGGTGACCACGCCCCGGACGGTGGAACGGCCCGGGGACGGTGACGGCGACCACCGGCACTTCGTCTACAGCTGCTCCCCGATCTCCTCCCGCTTCGGCCCCGGCATCCTGATCGCCGCGATCGACACCACCACCGAGGTGCACGCCGCCCAGCAGGCCGAACAGCTCTCCACCGACCGCCTGCGCACCCTGGAGCGGTACGAGGCGCTGATCTCCGCCGTCTCCCAGCTGGTCTGGATCGTCCGCGCGGACGGCAGCATGGCCGAGCTCGTGCCCGGCTGGCAGCGGCTCACCGGGCAGCCCTGGCGGGAGACCATGGACGAGGCCTGGTTCGAGCTCATCCACCCCCGGGACCGGGCCGGGCTGGCCGAGCAGTGGCTGAAGGCGGCGGACGCCGAGCCGACCATGTTCGAGCACTCCTTCCGGGTGCGCACCGTCACCGGGGAGTACCGGCACGTCTCCGCCCGCGCGGTGCCGATCGTCCGCGAGGGCCGGCCGGTGGAGTGGGTCGGGGCCACCTCCGACATCGAGGACCGCTGGCGCAACCGGCTCCGCGAGCGGCTGCTCGCCGGGGCCCTCGCGGTGACCGAGACCGCCCGCCCGGACGACGCCTTCGCCGCCGTCGCGGACCTCGTCGTCCCGGAGCTCACCGACGCCTGCACGGTGTTCCTGCTCTCCACCCGCGAGCACGCCACCCGGCCCGACGAGATCCTCGGCACCCGGATCGCCTCCACCGCCCGGCCCGGCCTGCCTCCGCTGCCCGCGCTGCGCCAGCAGAGCTACCGGCTCGGGCCGGCCGCCCTGCGGGTCGTCGCCCGCCAGGCCCCCGCGCTCCTGACCTTCCCGGTCGGCGAGATCCCCCCGGGCGTCGTCCCCCGGGAGTCGGCCCAGTGGCTCACCCGGGCCCGCGCCACCAGCCTCACCCTGCTGCCGATCGTCATCGACGGCATCACCGTCGCCCTCGCCGCGGCGGCCGGCTGCGAGGACACCCCGCCGCCCGGCCGGCCGGACATCGACCTGCTCCAGGACGTCCTCCAGCGCGCCCAGGCCACGCTGCGCCAGACCCTGGAGCTCCAGCGCACCCGGCAGGTGGCACTCGTCCTCCAACGGGCGCTGCTCACCGCCCCGCCGGTCGTCCTCGGCGCCGAGCTCGCCGCCCGCTACCAGCCCGGCAACCGGGCGGCCGAGGTCGGCGGCGACTGGTACGACGCCTTCCTGCTGCCAGACGGCTCGCTCGCCCTGACCATCGGCGACGTGGCCGGGCACGACCTCACCGCGGCCACCACCATGGGGCAGCTGCGCAGCATGCTGCGGTCGGTCGCCTACAACCGCACTCATCTGCACACCCCGGCCGACACCCTCGCCGCGCTCGACACGGCCGCCGACGGCCTCGGCGTGGCCGCCTTCGCCACCGCCGTCCACCTGAACCTGACCCGGGTCGGCGACGGCTGGCGGATGACCTGGTCGAACGCCGGGCACCCGCCGCCACTGCTGGTACCCGCCTCGGGCGAGCCGCGCTTCCTGGTGACCGAGGAGACCGACGTGCCGCTCTGCGTGGCCCCCGCCGAGCGGCGCCACACCCACAGCACCGGGATCGCGCCCGGGGACACCGTGCTCCTCTACACCGACGGGCTGGTCGAGGTGCCCGGGGAGAACCTGACCGTCGGCCTGGACCGGCTGGCGCAGGCGGCGGGCGCGGTCGGCCACCGGCCGCTGGACGAACTCTGCGACCACGTGCTCGCCCAGGTCGCCGAGACCCGGGACGACATCGCCCTGCTGGCCTTCCGCGCACTGGCCGCGCCGCCCGTCTGAGGCCGGCGCGGCTCGGGTGCCGCTCGGGTACCGGTCTCGGGGACCGCGCTCAGGCGCTGCCGCCGGGCGCCGCGCTCAACTGCCGCGCGGGAACGACCGCTTCACGGTGCCCTTGGTGTCGGCGGAGAGGTAGCCGCCGCCGTACTCGCCGGACAGGTAGACCTTGATGCTGGGCGTGCCGTCGGAGCTGTCCGGACCGATGATGAGGTAACGGCTGGTCGGGTTGGGGACGTTGAGGGTGTCCTGGGCCTTCTGGAGCAGGGCCGGGATGATGTCCCAGTCGTAGCTCCGCAGGTCGACGGTCTTCTGACGGGACGTCATGGTGCCGCCCGGGGTGCGGGTGACCTTGCCGTCGCGGTAGTTGAGCCGGTCGAACACCGTCGGGTCGGCCGCGGTCGGCCCCTCGGCGCTCGCGTAGGTGGGGTAGACCGTGAGCTGGGTGATCTTGGAATCCGCCAGCGACGGGCGGAAGGCCTCGACCGTCGTGCGGACCCCGGCCGGGGTGAGGAAGTCCGGGGGGACGGCGGACGGGGGCGCGGTCTTGGCCGTCACCGACGGGGCGGCGGCCGGCTCGGGCGCGGTCGACGCGGCGGCGGGGGTGGTGGGGCCCGTGCTGCCGGTCGCCGCCGGGCCGGACGCCGACGGGCCCGGGGCGGCGCCCGCGTCGTTCTCGGCGCCCGAGTCGGGCAGGAGGGTCCAGGTGAGGGCACCCGCCAGTGCGACGGCGACGACCGAGAGGGTGACCGCCCGCGCCCGCCCGCCCCGAGGCACCGGGGCCGCCGGGCCGTGCGTGGTCGCGCCGGTCGGGACGGCGTCCGCCGGGACCGCGTCGACCGGGTGCCCGGGGAAGCCGGGGCGGCCCGGCCCGGCAGCGCCGGGGTGACCGAACGTGTCGGCCGGGGCGGCGCCGTAGCCGTACCCGTGGCCGTACCCGGGACCGGCGCCGGAGCCGCTGTCGTACCCGGGACCGCCCCCGGTGCCGGGGGCGGATCCGGGCGCGGATCCGGTCCAGGCGTTCATCGCCGGGTCGGCACCGGGCCACGGGGTCGCCGCGGGCCGCGGGAGGTCCAGACCCGTCGGCGACCAGGCCACCGGACCGGAGGCCGGGCCCGGGGCGGCCCCGGCCTCCGCGGCCGCGAGCGCCTGGTCGAGCTGCTCCGCGTTCGGACGGACCGCCGGATCCCTGGCGAGCACGGCCGCCAGCACCGGGGCGAGCTGCCCCGCCCGCGCCGGCGGCGGCAGCGGCTCGTCCAGGACGGCCGCGAGGGTGGCGAGCGTGGTGGCGCGGCGCAGCGGGTGGTGGCCCTCGACCGCGACGTACAGCATCATGCCGAGCGACCACAGGTCGGACGACGGGTCGCCCTCCGCCCCGCGGATCCGCTCGGGGGCGATGTACTCGGGCGAGCCGATCAGGGCCCCGGTGCTGGTCAGGGCGGTGGCGCCCTGCATGGCGGCGATGCCGAAGTCGGTGAGGACGGGCGTGCCGTCCGGGCGCAGAAGTACGTTCCCGGGCTTGACGTCGCGGTGCTGGATGCCGGCGGCGTGGGCGGCGCGCAGGGCGGAGAGCACACCGCGGCCGATCCGGGCCGCCTCGGGCACGGTGAGCGGGCCGCGGGAGAGCCGGTCGGCGAGGCTGCCGCCGGTGACCAGCTCCATCACGAGCCAGGGGTGCGGATGGTCGGCGGTGTCGACGATGTGATGGATGATCACCACGTTCGGGTGCTGGAGCCGCGCCAGGGAGCGCGCCTCGCGGAGCACCCGCTCGCGCAGCTCCAACGCGTCCTCGGGGTTGGCGGCCGCCATCGCCGGGTCGGGCGGGCGGACCTCCTTGAGCGCCACCTCGCGGTGGAGCGCGTTGTCCCGGGCGCGCCAGACCAGGCCCATGCCTCCGCCGCCGAGTCGTTGCAGCAGCTCGAACCGGCCGTCGATGAGCCGTGCGTCCGACCCGTCAGCGTTCATGCCCGTCATCGTAGGAGACGCCGCCGACACGCCGGTGGCCGGGACGGCCCGCACCCGGTTCTCCCCGGTCGCGGGCGAGCGGGCGGGTGCGAACGGCCCGCCGGGGAGCGCCGGTCGCCGGTCAGGCGGTGGTCCGCACGCCGTCCAGGGCGATGGCCAGGACGCGGTCGCGCTGTTCCTCGTCGGGGAACGCGACCGAGCTGACACCCGAGACGAGGCGCAGCAGGTCGTCGATGGACATGTCCGCCCGCGCCACCCCCGCGTCCTGCGCGCGCCTGAGCAGCGGTGCGCTCGCGTCGAACATCGACTGCCGGCAGGCCAGGAAGATGTCCGACTCCTCCCCCTCCAGCGCCTCGCGGATCGCCCGCTTGGTCAGGGTGTAGGCGACGAACCTGCGCAGCCAGCCGGTCAGCGCCTCCCAGGGCGACTCGCCCGACAACTCCCCTGCGGCCAGGCTCAGTTCATTGACCTCGTTGGCGTAGACCGTCTCGAAGAGGTGCCGACGGGTGGGGAAGTTGCGGTAGAGGGTGCCGATGCCGACGCCGGCCCGCCGGGCGATGTCCTCCAGCGAGGCCTCGGCGCCGTGCTCGGCGAAGGCCTCGCGGGCGGCGACCAGCAGCGCGTCGAAGTTGCGCGCGGCATCGGCGCGGCGCGGGCGCTGGGCCGCCACAAACTCGCCGACCACGACCTGTTCCGTCACTGGGGCTCTCTTTTCGGACACCGGGTTGAAGCGGAGGTACGCCTCCGCTAATCTGGAGGCATGCCTCAACTTTAGCAGTGAGGTCCTGTCCCCGCCCCTGCCGGCACACCCGGTGGAGGCACCAGCACGTCCGTCGATCCGGCACCGGATCCCGAGCGCACCCGCCGGCCCGCGCCGTACGCACCGGCCCTGTTGGCCCGTTCTCCACACCTCGCACTTCGCCGCGCCTCCGGCGGTACGCACCACAGCTCCGACCGCACCGGCGCCGGCACCGCACAGCGCGCGCCACCCAGCACACAGCACACCACGCACCACGCACCACGCACCACGCACCACGCACAGCAAGCACCACGCACAGCGCTTCCGCCCGCAGCCCGTGGGCGCGCTCCCCTTGCGCGCCCCATGCCCCGAGAAGGTTCGATGAGCCGCCCGTCCAATCGCCTCACCTTCGGCGTCCTCGCGACCGGCGCGGGCGTGTTCGCCCTGCTCCAGTCGCTGATCACGCCCGCCCTGCCCACCGTCCAGCACGCGATGAACACCTCGCAGGCCACCGTCACCTGGGTGATGACCGCCTACCTGCTCTCCGCCTCGATCTTCACGCCGATCCTCGGCCGGGTGGGCGACCTGGTCGGCAAGAAGCGCACCCTGGTCGCCGCGCTCGGCGCGCTCCTGGTGGGCTGCCTGGTCGCCGCCCTGGCTCCCAACATCACCGTCCTGATCATCGCCCGGGTCATCCAGGGCATCGCCGGCGCACTCTTCCCGCTGTCCTTCGGCATCATCCGCGACGAGTTCCCCGCCTCCCGGGTGGCGACCGGCATCAGCAACCTGTCCGCCGTCATCGCGGTGGGCAGCGGCCTCGGCATGGTCCTGGCCGGACCGATCGTCGGCGCGCTGGACTACCGCTGGCTCTTCTGGTTCCCGGTGATCATCGTCGCCGTCACCGCCGTGATCGCCCAGCGCTACGTCCCGGAGTCGCCCAAGCGCGCCGAGGGCGCCGGCGGCGCGGGCAGTGTCAACTGGCTCGGCGCCGTCCTCCTCTCCGGCTGGCTGGTGGCCCTGCTGCTGCCCATCAGCCAGGCCTCGAAGTGGGGTTGGGGCTCCAACACGGTGATCGGCCTGCTGGTCGCGGCCGTCGTCCTGTTCGGCCTCTGGGCCCTGGTCGAGGCCCGCTCGCGCAACCCGCTGATCGACCTGCGGATCATGCGCCTCCCGGCGGTCTGGACGACCAACACCGCCGCCCTGCTCTTCGGCGGCGGCATGTACGCGGTCTGGGCCTTCCTCCCCGGCTTCGCGCAGACGCCGACCTCGGCCGGCTACGGCTTCGGGTCGAGCATCACCGGCGCGGGGCTGCTGATGCTGCCCATGCTGGTCACCATGTTCGTGGCCGGGATCCTCAGCGGGCGCCTCGCCGGCCGGTTCCCCGCCAAGGCCCAGCTGACCGCGGGCGCCGTCTTCGGCTCGGCCGCCTGCGCGATGCTCGCCGCCTGGCACGACCGGCCGTGGCAGGTCGCCCTGGCGGCGGGGGTCTTCGGGCTCGGCATCGGCCTCGCCTTCGCCTCGATGAGCAACCTCATCGTCCAGAGCGTGCCCGCCGCGCAGACCGGCGCGGCCACCGGCATGAACGCCAACATCCGCACCATCGGCGGCTCCATCGGCGCCGCGCTGATGACCAGCCTGGTCACCGGCCACCTGCAGCCCTCCGGCCACCCCTACGAATCGGGCTACACCCACGGGTTCGCCCTGCTCGCCGCCTTCTGCCTGGCGGCGGCCGTCGCCGCCCTGCTCGTCCCGGCCCGTCGGCCCGCACCGTTCGTGATCGGCGGCCCGGCCGCCGCCGACCCGGTCGCGGGCGCGCCGGCCCGGCCGGAGGCGGTCCGGAGCTGACCGGGTCACCCGCCCGCCCCGCCGCCCACCACGCGCCCCGCCGGCTCCCGGCGGGGCGCGTCCGTGTGCCACCGGGTGCAGCTCCACCCGGGCGCTCCACCCGGGCGCCGAGGGCGCACCCCAAATTGGATTCCAGGATTCGCATTCGATAGCCTGCCGGGCGTGAGGCTGACCAAGAGCACCGACATCGCCCTCCGCATCGCCATGCGGCTGGCGGTCCTCGACGAGGACGCGAACCCGACCACCCGCGAGGTGGCCGAGTCGGTGGGCGTGCCGTACACCCACGCCGCCAAGGTCGTCAGCCGGCTCCAGCACCTCGGTGCGGTCGAGGCGAGGCGCGGGCGGGGCGGGGGCCTCGCGCTCACCTCCGCCGGCCGGACCGGCTCGCTCGGGGTGCTGGTGCGCGAGCTGGAGGGCGTCGGCGACGTGGTCGGCTGCGAGGACGAGCCGCCCTGCCCGCTACGGGCCGCCTGCCGGCTGCGCGGGGCGCTGCGGACCGCGCAGGAGGCGTTCTTCGCCTCGCTCGATCCGCTCTCGATCGACGACCTGGTCGGCCCGCCCACCGGGCCGGTCCTGCTGAGCCTCTCCGGCAGACCCGCCGGCTGACCCCACACCCCCGTTCACCGACCCGCCGGGTCGCGCCTCCGCACGACCTTTAATGCGCATTTCAGATGCCAGTTCGGAGTGAGCCCCATGCTGTCCGCCAAGTCCGCCGAGATCGTCGAAGCCACCCTGCCCGCCGTGGGCGGCGCGATCGGTGAGATCACGCCGCTCTTCTACGACACGCTCTTCGCCGACCACCCGGAGCTGCTGCGCGACCGGTTCAACCGGGGCAACCAGGCCAACGGCACCCAGCGGCAGGCGTTGGCCGGCTCGATAGCCGCCTTCGCGTCCGCCCTGATCACCCACCCCGACCTGCGGCCGGACGCCATGCTCGCCCGGATCGCCCAGAAGCACGTCTCGGTCGGCATCCGGAACGACGAGTACCCGATCGTCCAGAAGTACCTGTTCGCCGCCATCGTCGAGGTGCTCGGCGAGGCCGTCACCCCGGAGGTCGCCGCCGCCTGGGACGAGGTGTACTGGCTGATGGCCAACGCGCTGATCGCCATCGAGGACCGGCTGCGCGCCGAGACCGCCGCCGCGCAGTCGGGCGACCCGGACGACCTCTGGCGCCGCTTCACCGTGATCGCCCGGCGCCGGGAGACCGACGACGTGACCACCTACCTGGTCCGCCCCGCCGACGGCGGCCCCGTCCCGCCCGCACGGCCCGGCCAGTACGTCTCGGTGCACGCGACGATGGCGGACGGCGCCCGGCAGATCCGCCAGTACAGCCTCTCGGGGAGCTCCGGCGGCGCGCTCCGGTTCACCGTCAAGCGGGTCGATGCCGGGGCCGACGGGGCACCGGCCGGCGAGGTGTCCAACCACCTGCACGACCACCTGCACACCGGCGACGTCGTCGAACTCGCCCCGCCGCTCGGCGACCTCACCCTCGCCGACGGCGCCGGACCGGTGCTGCTGGCCTCGGCCGGAATCGGCAACACGCCGATGACGGCCATGCTGGACCACCTCGCCGCCACCGGCTCCCCCCGGACGGTGATCTCCGTGCACGGCGACCGGGACCAGCACGCGCACGCCTTCCGGGCCGAGCTCGACCGGCTCACCGCCGAGCTGCCGAACGCCGTCGCGCACGTCTTCTACGAGCGGCCGGTGGGCGACTGGCCCGCCGAGCGCACCGGCCTGGTCGACCTCTCGACGGTGCCGGTCCCGGCCGGGACCGTCGCCTACCTGTGCGGGCCGCTGCCCTTCCTGCGCTCGGTGCGGGCCCAGCTGCTCACCGCGGGCGTGGCGGCCGCCGACATCCACTACGAGGTGTTCGGCCCCGACCTCTGGCTGGGACAGGACGCCTGAGCCCCGGCGGCCACTGCCTGAGCGACCACTGACCGGACCACCGCTGCCCGAGTGACCCCGGCCCGAGTGCCTTCCGGACGGCCGGGGGCGCTCAGCGGACGGCCGGGGGCACTCAGGCCGGCCGCAGCTCCAGGGTGCAGCACTTGGCGCCGCCGCCGCCCTTGAGCAGCTCGGAGACGTCCACCGGCACCGGGTCGTAGCCGTGCTCGGCCAGCCGGCCGGCCAGCGCCTTGGCGGCCTCCGGCAGCAGGACCCGCCGCCCGTCCGAGACCGCGTTGAGGCCGAACACCTCGGCGTCCGCTCGGTCGGCGAGGATCGCGTCGGGGTAGAGGCTGCGCAGCAGCGCCTGGCTGTCGGGCGTGAAGGCCTCGGGGTAGTACATGACGTGGTCGTCGCCGAGGACGGCGAGCGCGGTGTCCAGGTGGTAGAAGCGCGGGTCGACCAGGGTCAGGCCGAGCACCTGGACCCCGAACAGGGCCCGGGCCTCGGCGTGCGCCGCCGGATCGGTACGGAACCCGGTGCCGGCCAGCACCCGGCGGCCCACCACCAGGTGGTCGCCCTCCCCCTCGTTGACGTGCCCGGCCCGGTGGACCTCGCGGTAGCCGGCGGACCGGAACCACGCCTCGTGGGCGTCGGACTCGCCGGCCCGCTCGGGGTGCCGGAAGGTCGCGACCAGGGCCCGGCCGTCCAGGACGGTGGCCCCGTTGGCGGTGTAGACCATGTCGGGCAGGCCCGGCACCGGCTCGATCAGCTCGACGGTGTGGCCGAGCCGCCGGTAGATCGAACAGAGCCGCTCCCACTGGCGGACGGCGAGCTCGGTGTCGGTCGGTCGGGCCGGGTCCATCCAGGGGTTGATCGCGTAGTCGACGGTGAAGTGCGTCGGCCGGCACATCAGGTAGCGCCGCGGCCTCGCGGTGCGCTCCGGGGTTCGGTTCGGCATGCGGCTACCTCCGCCGTCCGGGACTGCTGGGATCGGGATGCTGTGCGCTGGGGCGCCGGGGCGGTGGAGAACGCGGCCTCGGGTACCGGAGCACGTGGGGGCGTGCCGGTGCGTATCGCACCTCAGAGGGCGGCTGCCCACGCGAATCCGTTCGCACACATGAGCGGACACCATCGCCGGGTGCAACACCCCGCGCACCCGGCGCGCACCCCGGCGCACGGGGGCGCCGGGCACCGGGGCGCGGGTGCGCGGAGGCTCCGTCACGACGCCGGGGCGCCGCCGCCCGGCCGCCGGCCTACCAGCGCAGGACGAAGTCGACCGGCCTCGTCCGCAGCCCGGCGCACCGCTCGGCCAGCGCCCGCAGCCGCCGGCCGGCCTCCTCGGCCGGCATCCGCCGCCGGTCGCCGTGCCCCGGAAGCACCCACTCGAAGCGCAGGCGCCCGACGCCGCGGGCGAGCGAGGCCGCCAGCTCCTCCATCGAGTACCAGGTGACCCCGTCGGCCACCTCCAGGTCGCCGGTGGTGCGCGACCAGTAGAAGCTGTCGCCGCTGAAGCAGTACCGGTCGTCGGCCACGTACAGGACGCTGCCCAGGGTGTGCCCGGGGAACGGGTGGGCCACGACCCCGGGGGCGATCTCCACGGGTTCCCGGCCGCGCAGCACCCGGTCGGCGTCGGGCGCGGCGCCGAGGTCCCCCTCGTGGATCCAGAGCCGCGCGCCGAACCGGTCGGCGTACGCGCGGCCGTGCGCCGCGTGGTCGCGATGGGTGAGCAGCACGTCGGTCACCGGGCCGAGCGCCTCGTAGCGGGCTGCCAGCGGTTCGGCGTACCGGGGCGTGTCCACCATCAGGTACCCGCCGGGCCGGCGCAGCAGGTACGCGTTGGCGCCGGCGGTGTGCTGGGAGTTGTGGCCGCACAGCAGCAGGTCCTCGTCGAGCGCGAGCGGGAACGGGTCCCGTGCCGGGTCGAGCGGCCGGCCGCGGAGGCGGACGGAACGGGTGGGGCAGGCGTGGGCGGCGGCGTACAGCTGCCGCAGCTCGGCCTCGTCGCGGGGCGGGCGGACGACCTCGGAGCGGCCGTCGCGCTCGTGGATCAGATCGGGGGCGAGCTGGCGGGCGACGTCGCAGTTGGTGCAGCGGTCGTCGACGTACCAGCCCGTTCCGGGGGTCCTGGACGCGGTGAGGGGATCGGTGTCGGTCATGCTTGCGCCCTCCTGTGGCGGGGCGCCCGCCGAACGGCGGGGCCCTTCCAGGGTGGGCACCGGCGGACCGGAAGCGGAAGGGGGTCACGATCCTGTCATTTCTCCGACGGAGCTATCTGGCTCACCGCCCTGACGGTCCATCAGGTCGGTTCGACCGCCCGCCGCCCCCGGCGCGCCCCGCCCCCCGCGATATTCCCGGAACCTGCTGAATCCGTACGTGGCCCATCTCACGTCCCCCCGGGGGCCACCTACGGTGGCGTAGGTCACTTGAGACAGTGAACTATCTCCTTCATGCCGAACCTCCAGGAGACTCTTGACCTCAGTTCGTACGCGGCCCTCGGGGACAGCTTCACCGAGGGGCTCAACGACCCCGGCGTCGGCGGCGCCTTCGCCGGCTGGGCCGACCGGCTCGCCGGCCTGCTCGCCGACGGACGCCCGCCGGGCGAGTTCCGCTACGCCAACCTCGCGGTGCGGGGCCGGCTGCTCGACCAGGTCACGGCGGAACAGGTGCCGCAGGTCCGGCGCATCCAGCCGGACCTGGTGACCTTCTGCGCCGGCGGCAACGACATCCTGCGACCCGGCAGCGACCCGGACGAGGTCGCCGAGCGCTTCGAGCGCGCCATCGTCCAACTCACCGAGTCCGCCGGGACGGTGCTCATCTGCACCGGCTTCGACACCCGGGGCGTGCCGCTGCTGAAGCACCTGCGCGGCAAGATCGCCACGTACAACGGCCACATGCGGGCCGTCGCCGACCGCAACGGCTGCAAGGTCGCGGACCTCTGGTCACTGCGCGCGGTGCAGGACCGCCGGGCGTGGAGCGAGGACCGCCTGCACCTCTCGCCCGACGGCCACCAGCGGGTCGCCCTGCTGGCCGCCCGCTCGCTGGGCCTGCGCACCGAGCAGGACCCGGAGGCGCCCTGGCCGGTCCTGCCGTACCAGTCCGCCGCCGACCAGCGCCGGGAGAACCTCCAGTGGGCGCGCGAGTTCCTGCTGCCGTGGGTCGGCCGCCGACTGCGCGGCGAGTCCTCCGGCGACCACGTCGAGGCGAAGCGGCCGGAGCTGCTCCCGCTCTGACGGATCGTCAGGCCCGGCCGGGTGCGGTCCCCCTCCCCACGGAAGCGGACCGCACCAGCCGGGCCGCCCCCGCGTGCAGCAGCGCGGCGGCCGCCGCGCCGACCAGGTACCAGCAGAGGTCCGGCGCGTTGAAGGTGGACCCGAGCACCAGCCGGGCCACCGTGCTGCGCCGCGCCAGGTCGTCGGGGACGCCGGTGAGCTGGAACAGCTCCACCGCCCAGCTCAGCCCCGCCGCCACCGCACCGGCGGCCACCGGACGCAGCCGCGGCGCGACGAGCACCACCAGGGCGTACACCAGCACCGTGTACAGCGCGTCGCCCGCGTACTTGGCGAACTCGCCCCCGCCGACCGCCCGCACCCCGAGCCCGGCCCCCACTACCAGCACCGCCGCCACCCCGGCCACCGCCCGGACCCCGCCACTCCCCCGAAGCTCACCCATCGGGCCACCCTAGGGGGTGTCGCGAGCCGGGGACCACCCGGTGCCGCGGTGG
This sequence comes from Kitasatospora sp. NPDC022856, assembly GCF_055561235.1. Taxonomy (NCBI): domain Bacteria; kingdom Bacillati; phylum Actinomycetota; class Actinomycetes; order Kitasatosporales; family Streptomycetaceae; genus Kitasatospora; species Kitasatospora sp. NPDC022856. The sequence continues at coordinate 78,578 of NZ_JBVHHE010000028.1, read as the reverse complement.
CGCCCGGTCGGTGGGGGACGGAGAATCCTTGGTGGTCCCGGTCGGTCCGGAGCCGCCCCGCGCGCGGTCGGCGGGCGCCGTCGCCGACCCGTACGCGCACGCCTCATCGGGGGCGTCCACCGGTCGGCGGTGGTGGCACGATCCGGAGCTGGCATGACCGATCCGCACACGATCCTCTGGCAGGCACGCCGAGGCCCCGTACCGACGGACTGGCACGTCTTCACCAAGAGACGGGGCAAGCTGAAGGGGTTCTTCCGGGGGACGTCGGACGATCCGGACCCGCTGCTGGTCATCACCCCGGACGGCACCGTCGAGTACACGGACGAGCGCCACCCGCCGGCCGTCGTCGACTTCTACGCCCTCACCGACATCACCCTCCAGGTGAGGGGGCAGAGCTTCTCCGACAGCACCATGGTGAACCTCGCCGTGTGGATCGACCTCCAGTACCGCGACGGCACGAAGGCGAAGTGGCGGTCCGCGTCCTTCCCGGGCGACCTGCGGGCCGTCCAGGGCTTCATCGAGGCGTACGGCGCCCACAAAGCACTTCTCGGGGGCTGACGCCGCGCCCCGCCCCCGCAACCGCGGCACCGCCCCGGGCGTCCATCCCTCCCGACGGGTTGTCCGGGCGGGCGGGTAACCTGCTGCCCGGCCCGCCGACGGGCCGGGTCCGCGCAGGTCGCGGGCGGGAACGACAGAGGACGGGGCGGGGCACCATGACGCAGCTCACCGAAGCGGTGGAGGAGTCCGGCGTACGGGCGGAAGCGGCCGGCCGGGGGCGGCGGTTCGCCGTCGACGGGTTCGCGCCGCACCACGACGGCCGCTCCCGCGAGCGCGGCAAGGCCCTGCGCGAGCGCATCCCGCGCGAGCGGCACGCCGAGTTCGCCACCGCCGACGACCGTCCGACCGCCATAGCGGCGATCGAGGCGTCCAACGCCGGGCGGATCACCGAGCTGGTCCCGATCCGGCTGGGCCGGATGGCGGCCACGCCGTTCGCCTTCCTGCGCGGCTCGGCCGGCCTGATGGCCGCCGACCTCGCCCCGACACCCACCTCCGGGATCACCGCCCAGCTCTGCGGCGACGCGCACGCGGCCAACTTCGGCCTGTACGGCGACGCCCGCGGGCAGCTGGTGATGGACATCAACGACTTCGACGAGACCGTGCCCGGCCCGTGGGAGTGGGACCTCAAGCGGCTCGCCGCCAGCCTGGTACTGGCCGGCCGCGAGGTCGGGGCCGACGAGACCACCGCCCGCCAGGCCGCGTTCGACGCCGCCGGCTCGTACCGCCGCACCATGCGCGCGCTGGCCAAGCTGCCCGTCCTGGACGCCTGGAACGCCGTCGCCGACGACCAGCTGGTCTCGTTCGCGCAGGCGCACGACCTGGCCGACGCCCTGCAGAAGGTCGGCGCGAAGGCGCTGGGCAACACGAGCGCCAGGTTCGCGGCCAAGTCCACCGTCCGCGCGCAGGACGGCGGCCTGCGGTTCACCGCGGCGCCCCCGGTGCTCAGCGAGGTCCCGGACGCGACGGCCGCCGCGGTGGCCGCCGCGCTGGGCCCCTACGTCGGCACGGTACCCGCGGAGCTGCACCCGCTGCTCGCCCGCTACCGGGTGCAGGACGTGGCGTTCCGCGTGGTGGGCACCGGCAGCGTCGGCACCCGCTCGTACGTCGTGCTGCTGACCGACCACCGGGAGCAGCCGCTGGTGCTCCAGGTGAAGGAGGCCCGGCCGTCGGTCCTGCTGCCGCACCTGGCCCGCGCCGGGTACCCGGTGACCGCGCCGGAGGGCCACGAGGGCCGCCGGGTGGTCCTCGGCCAGAAGCGGATGCAGGTGGTCAGCGACACCCTGCTCGGCTGGACCACCGTGGACGGACTGCCCTACCAGGTACGGCAGTTCCGCAACCGCAAGGGCAGTGTGGACCCGGCGGCGCTGCTGCCCGCCCAGCTCGACGACTACGCCCGGATCACCGGCGCCCTGCTCGCCCGGGCCCATGCGCACACCGCCGACCCGGGCCTGATCACCGGCTACTGCGGCAAGAACGAGGAGCTGGACGAGGCGGTCGCCACCTTCGCGGTGGCGTACGCGGACCGGACCGAGGCGGACCACGCCGACCTGGTCACGGCCGTCCGGGCGGGCCGGCTCCCGGCCGAGCACGGCGTCTGATCCCGGGCCCGGCGCCGCCCCGGTCGCCCGGGGCGGCGCCGCGCTCGCCCCTCAGCGCCGGGCGAGGTCCAGGAACGGCGCGACGACCGCGACGAACTCCGCCGGCCGGGTGTGGTGGACCAGGTGCCCGGCCTCGACGGTGACCACCCGGCAGTCGGGGATCCGCCCGGCCATCTCGGCGATCCGGTCCTGCGGGACGTGGCTCGCCCGGCCCCCGGCCACCACCAGGGTGGGTGCGGTGATCGCGGCCATCCGCTCCAGCCAGACCGGCTCGGGGGTGTCCAGCTGCGCCTTGACCGGCTTCACCACCGCCCAGTCGAAGTCCACCGGCCCGGGGGGCGCGTCGGCCACCGGGGCCGCCGGCCGCGGGTAGGGCGCGGGGACGTCCTCCAGCACCAGCCGGCCGACCCGCTCGGGGTGCTCCTGCGCCAGCAGGTACGCCACCACACCGCCCATCGAGTGCCCGACGACATCGACCCGGTCCAGCCCGAGCGCGTCCAGGAAGGCGAGGACGTCGTCCCGCATCGGCTCGACGCCGTACCGGCCGGGCCGGCCGCTGTCCCCGTGGCCGCGCAGGTCGAGCGCGAGGACGCGGTGGCGCGGCGCGAGGTCCGGCAGCACGCCGGCCCAGTCGGTGGCCCGCTCGCCGAGCGCGTGCAGCAGGAGCAGCGGCGGGGCACCCGGCGGGCCGGACTCGCGGTAGGCGAGGGTGACCTCCGGCAGTTCCACGGTCCGATGATCGGTCATGCCGATCACCGTATGCCGTGGCCCCCGGCTGCCGACAGGCCGTTCGCCCACCGCTCAACCCGGCCGGTCCCGGTCCTATCCCCGGGCCCGTACCTCGCCGGGCCGCACCTTCCCGGCCTGTGCCTCGCCGACCGGCACCTCGCCGACCTCGCCGGCCCGCACCTCGCCGATCCGGCCGGGGGCGGGCGCTCCGGGTCCGGCCTGCCCGGGCAGCGGTACCGCCACCGGTCGCGCGTCCTCCCGGGCCGCCACCGGGCCGCCGTCCTCCCGGGCCGCCGCCCGGCTCGCGAGCACCGAGGCCAGCACCGCCAGGGCGGCCACCGCCGCGCAGACGGCACTGGCGGAGGTGTACGCGGCCCGGTGACCGCCACCGCCGCCCGTCGCGCGCAGGTAGACACCGGAGAGCGCCGAGACGCAGACCGCCGCCGCTATCCGCTGCGCCATCTGCAGGATCGCCCCGCTCACCCCGGCCGCCTCGGCGGGCGCATGGCGCAGCACGTACGCCTGGTTGGTCGCGCCCATCACGCCCGCGGCCGCGCCGCCGAGCAGTTGCAGCCCCGCCAGCAGCCAGGGCAGCCCACCCGTCGGCGCCCACCGCACGACCAGGCCGCCGGTGAGCATCACCAGCGCCGCGAGCGTCAGGCCCGCGGTGACGGTCCGCCGGCCGAAGCGCTGCACCACCCGCCAGGCGAGCGCCGAGGCGACGCCCATCGAGACCGCCGAGGGCAGCGCGACCAGCGCCGCGCCCATCGGGGAGAGGCCGAGCCCGTCCTGCAGGAACATCGCCAGCACCAGCCCGGCCGCCACGGACGAGCCGAACTGGGCCATCGCCACCGCCGTGCCGAGCGCGTACGGCGCGGACCGGGTGAGCGCCGGGTGGATCAACGGGTGCCCGCCGGCCCGGGCGCAGCGGCGCTGCCACCACACCAGCGCGCCCAGCAGCAGGGCCGCGCCGACGCCGAAGGCCAGCCAGCCGGTCCAGGCGGGCGGCTGCACGAACGGCAGCATCAGCACCAGGGTCAGCGCGGCGACCAGCAGCAGCCCGACCAGGTCGAGGTCGGCGTTGCGGGCACTGGGGCGCGGGCGCGGCAGGCAGCGGGCCGCCAGCACGACGGTCGCCAGCCCGAACGGCACGTTGAGCAGGAACGTCAGCCGCCAGCCGAACCCCGGTCCGACCGCGGCCAGGACGGCGCCGCCGATCGGCGGCCCGAGCGCGAAGGCCAGGCCGCCGGTGACGGCGTACATCCCGAGCGCCCGGGCCCGCAGCTGGCCGTCGAACACGTCCTGGATGGTGCCGATCATCTGGGAGTTGACCAGCCCGGCCCCGGCGCCCTGGAGCAGCCGGGCGGCCACCAGCACCCAGGGCTCGGTCGCGGTCGCGGAGAGCACGCTGACGGCGGTGAACACGGCCAGGCCGGTGACGAAGAACCACTTGCGGCCGCGGACGTCGCCGAGCCGCCCGCCCGGGACCAGGGCCAGGCCGAAGGCGAGCGAGTAGCCGGCGACGATCCACTGCAGATGGGCGGGGCCGGCGTGCAGGCTCTCCCGGAGGGCGGGTATCGAGGTGTTGAGGACGGACTGGTCGAGCAGGGTGGTGAACCCGCCCGCGACGCAGACCAGCAGGACGCGGCGCCCGGCCGCGTCGAAGCGCTCCCGGGGCGGCGCCGCCGGGCCGGGGGCGGGGGTCACGGCTCGACCACCACCAGGACGTAGCGGGCGGCCTCGGGCCCCGGGCTGCGGAACCGGGTGCTGTCGGCGGTGAACCGCAGGCAGTCGCCGGCCGCGAGCTGCTGCGGCTCGCCGTCGACGGTCAGCTCCAACCGGCCCTCCAGCAGCCAGAGGTGGTGCTCCAGGCCGGGGACGGACGGCCGGTCGTAGGCGATGTCGGCGCCCGCCGGCAGCAGCCCCTCGATGATCTCGGCCCGCAGCGAGCCGTCCGGCGGGGACACCGAACGCCGCACGAACCCCGTCGCCTCGTCACGCCAGACCCGCTGCTCCCCGGCCCGGACCAGCCCGGCCGGGGCCGACTCGACCTCGGCGAGCAGCCGCGACATCGTGCGCCCGTACACGGCGCAGAGCCGGCCGAGCAGGGCGGCCGTCGGGCTGACCTCCGCCCGCTCGACCCGGGACAGCGTGGACCGGCTCACCTCTGCCCGGCGCGCCAACTCCTCCAGCGTCCAACCGCGTTCGACGCGGAGTTCGGCCAGTCGGATGGCCAGCCGCTCGTCGGCGGCCGTATCGATTCCCATATTCGCGATGCTATCCCGGATATGGGATCACCTACAGGGCGCGGGCCCCGGTCAAGCGGCCCGGCGGGGGGCGCCGGCGCGTGGCGTGCACGGCCGCACCCCGGCGGTGCCACCGGTGTGCGGCCGGTGCGCGGCGCGACCACCCCGGCGGCACCGGCCGCTCCGCACCCCGGCGCCCACCCGGCGGTACGTCAGCAGTCCGGGGCCTCCGAGGCCGCAGGTCGGGGTCGGCCCGGCGCCTCCGGCGTGCCGCCCGCGGGAGCGGCACGGCCCAGCGTGCGGATCGCCGGGATCGCGAACAGCGCCACGCAGCCCGCCAGGCAGGCACCCGCCGACAGCAGCAGCAGCCGCCCCGGGGAGGCCAGCGCGGTGGCCGGTCCTGCCAGGATCTGACCGAGCGCGATCCCGGACACCGAGCCCGCCAGCTCGTACGCGCTGACCCGGTTGAGCACCGCGGGCGGGGTGTGGGTCTGCACGCTGGTCGCCCACATCACCGACCAGAACGCCCAGGCGCCGCCGCCGAGCACGTGGCCCGCCAGCAGCACCGGCAGGCCGGTGTCCAGTGCGACGCAGAGCGGCAGCACGGTGTACAGCGCCATCGCCGCCGCACCGGCGGCCAACGGCCGGGCCGGGCGCACCCGCAGGGCCAGCAGCCCGCCGAGCACCGTTCCGACGCCGAGGAAGGAGACCGCCAGACCGTAGGCGTTCGGGCCGAGCCGGGCACCGACCAGCGCCGAGCTGAGCGGCACCAGCGGACCGAAGAGCAGCACGCCGTAGCCCACCCAGATCAGGATCACCGACCACATCCAGGTGCGCGCACGGAACTCCTGCCAGCCCTGGCGCAGGTCGCGGCGGAGCGAACCGCCGGTGCGGGCACCGGGGTCGGCGCCCGCCGGGGAGCCGGCGGCGGGCGGGGCGGCCTCGGGCGCGCCGGCCGGGGCGAGCCGGATGAGCGCCAGGCACAGGGCGCTGAGCAGGAAGGTGGCGCCGTCGATCGCGTAGACCGTCCCGGCGCCGGTCAGCGCGATCAGCAGGCCCGCCAGGGCCGGGCCGAGCAGTTGGGCGAGCGCGTCGGCCACCTTGAGCGTGGCGTTCGCCCGCTGCGGCTCGCGGGCGACCAGCGGGACCATCCCGTTCACCCCGGGCTGGAACATCGCGGTGGCCGCACCCGCCAGCGCCGCCATGGTCACCAGCAGCCAGAACGGCGGCGGTCCCGCGAAGAACGCGGCGGCCAGCACCCCCTGGGTGAGCACCCGGGCGAGGTCCGCGCCGACCATCATCCGGCGCGCACCGACCCGGTCGGCGAGCACCCCGCCGAACAGGACCAGGGCGACGACCGTCCCGGTCCAGATGCCGAGGACGATGCCGACCCCGGAGATCCCGTAGAGCGCGCCGACCGCGAGTGCGGTGGCGACCGGCATCATCGCGTCGCCGACCAGCGAGACCGCGCGGGCGACGAAGTAGAGCGTGAAGCGCCGGTCCCACAACGGGGGCCGGGCGGGCGGCGGACCGGTCCGGGCGGCGCGAGCGGTCCGGACGTTCCGGGTGGTCCGACTGTTCTGCGCGTCCTTGGTGTTCTGGCTGTTCTGTGCGTTCTGTGCGTTCTGGGTGTGCGTCTGCGAGGTGGTCACAGCACGATGGTGGTCTGGACCATTCGACCACCCCAGTGTCCCGAACGACATGATGGGGTACTTTCGCGCCATGACGCTTCGTCCGCCGCCCGGATCCCCGGCGCCGCACCGGGTCGTGGCCCTGCTCCAGCCCCCGCAGTCGACCTTCCTGCTGGCCTGCGCGACCGAGGTGCTGGGCGACCACGGCCCGGCGATCCCCGCCCGCTACACGGTCGAGGTCTGCACCGAGCACCCCGGCCCGGTGCGGACCCAGGTCGGCTACGACCTGCTGGTCACGGCAGGCCTGGACGCGCTGGAGCGCGCGGACACCGTCCTGGTCCCCGGCTGGCAGCAGCCGGCCGGCACCGAGGTGCCGCCGGCGGTGGTCGAGGCGGTCCGCCGGGCGCACCGGCGCGGCGCGCGGATCGTCGGCATCTGCTCGGGCGCCTTCGTGCTCGCCGCCGCCGGACTGCTGGACGGCCGACGGGCCGCCACCCACTGGGCCCGGGCCGCCGAACTGGCCGACCGGTTCCCCCAGGTCCGGGTCGACCCCGCGGTGCTCTACGTGGACCACGGCGATGTCGCCACCAGCGCCGGATCGGCGGCCGGCGTCGACCTCTGCCTGCACCTGGTGCGCACCGACCACGGCGCCGCGCACGCGATGCGGATCGCCCGGCAGATGGTGATGCCGCCGCACCGCGAGGGCTGCCAGCTGCAGTACGCCGAACTGCCGACCTCCGGACCGGTGACCGACTCGCTGGCCCCCCTGCTGGAGTGGCTGGGCGGGCGGCTGGACCAGCAGGTCAGCGTCGCCGAGATGGCGCTCCACTCCCAGGTCTCGGGCCGCACGCTGACCCGGCGCTTCACCGAGCAACTGGGCATCAGTCCCGGACGCTGGCTGCTGGACCGGCGGATCGCCGCCACCCGGGCCCTGCTGGAGGAGACCGACCTGCCGGTGGAGACCATCGCGCACCGGGTCGGCCTCTCCTCGGCGGTCAACCTGCGCCGGCGCTTCCACGAGGCACTGCGCACCACGCCCGCCGCCTACCGGCGGGCCTTCCGCTCGGACCCGACCCGATAGGCCCCGGGCCACCGCGCGACCGCCCGGGGCCGGGTGGAACCACCCCGCCGAAACGCCCCTGACCTGGCCCGATAGGGTCGGTGGGCCGGGCGGGTGCGGAGCACGCACCACCACGGGGACGTCGCACCGCGCGGCGGGCCCGGCCGTCGTCACCGTGTCACCACCAGGTCGGGGGAAGAAGTGCGCCGTTCCACAGGTCTCGTCAGTACCGTGCTCGCGCTGCTGTGCGCGGCGGGCTGCTCGTCCGCCGCCGGCGGGAGCGCCGCCGGGCCGTCGGCGAGCGGCTCGGCGAGCGTCTCGGCGTCGGCGGGCGCACCGGCGGCGAGCACCGCGGCCGCGAGCACCCCGCCGCCGTCCGGCGCTCCGGCGACGCCCGCGGGTGCCACGAGCGCCCCGGCCGGGCCGTCCGCGGAGCATGCCGCCGCCGTGCGCGAGGCCGCGGCCGCCACCGGCCGCACCAGCGCCAGGGTCGGCCAGACCGTGCAGCTCACCAACGGCGACACCACGTACAACCTGGCCGTGGCCGGGGACTTCGACATGGCGGCGGACCGGGGGCAGCTCGGCGTCGACCTCCCCGGGGGCGCGATCAGCCACCTCGACGAGGTCTTCGCCGACGGCCAGGTGTACGTGCGCGGCTCGGCGGGAGTGCCCGCGGGGTCCTGGGCGGCGATCGACCGCGAGCGGACCGTCGCGCACGCCCTGCTCCGGTCGCCGGTCAACGACCCGGAGCACGTCCTGCAGCAGCTCTCCACGCTGACCCGGGTCGTCCGGAACGGGGAGGAGGAGCTGGACGGCGTCCGCACCGTGCGGTACAGCGGCGTGCTGGCCGACGACGCCGTCGTCCTGCGCCTGGCACCGGAGGTCCAGGCCAAGCTGGCGACCTACCGGAGCCTCGGCGGCGGCGACCTCCGGATCCCGGCCGAGGTCTGGGTCGACCCCCAGGGTCGGGCGGCGAAGGTCCGGCTGGTCCTGGACATGGACCCGATCCACGCCGTCACCACGGTCGCCTTCACCGAGTTGGGCAAGCCGGTGAAGGTGTCGCCGCCCCCGGCGAAGAGCACCAGCGCGGTCACCGAGCTCTCCGGCGTCCTCACCGGCTGACCGGCCCGCGCCGGGCGCGGAGCCGGTCCCGCACGCCTGCGGCCTGCGCCGCGACCTACGGCGGACGGCCTCCCGCCGGTGTTACCCACCTGGTTCACGACCCTTCCAAAGCCGTGAACTGCCGGTCATATGATGTCCGCGATCGGGGGCCGACCAGGGCCCGCGCACCAAGGGGGATCATGTTCGGGATCATCAGGCCGTGTCGGCACCGGCTCTCCGAGCGGCTGCAGGCCTCGTGGATGGCTCATCTGTGCGGACTCTGCCTGGCACTCAGGGACGACCACGGCCAACTCGCCCGGACGGCCACCAACTACGACGGTCTGATCATCTCGGTGCTGGTCGAGGCACAGAGCGCGAAGGACGACGCCTCCTGGCGCCGCACCGCCGGGCCCTGCCCGCTGCGCGGGATGCGCACCGCCCCGGTCGCCACGGGCGAGGGCGCCCGGCTGGCGGCCGCCGTCTCGCTGGCGCTCGCCTCGGTGAAGATCCGCGACCATGTCGAGGACCGGGACGGCGTGTTCGCCCGGCGCCCGGTCGCCGCCGGGGCCCGCGCCGTCACCAGGCGCTGGGACCGCAAGAGCGCGGGCGGCGCCTCGGCGGTCGGCTTCGACACCGCCGTCCTGCTCGACGCGGCCTCCCGCCAGGGCGCGTTGGAGCGTGCGCTGCCGCCGGGCGGGTCCGTCCTGCTGGTCACCGAGCCGACCGAGAGCGCCACTTCGGCGGCGTTCGCCCACACCGCCGTCCTGGCCGGCCGGCCCGGCAACGCCGAACCGCTGGCGGAGGCGGGGCGTCTGTTCGGCCGGCTCGCCCACCTGCTGGACGCCGCCGAGGACCAGGCCGAGGACGCCGCGAGCGGAGCCTGGAACCCGCTCACGGCGACCGGCACCGACCGGGCCGAGGCCGAACGCCTCTGCCGGGACGCCGTCCACGGCATCCGGCTCGCGCTGCGCGAGGTGGAGCTGACCGACCGGGCCCTGGTGCACACCCTGCTCGCGCACGAGACGGAGCGGGCCGTGGAGCGCGTCTTCGGCCCGGCCGCGCACACCGCCACCTGCCGGACCCGGACGGCGCCCGCCGACGGCGCCGCCGGGCACGGTTCCGTCGGGCACGGGGGCGTCGGGCACGGCTCCGACCCGTACGGCTCCGACCCGTACCGGTCGGCGCCCCGGCAGGACCCGGGGCAGGCGCCGCCCGCCGGTCCCGGCGCGCCGATCCCGCCCTGGGTGCCGCAGGGCCCCGGGTTCACCCCGCCCGGCGGCCGCCCCCCGCACCGGCGCAACCTGCTGGCCGGCTGCGCGGTCTGGGCGCTGATGGCCTGCACCTGCCAGCTGATGTGCTGCTCGCACGACGATCCGTTCTCGCGCGAGCGCAAGGAGGGGTGGTGCGCACGGCAGGACGTCGACTGCGGGGACTGCGGGGACTGCTGCAGCAACTGCGGTGACTGCTGCAACTGCTGTGGAGACGGCGGGTGCTGCGACGGCTGCGGATGCGACGGGTGCGACTGCGGCTGCGACTGCTGAGCACCCCCGCCCTGCGCGGGCCGGGCGCGATCGCCGCCCGCGCAGGGCCGCTGACCCCACCTCAGGCGGAGCCGGCGTCGTCCGCGAGGCCGGGCCGCCCGGCGCGGCGGCTCCGACCTGCGACGGACCACGGCTCCGGGACTTCTTCGCCCCGCTGCCCGCCGAGGGCCTCGCCGGGCGGTACTCCTGCCCAGCGCGCGGCGCGGCGACGAGGCGCCGGAGGCGGCGGCCGACTGGGAGCGAACCTGGCAGCAGCTGACGGGCTGGCGGCGCTGGCTGGACCTGCCCGAGGGCGGTCACCTGTCCTTCTGTGACCTGCCCTGGGTGCTGGAAGCCTTCGGGGTGCGCGACCGGATACCGCCGGAGACGGCACGCCCGTAGTACGGCATCCTCCGCGGCGAACGCGCGCTCGCCGCGTCCCGGGCCTGTCTGGGCGCCTTCTTCGACCGGCACCTGCTCGGCCGCCCGAGCGCACTGCTGAACGGCCCCTCTGCGGACTACCCGGAGGTCCGCTTCGTGAAGTAGTCCACGCCCGCACCGGCGGCCACGGCCACGCCGCCACCGGCGCCGACAGCGACACCCGCGCCGGCGCCGACTCCCGAGCAGCCGGCTCCCCCGCCCCGGGCCGGCCCGGCCGGGTCCGGCAGCGGGACAGGTCCCGCCACCGGCAGCCCGCCCGTCGCCGAACCGGACAGCGGGTCCGGCAGCGAACCCGACCAGGGAGCGGACACCGGCCCGCGCTGCCAGAGCGGCAGCACGGCGACCGGCCCGCGCTCACCGGCCGTCGTCACCCCGGACTCACGCATCGAACCCCGCCTCGGCGGCCGCCCGACGGTCCGCCGTCAGCGAGTCGCCCAGGCGCGCCAGCAGCACCCGGAAGCGCTCCGTGTCCTGCTCCGTCATCCGCCCGTCGGGCAGCGCCCGCCCGCCCTGCTCCTCGACCGTTCCCTCGTTCATGCCGCCAACGCTAGGCGTCGGCGATCAACGGCCGATAAACACCCACATCACGCAGGCACCACGGGTACCACGAAGCTCCGGGCACACCGACGGGCCGCTGCCGTCGCGGCCGTTACGCCCGGCCGAGCACCCGGTCGACGGTGATCTCGATGACCACGCGGTCCGGGTTCACCCGGGGCTCGCGGTACCGCTCGGTGTACCGCCGGACGGCATCGGCCACCGCGTCCGGCTCGTCCCGCACCACGGCCACGCCCTCCAGCGTCGACCAGCGCGCGCCGTCCACCTGGCAGACAGCCACCCGCATGCCCTCGGCTCCGGCGGCCTGCACATTGCGCACCTTGCGACTGGTCCGGCTGCTGATCACCCGCGCCGTCCCGGTCTCCGGCTGGTACGTCACCCCCACCGGCACCACGTGCGGCGAGCCGTCGGGGCGCCGGGTGGTCAGGGTGGAGATGTGCCGCTCCCGCCAGAAGGCGAGGAAGGCTTCGTCGAGTGCGTGCGGATCATGGGCCATGCCCGCGATCGTACGGCGCCCGGCCCGGTGCGCGGGGCACCGGGCCGGGCATCGCCCCCGGTCACCTGCCGGAGCCGGCTACCGGGGCCGGGGCCGGCTCCGGCCGGTGACCGGGGACCATCGCGGTCAGTGGCCGCGCGCGATCCACTCCGGAAGTGCGGGCGCCTCGGCGGCGATCGTGGTCGGGTCGCCGTGGCCGGTGCGGACCACCGTCTCCGGGGGGAGCGAGAGGAGGCGGTCCCGGATCGAGTCGATGATCGTCGGGAAGTGCGAGAACGACCGGCCGGTGGCGCCCGGGCCGCCCTGGAAGAGGGTGTCGCCGGTGAAGACCGTGCCGAGCCCGGGCGCGTGGAGGCAGACCGCACCGGGCGCGTGGCCGGGGGTGTGCAGCACGGTCAGCTCGGTGCCGGCCACCTCGATCCGCTGTCCGTCGGCGAGTTCGCCGTCCGGCAGGCGGTCCGGGTGGGTGAGCTTCCAGAGCGGCAGGTCGTCCGGGTGCAGCAGGATCGGCGCACCGGTGCGGTCGGCGAGCGCCGGGGCCGCGTCGATGTGGTCGTTGTGCGCGTGGGTGGAGACGATCGCCAGCAGGCGGCGCCCGCCGAGGGCCGCCTCGATCGCCTCGGCGTCGTGTGCCGCGTCGATCACCACGGCCTCGTCGTCGTCACCGACGATCCAGACGTTGTTCTCCACCTCCCAGCTGCCGCCGTCGAGGTCGAAGGTGCCGGCCGTGACCAGCCGGTCGATCCGCGCGCCGCTCACAGGATCACCACCGAACGGAGCACATCACCCTCGTGCATGCGCGCGAACGCCTGCTCCACGCCGTCGAGTTCGATGGTCTCGCTGACGAACGCGCCGAGGTCCAGCCGGCTCTGGAGGTAGAGGTCGATCAGCATCGGGAAGTCCCGCGACGGCAGGCAGTCGCCGTACCAGGAGGACTTCAGCGCGCCGCCCCGGCCGAACACGTCCAGCAGCGGCAGCTCCAGCGTCATCTCCGGCGTCGGGACGCCGACCAGGACGACCGTGCCGGCCAGGTCACGGGCGTAGAACGCCTGCTTGTACGTCTCCGGGCGACCGACCGCATCGATCACGACGTCCGCGCCGTGGCCGCCGGTCAGCTCGCGGATCGCCTCCACCGGGTCGGCGGTGCGGGAGTTGATGGTGTGGGTGGCACCGAGCTTCTCCGCGGTGATCAGCTTGCGGTCGTCGATGTCCACCGCGATGATCTTCCCCGCGCCGGCCAGCCGCGAGCCGAGCACGGCCGCGCCGCCGACACCGCCGCAGCCGATCACCGCGACCGAGTCGCCCCGGCCGACGTTGCCGGTGTTGATCGCGGCGCCGATGCCCGCCATCACACCGCAGCCCAGCAGGCCCGCGACGGCCGGCTCGGCCCTCGGGTCGACCTTGGTGCACTGGCCGGCCGCGACCAGGGTCTTCTCCGCGAACGCGCCGATGCCCAGCGCCGGGGACAGCTCGGTGCCGTCCAGCAGCGTCATCTTCTGCTTGGCGTTGTGCGTGTCGAAGCAGTACTGCGGGCGCCCGCGCTCGCACGCGCGACACTGGCCGCAGACCGCACGCCAGTTGAGGACGACGAAGTCACCGGGCACGACCTCGGTGACGCCCTCGCCGACCGACTCCACGATCCCCGCCGCCTCGTGCCCCAGCAGGAACGGGAAGTCGTCGTTGATGCCGCCCTCCCGGTAGTGCAGGTCCGTGTGGCAGACGCCGCAGGCCTGGATCCGCACCACCGCCTCGCCCGGCCCGGGGTCGGGTACGACGATCGTCGTCACCTCCACGGGCGCGCCCTTGGCACGCGCGATGACTGCCTTCACCTGCTGGGCCATCCGATTCCACCTCCGTCGGCCGGTGCGGCTCTGCACCGGCGTGACCTGCGTCAAACGACTTGCCCACGAAGCGTATCGCCCGGTGCGGGGCGCGCCCGGCGAACGGCCCCGGTGATGCCGCTCACCGCCCCCGGGCGGCGGGGGCGCGCGGGCGCGACCGAGCGCCCGTCATCGGCCCCTCAACCACCCCGCGTTGGCTGGAATGGTTGCTGACTGTGGCTCGGCGCCCACGTACGGTCGTAACGACCCGTCCGACTCACCTGCCCCGTCCGCCCGCGTCGCCGCCCGGACCGGCCGCACCGTGCCAGGCCTCCCCGACCGACCGTTTCCGCCGATCCGCCCCGCTCCGCACCACCCCGACACCCCCTGCGCCGTCCCGACCGCCCATCCAGACCGCCCGCCTCGACCGCATGCCCCACCCCCGCGCACCTCCCCGGATCCACCCCCCGTCGGGCCGCCCCCGCGGCCCACCGCCCTGGAGTCTGGAGTACGGATGTCCGCCGAGAACAGTGCCACCCGTGCCACGACCGGCCCCGCCGAGACCCATGCGCCCGGCCCGCCCCGTCCGGCCCCGGCGTCCCACCCGGCCGCGCCGCCCGCGCTGGCCGGCCCACCTGCCCTGCCCGCGCTGCCGCCGCTGCACTGCCTGCGGCGCCTCGAACCGGGCCCGCCGCGCCTCGGGGCGCTGCCCACCGGCACCCCGGTCTGGCTGGTCAGCCGGCACGCCGACGTGCGGCAGGTGCTGACCGATCCGCGCCTGGGCCGCGCCCCGCTCTACGCGCCCGAGGCACCCCCGCTCACGCTCACCCCGAACCTCCTGGACAACCCGGAGGGCATGCTGAACCTCGACGGCGTCGACCACCAGCGGCTGCGCCGCACGGTGCAGCGGGCGTTCACCCCGCGCGCGATAGCCCGCTGGCGGCCCTGGGTCGCCTCGGTGGTCGAGGCCCTGCTGGACGAGCTGATCGACCAGGGCTCCCCCGCCGACATCATCGCCGCCTACACCCGCCCGCTGCCGGTGGCCGTGATCAGCAGGCTGCTGGGCCTCGACGGCCTGGACGGCAAGCGCCTCGCCCACTGGAGCGACCACGCGCTCTCCACCACCGCGCACTCGACCGAGTCGGTCCGGGTGGCCATGGAGGAGTTCGCCGGTTTCGGGGCCGGCCTGATCGCCGAACGCCGGGCCGCGCCCGGTGACGACCTGGTCAGCGGCCTGCTCGCAGCGGCCCGGGAGAGCGGAGGCATCACCGAGCGGCAGCTGGTCTCGCTGGTGATCGGCCTCGTGGTGGCCGGGCACGAGACGACCATGACGATGCTCGGCAACGCCCTGGTCTATCTGCTGAGTGACGGCCGCGAGGCCTGGCACCGGCTGGCCTCCGACGAGCAGAGCGCGGCCGCCGCCACCGAGCAGCTGCTGCGCGGCGTCCCGCTCGGGGACGGCGACGCACTCCCCGGTCTGTTCCGGCGCGCCGTCGAGGAGGTGGAGATCGGCGGCGTGCTGATCCCGGCCGGCAGCGTGGTCGCCGCCGACACCACGACCGCCAACCACGACCCCGAGGTCTTCACCGGCGATCTGCTGACCGAGCTCTTCTCGCCGCTGGCCGCGCCGATGTACACCTTCGGCGCCGGGCCGCACCACTGCCTGGGCGCCTGGCTCGCCCGGATGGAACTGGAGCTGGCCCTGCATCGGCTGGCCCGCCGATTGCCCGCGCTGCGGCTCGTCGGGCCGACGGACTCCATCGACTGGCGGCGCGGGCTGCTGACGCGCAGTCCGAACACGCTCCAGGTCTCCTGGTGACACCGGACTCGGCCGGGCCCGCGCCGGACACCCGGCGGTCGGGCTCCCGGCAGCCGTCCTCCCCGACCGCTCCCGCGGCCGCGGTTGCGGCGGCTGCGGCCGGAGGCCCGCCCGGGGAGGACGACCCGGTGGTGGTCCGGGTCGACCGGGACCGCTGCATCGGCTCGGGCATGTGCGCGCACACCGCTCCCGGCTCGCTGGCGCTGGGCGCCGACGGCGTGGCCCACCCCCTGCGGGGATCCGCGCCCGACGGCGGACCGGCCGGCGAGCGGCTGACGGAGCGACTCGCCGAGGCCGTCGACTGCTGCCCGGTCGAGGCGCTCGCCCTGCACTCGGCACGGGACGGCCGCCGGGTCGCGCCGTCCGACTGAGACCGCCGGCGCCGCCCTCCGGCCCGGGGAGCGGCGGCGCCGACCGCCCCGGACGGCCGCTCAGGCCCGGGCGGCGGCTTCCGCGCAGGCCAGCGCGGCGCGGAGCTCGCTCACCGGGTCCCCCTCGTGGTACGGCCGCTCACTGGTCTCGATGTGGTCCAGGAACTCCTGGTACCGCACCGCGTAGGCGAGGTGGTAGAGCGGCTCGACCAGCGCCAGGGCGCGCTCCGGATCCGACCCGGGGGCGTGCTCCCGCCAGGCACCGGCCCACACCGCGGCGACCTGCGCCCAGCGCTCGTCGGACACGTACTGCCGGGGGCGCAGCCCGTCCAGCGCCGGGTGCCCGAAGCAGGAGTCCGCGTAGTCGACGACCACCGCCCGCGTGCCGTCGGAGCGCCAGTTCCCGGGGTGGAAGTCCCCGTGCACCAGGGTCTCGGGCAGCCCGCAGGCGGCCAGCTCCGCGACCAGCGCGGGCAGCCGGTCCGCGAGCGCCCGGGCGGCGGCGAACTCCTCGGCCGTAAGCGGCTCGCCGGACGCTCCCGGGCCGGCCGGCTCCGCGGCGCCCTCCGCTTCCCGCTCCAGACGGTCGAGCAACGCGCCCACCTGGGCGACCAGCGTGCGCGGGGTGCGGTCCCGCAGGCCGGCCGCGGCGGCCCGGCCGTCGGCGGCGAGCGCCGCCTGGGCGGCGACCAGCCGGGGCACCACGGCAGCGACCTCCTCCCCGGACGGACCCCAGCAGTCCTCCCCGGGCGCGTGGTCGAGCAGCAGCCGCCCGTGCACCGGGTCGGTGCCGAGCAGCCGCGGCACCAGGGTGGGATCGACGCTGCCGAGCAGCGCGATCACCGCGCCCTCGTCGGCGTTGAACGCCGGGTTGGTGACCTTCAGCCAGGCGTCGACGCCGGTCGCCGTCCGGTAGCGGAAGAGTCCGGACAGGTTCCACGTCCGGACCTGCTCCACCGGGCCGGCCACCGGACGGCCCACCCGGTGCAGCGTCCGCTCCGCCCAGTCGAGGGTGGCCCGCAGCCCGGCCTGGGTGGCCCAGCCGGCCCGCCGCTCGGCCGGCCCGAGCAGGGCGGCCGCCTCGGCACCCGCCTGACGCGGCACCAGGGCGGCCGGGCGCTCCAGTGCCTCCGCGTGGTAGACCACGTGCCCGCCGCTGCCGCCGCCACCCGCCGCCACCTCGGCGAGCCGGAGCACCAGCACGGGCACCCCCAGCTCCTCGGACAGCCGCTCGACGACCGGCGCGGCCGACGACCACCACGCCCCGTCCACCTCGAACGGCCCTACCGGGCCGAGGTATTCACTGCCGTGGGTGACGTGGATGCTGACCGTCCGACCGTTCGCCTGTTCCATCCGCGCAGGGTCCCCCACCCGTTCGACGTGCGCAATCGGTTTTCCGCGCACCGCCTCCGCCCACCACCTCCGCCTCGGCCGCGCCACCGAACCGAGCGACCGACCGACCGACCGACCAGGCTGACTCCCCCACTGCCCCTGCGTGCTCTGCGCGCCCGAGGTGACGGAGCGCCACCGCCGACTGCACTGGGCGCCCGAGGTGGCGGACGTCCGGAGCAGGGGCCGGCACATCGTCGGGGTGGCAGGCGGTGACGTGCCGGACCGGGCGCTCACCGTGGGTCTCCGGCACTCCCACCGCCTGCCGAAGGTAGCCATGTTCGAGTGCGCGTGCAGGACCCGATGAGCTGGGTCGAGGAAGCCGCCGCACGGCTTTGCGCGACCAGCCCGGCCGAACCGGACGGCCTCCTCGACGGCCACCCGCTGATGGTCAGGCCGGTCGATCCGGGCCGGCACCGGCCGCTGTTCGGCAGCGCGGTCGGCTTCTACATGCGGGTGCCGGTGCCCGTCGTCCTGCTGGTGTGGCCGGACGCGGGCGGCCGGCGGCCCTGGGAGGAGGCGGCATCCAGTGGCTGCCGGGCCCAGCCGCGCCTCCGGCTCCCCGTCGCCGCCCACCCTCCGGGGGTCCGGACGGACGAGGCCGCCCGGACCCCGACGCCGGACCCCGACGGTCCGAGGGCCCCTCGGCCGCTACGGGATCACCACCCCCGCACCTGAGACCCGGACGCGGGTGTCGTCCGCGCGCAGCTCGACGCCCAGCACGCCCGGGCGGCCGAGGTCCTCGCCCTGGTGGATCGTCAGGGTGGCCGGTGCGGTCACCGCGCCCCGCTCCCGCAGGTAGGCGCCGAAGGCGGCGGCCGCCGCGCCCGTCGCCGGATCCTCCACGACGCCGCCGACCGGGAACGGGTCACGGGCGTGGAAGACGTGCTCGCTCTCCCGCCAGACCAGTTGCACGGTGGTGAGCCCGCGGGCCGTCATGTAGGCGGCGAGGCCGTCGAAGTCGTAGTCCAGCCGGGCCAGCCGGTCACGGGTGGCGGCGGCCAGCACCAGGTGCCGGGCGCCGGCGTAGGCGATCCGGGGCGGCAGCGCCGCGTCCAGCTCGTCGGCCGACCAGCCGAGCAGGGCGAGCGCCTCCTCGACGTCCGCGCCGCTCACCTCCTCGACGTGGGGCTCGACGCTGGTCAGCGTGGCGCGCAGGACGCCGTCCGCGCCCTTGTCCACCTCGATCGGCACCTCGCCGGCCTGCGTGGCGAAGACGAACCGGCCCGGGCCCGTCCGCTCGGCGAGCGCGACGGCGGAGGCGACGGTGGCGTGGCCGCAGAACGGCACCTCCAGCAGCGGGCTGAAGTACCGCACGGTGTAACCGGCCCCGGCCGGGCCCGCGACGGAGCCGGCCGCGGCCGGTATCAGGAAGGCCGTCTCGGAGTAGCCGAGCTCGGCGGCCATGGCGAGCATCCGCTCCGCGGACAGGCCGGAGGCGTCGAGCACCACACCGGCCGGGTTGCCGCCGCCGGGGTCGGTGGAGAAGGCCGCGTAGCGCAGGACGTCGCTCTGGGGAGCTGCTGCGGGCGCGTCGTCAGTGATCATGCCCGGTCGAACACCGTCGTTCGGCCGCCTGTTCCCACCCGCCGGCCCCGATCGGTGGTGCGCCGCACGTCGCACGCCCCTCCCCGGCCCACGCGCCCCCGACACACCACCGCCGACGACCCGCCGGTCCGTCCCGTCCCGTCCGGTCCCGGAGCCCTCCCTCGCGCCGGCACCGCACCGGCACCGCACCGTCAGCGCAGCACCGCCTCCAGCAGGTCCGAGCCCAGCCGGGCACTGCCCGCCAGGTCGAGCTGGTACAGCATGTACCGCCCGCGCCGCCGGGTGGTGAGCAGCCCGGCCCGACGCAGCACCGCCAGGTGCCGCGACACCTCCGGCGCGCTGAGCTGCCAGGCCGCCGCCAGCTCCCCCGTGGTGTGCGGACCGCGCGCCATCGTGCGGGCGAGCCGGAGCCGGACCGGGTGGGCCAGCGCCTCCAACCGCTGCTGCACCACGGCGAGCGAGACCGGCTCGGGCAGCCCGCCCTCCGCGATCGGGTACTGCACCACCGGCCGCCACCCGGGCTCGTGCACCACCAGCAGGTGCGGGTGCCCGAAGGCGGTCGGCACGAAGGTCACTCCCCCGGCGTCGGACCGGGTGGCGCTGTCCTGCAGCTTGTCGATGACGATCCGCCGCCGCCCGTCCGCCCGCTCCTCCAGGGCGATCGAGGAGGACACCGCCGCCAGGGCGCTGCCGAGGCCGTGCCGGGCCAGTCGGTCCGCCTTGTGCCGGGCGTCGGCCGCGAGGTCCGGCAGCACCCGGCGCCAGGCAGCCGCGAAGAACGCCTCCCCGCAGTCCTCCAGCAGCCGGCGGAGCAGGGCCCGGACGGCCGGCGGGTCGGCGAACAGCCGGTCGGCGAAGGCCGCCTGGCGAGGGCCCCGGGCCATCGCGAGCTCCCGGGCCCGCTCCTGCGCCACGGGGTCGCTGAGCGGCGAGTCGCGCCGCTCGGAGAGCCGGGACGTCCCGCAGGTCATGAAGGAGGCCGCCCGGACGTACAGCTCGTCGTCGATCCGGTCGACGGCGTCCAGCTCCTCGGCCAGGGTGGCCCCCGGCCGGCCCGGGACGAGGAAGTCGGCCCGCGAGGAGCGCCAGAGGAAGTCGGCCTCGGAGAGGCGTTCGGACAGCTCCGGGGGGAGCGAGGCGGCCGTGCTCGCCGCCCAGCCGTGCAGCCCGGGGTGGTGCGCGGGCTCGGCGAGGACGTGCAGCATCGAGCTCAGCTCGGCCAGCGGCGAGGGGGTGAAGAAGACGCGGTCGTCGGGCAGCGCGGTGATGTCGATGCTGAGGCTCACTCCGGTGATCCTGCCAGCCCGTCACGACGGCAGCGCCGTCGATTGACGGGAGTCGTCAATCGGCGTGCTCCGGGGCGGTGCGCGGCCGCACGGTACCGGCCATGAACCAGCTCCAGCAGAAGTCCCGCTCCGCAGAGGCCTCCGCCCGGGCCGGCCGGCCGCCGAGCCCGACCGCCGCCCGGCCCGGGCCGGCCGCCCTGCTCGCGCTGCTCACCGCCGCCGGTGGCCTCCGCTACGCCACCGCGCTGCTGGTGGACGCGCTCGGCACCGGTCTGCTCCGCCCGTTCATGCTCCTCTACGGCATCGGGGTGCTGCGGCTCGGCGCGGGCACGGTCGGCCTCGCGCTCTCCGCCGGTCTGCTGGCGGGCCTGCTGGTGCTCCCGCTGACCGGCCGCTGGATCGACCGCGGCGCGCGCAGCCTCCCGGCGGCGGCGACCCTGCTGATCAGGGCGGTGGGCTCGGTGGTGCTGCTGTGCGCGGACGGCCTCGGCGGGTTCACGGCGGCCGCCGTGCTACTCGGCATCGGCGGCCAGAACTGGCCGACCACCCACGCGGCGCTGGTCAGCACCCTCACCGAGGGGCGCACCCGGGACGCCGCGCTGGCCGCCGGGCGGACGCTGCGCAACGCGGGTCTGGGTGCGGGCGCGCTGCTCGCCACCCTGGCGGTGACCGGCGGGTCGGGCGCGATCCGGCTGCTGGCCGGGGCGACGGCCGCCGCGTGCCTGGTCGCGGCGGCGCTGGTGCACTCGCTCCGGGTCACCGTTCCCGGCGACGCGGCCGACCCGAGCCCCGCACCGGCCACCGC
The DNA here is from genome assembly GCF_055561235.1 of Kitasatospora sp. NPDC022856. NCBI lineage: Bacteria > Bacillati > Actinomycetota > Actinomycetes > Kitasatosporales > Streptomycetaceae > Kitasatospora > Kitasatospora sp. NPDC022856. The sequence goes on along the minus strand of NZ_JBVHHE010000028.1, from coordinate 57,605 downwards.
ACCGGACCCGGCCGATGCACCGGACCCGGCCCCGGCCCCGGCCGCCGACCGGGCCCCCGACCCGACGGCCGGCTCCGCCGCCGCTCCGGTGCTGCGCCGGATCGGCCTGCTCAGCATCGCCGCCCTCCCCTACGCGTTCTGCTTCGACGTCCTGGAGGTCGCCCTGCCCGCGCTGCTGGTCCTCCATCTGCACGCGTCCCCGGCCTGGTCCTCCGGGGTGTTCGTGGGCAACACCGTGCTGGTGATCACGCTTCAGCTCGCGATCGTGCTCCGGCTCGCCCGCCGTTCGCGACGGGCCGTGCTGGCCTCCGCCGGAGCGGTCCTGGCGCTCGCCTACCTGGGTTTCTGGGCGGCGTGGGCGATCGGCGGCACCGCTGGTGCGGCTACCGTGGCGGCCGTCTCGGTGCTGTTCACGCTGGGCGAGATCCTCTACAGCGGCTCGGGGACGGCCCTGGTCGCCGCCGTCGCGCCGCCCCGGCTGCTCGGGCGGGCGCTCGCCCGCTGGGAGCTGTCGACGGGCGTCGGCCGCGCGCTGGCCCCGGCCGTGCTGACCGCGCTGCTGGCCGCCGGGCCGGGCGTGCTCTGGCCCGCGCTGGCGGCCGCCACCCTGCTCGCGGCCGGGGCGGTGACCAGGCTGGCTCCGCGGGGCTGACCGGTCGGCGGTGGGAGGATCCCCCCATGGCCGTCACCGTCTTCCAGCAGCAGCTCCGCGACCGCTTCCTCGCCGCCACCGTCACGCCGCCGCCGGCGCCCTGGCAGCCCGTCGGTCCCGGCATGATCGCTGTCGGCGGGCTGCTCGGGATCGGCTTCGCCACCGACCCGGCCACCGGCCACGACCTCGTCCTGGCGGTCTCGACCGCCGGGCACGGCCTCTTCGACGCGACGACCGGCGAGAAGATCGCCCGGGTGTACGACCCCGAGGAGGAGCCGGACGGTCCGGACCTCGCCTGCCCCGGCATCGGCCCGGTCGCCGGCGTCCGCGTCCCGGTGGCCGGCCTCCACGGCGGCGGCCTGCACACCGGTACCGACGACGGCTGGCACGTCGAGGTGCTCGTCCCGGAATGGCCCAACGAGCGGGTCCTGCTCTGCACCGGCGGCGGACCGTACACCGGCGACCACGGCGAGACCTGGTGGCAGGTGTTCCACTCCTCCTGGTCGACCTTCCGCGCCGCCGGGTTCTCCCCCTCGGGGCGGACCCTGGCCGTGGCCACCAGCAGCGACCTCACCCTCTGGAGCCGCCCCGACCTGCGGGGCCGGTGAGCGGTCCGGCTCCCGCCCGAGGTGCGGGCCGCGCTCCGGTCGCCGATGCTGGGCGGCGACGCGCGCGCTGCACGGCGGCCGGCCCGGCCCGAGGAAGGACACCCGCATGAGCTCACTCGACTTCGAGGTCATCGACAGCCCCGACAGCTCGCTCAACAAGACCTCCGTGCTGGTGACCGGGCCCGACGACGCCCTGCTGGTGGACGCCGGGTTCACCCGCTCCGACGGGCGCCGGCTGGTCGACCGGATCCGGGCCTCGGGCAAGCGGCTGACCACGGTGTTCGTCAGCCACGGCGACCCGGACTTCTACTTCGGCGCGCAGGAGGTGCAGGACGCCTTCCCGCAGGCGCGGTTCCTGGCCACGGCGTCCACCGTCGAGCACATCCAGGAGTCCTACGAGGGCAAGCTCAAGGCCTGGGCGCACCTCGGACCGGAGCTGCCGACCCGCCTGGTGCGGCCGGAGCCGCTGCACGGTGACGAGCTCGTCTTCGAGGGGCACCGGTTCGAACTGCGCGGCGCCGACTTCCACCTGCCGGACCGGCACTACCTCTGGCAGCACCACCACCGGGCGCTCCTCGGCGGGGTCCTGCTCTTCGAGGGCCTGCACGTCTGGACCGCCGACACCCCGACCCCGGCGCAGCGGGGTGCCTGGATCGACCTGCTGGACGGCATGGAGGCGCTGGAGCCGGAGTTCGTGGTGGCGGGCCACCGGACCGCCGACGCGCCCACCGACACCACGGCGATCGCGCACACCCGCGACTACCTGCGCTCCTTCGAGACCGAGATCGGCCGGGCCCCCGACGCGGCCGCCGCCAAGGAGGCGCTGGAGCACCGCTACCCGGGGCTGGGCATGGCACTGGCGGTCGACCTCGGTACGAAGGTCGCCAAGGGCGAGATGGTCTGGGGCTGAGCCGCGATGATCGAGATCCCGAGGTCCGAGATGTCGTTCGCCGAGTCCGACGCGCCCGCGGACGTGGTGCGCCGCCAGTACCTGGCCTCGGCACGCGGCGATCTGGCCGCGCTGCGGGCCACCCTGGCCGAGGACGTCGAGTGGACGGAGATGGCCGGCTTCCCGCTGGGCGGCACCTACCGGACGCCGAAGGGCGTCACCGGCGGCGTGATGGAGCGGCTGGCCGCCGACTGGGAGGACTGGACGGCCCACGACGACAGCTACGTGGTGGCCGGCGAGAACGTCGTGGTGCTGGCCCGCTACACCGCGGTCAACCGGGCCACCCGCCGACCGCTCGACGTCCGGGTGGCCCACCACTTCACGGTGCGTGGCGGCCGGATCGTCCGCTTCGAGCAGTTCGTCGACACCGCACTGGTCCGCGAGGCGATGACACACACGCCGTGACGCGGGTGCCCTGACGCAGGTGCCCTTACGCGGGGCGCCCTCACGTCCGCCTGCTGGCCGCCGCAAACCCCGAACGCCCTCGCTTCACCCGTTCGGGGGAGCCTGTCACGGCGCGCCTGGCGTGGCCTCGACAGGCCCTCCGACCGGCGGCAGGCTGTCCGTGATTCCGGCCGGAGAGCGAGGAGTTCAGCATGAGCACGGACACAGCGGGTACGGCCGACGGGCGCGGGCGCCCGTACGTCATCGTCGGCGCCTCCCTCGCCGGCGCGAAGGCGGCCGAGGCCCTGCGCGAGGCCGGCCACCAAGGCGACATCGTCCTGATCGGCGCCGAGCACGAGCGCCCGTACGAGCGGCCGCCGCTCTCCAAGGGCTATCTGCTCGGCAAGACGCCGCGCGAGAAGATCTACGTCCACCCGCCGCAGTGGTACTCCGACCACGACGTCACGCTGCGGCTCGGCACCGCCGTCACCTCGGTCGACCCGGTCGCGCACACCGTCACGCTCGCCGACGACGGCCGGATCGAGTACGCGAAGCTGCTGCTCACCACCGGTTCGGTGCCGCGCCGGCTGCCGGTACCCGGCGCGGAGCAGAACGGCGTGCACTACCTGCGCCGGGTGGAGGACAGCGACCGGATCAGGGCGGCGCTGGTACCGGGTGCCCGGGTCGTGGTGATCGGGGCCGGCTGGATCGGCCTGGAGACGGCGGCGGCGGCCCGGACGGCGGGTGCCGAGGTCACCGTGCTGGAGGCCGCCGAGCTCGCGCTGCTGCGGGTGCTCGGCCGCGAGGTCGCCCAGGTCTTCGCCGACCTGCACCGCGACCACGGCGTGGACCTGCGGTTCGGCGCCCAGGTGGAGGAGTTGACGGGCGAGGGCGGCACGGTCACCGGCGTCCGGCTCGGCGACGGCACGACGGTGGCGGCGGACGCGGTGATCGTCGGCATCGGCATCGCCCCCGACACCGCGCTGGCCGAGTCGGCCGGGCTGGCGCTCGACAACGGCGTGAAGACCGACGAGTACCTGCGCACCTCCGACCCGGACATCCACGCGGCGGGCGACGTCGCCAACGCCTTCCACCCCCTGTACGGCCGCCACATCCGGGTGGAGCACTGGGCCAACGCACTCAACCAACCGCAGACCGCCGCGCGCGCGATGCTCGGCCAGGACACGCCCTACGACCGGGTGCCGTACTTCTTCACCGACCAGTACGACCTCGGCATGGAGTACACCGGCTACGTGGAGCCCGGCGGCTACGACCGGGTGGTCTTCCGCGGCGATGTGAAGGCCAACGAGTTCATCGCCTTCTGGCTCGCCGACGGCCGGGTGCTCGCGGGGATGAACGTCAACGTCTGGGACGTCACCGATCCGATCCGCGAACTGATCGTCTCCAAGCGCGTGGTGGACGCCGACCGCCTGACGGATCCCAAGATTCCCCTCGGCGAGCTCTGAGGCGCAACAAGAGCCCTGGCCGGCGAGAAGCCACCCGATCAATCGCCGCGGGCGACGAACGGGACCCGGCTCGGTGGCCAGGGCTCCACCCGGCGGGCGTGAACGCCCTCGTCAAGGGGGGCGTGGCCCAGCCGGCACCGGGACGAGTCCGTCCCTCGACGTCCGACACGCTCGCCGCACAGACCTCGCCACGCCGAAGGTCGCGCGCACCGAGCTCGCCAAAGTTGAGCGTCAGCTTGTCAAGAAAGCTCTGGCGTCGCTATAACTTTCTCGTCGAGGTGCCCAGGCAGGAGGACAGAGCCGGGCAGGTCCGGCGCCATGGCGCCTCTGGGCGCCCGTGACCGTTCACGACCGTGAGGAGCTGATCCCTTTGTTGATGCGTACCGACTCCCTGCGCGGAATGCGCGACCTGGACCGGCTGACCCAGCAGTTGGTCGGTACCGCCTCCCAGCCGGCGGGGATGCCGCTGGTCGCCTACCGCGACGGAGAGGTGTTCGTGCTGCGCCTGGACCTGCCGGGCATCGACCCGAAGAGCATCGACCTGGACGTGGAGCGCAACGTCCTGACCGTGCGCGCGGAGCGCGCGTCCGGGCTGCCGCAGGGCGCGGAGGTGCTGGCGGACGAGCGGGTGCTGGGCCGTTTCTCCCGGCAGGTGTTCCTGGGCGACGCATTGGACACCGACCGGATCGAGGCCGACTACGACCAGGGCGTGCTGAGCGTGCGCGTGCCGATCAGCGAGAAGGCCCGCCCCCGCAAGATCGCCATCACGGCGAAAGGCGAACGCGAGGCCATCTCCGCCTGACCGCGGCGAGGCGGGGCGCCCCGCCTCCTGCGGGGCGAAGACTGCCTCCTCGACCGGCGCGGAAAATCTATGCCCGCTAAAGTAGACATTGCCGCGCACCGTGGTTAGTGTTTCTCTCGTAGACGAGATCAAGCGATACCCGCCAGACACGAACTGGCGGGTAGCAGTTCAGAGGTGCGCAGGTCGGCACGGTTGCAGGGTTCTGAAGCCATGGATGGTGCAGTAGGCGACGGGACTGGCGGCCGGGCCGGGTGGCCCGCAGGTATCAGGGGACACCACCGAGCGGTACCGCAGTTCAGCAAGTGCACTACTCGTAGGTGAAGTTGAGTTCGGCAGTACCGGCAGTCGCAGTGCGCGGTATCCCGGTGAAGGCGCCCAGGCTGCGGGCGCGCGCACTGGGAGTCCGGCAGTGGGGTTCCAAGCCGAGCAGGTTGAGCAGGACGGGCGACGGGGCTGGCTGCCGGAGTCGGCGGGACCGCCAGGGACCGCCGCAGCAGGACCGGGTAGTTGGCACTACCACGCAGTGGGAAGTACCGCAGTTCGCAGTAACCGGCCCGTACAGAGGATGAATGGAGGGACAACGCGCCATCAGGATCGCCCGGCCCGTGAGGAAACAGCCCGGGCGGACTCCGTAGACCCCAACGCAAGGACGGTGGTTTCCGGTCACGCATACGCGATCCCCGCACACCCCCTCCCCCGGGGCAGTGCGGACACAAGGACCCCGGCCCCAGAGCCGGTAGATGGTGTAAAACCCTTCGGGGCCCCGGGAGCCGCAACGGCCCCGGGGCCCCTCAGCGCGTCCCCGGGCACAACAACTAGAAGTCCCCGGGCACAACAACTAGAAGAGGTGCAGTGACCACGACAGCCATTCGACCGCATACCCCCGACTCCCTCGACGACGACGACTACCCCGCCTACACCATGGGCCGCGCCGCCGAGATGACCGGCACCACCCCCGGCTTCCTACGCGCCCTCGGCGACCAGGGCCTCATCACACCCCTGCGCTCCGACGGCGGCCATCGCCGCTTCTCCCGCTATCAACTACGGATCGCCATGCGCGCCCGCGACCTCGTCGACCAGGGCACCCCCATCGACGCCGCCTGCCGCATCATCATCCTCGAAGACCAACTCGAAGAAGCCCTGCGCATCAACGAACAGCTCCGCCGCGACGCCGGACAGGAACCCGCAGCCGACACCTGATCCACCCACCAGGCCGACGAGACCGGCCCGCGGTGAGCGGCAGGTGCTCACCGCAGGCCGCCCCGGTCACCCCCGACCGCCGGCCGGCCACTCCCACCGCACGGCCCGCCTCACCGGCGCAGGCTGGTTCCACGCCGCCCGGTAGGACAGCTCTCCTCCCCGCCGGAAGTCACTTCCGGGGCGTTCATCCCCTACCCGTTCGGTCGGGGATGACGATGCGGCAGGCGGCCGGCGCCAATGGGGGTGGGCGTCGTCACTGAACCCCCCTGGTTCTGCGAGAACGCATTGAGGGGCCCCGGCGCCGTGTCGGCTCCGGGGCCCCGAAGGGGTACAACACCATCTACCGGCCTGGGCCGGTCCTTGGGTTCCGCGTTGCCCCGGAGGCCGGGGTGTGCGGGGATCGCGTATGCGTGCCGTTTGTGTGAGGCGATGCGGTCCGCGTCCTCGGTGTGCCCGGCCGTGGCAGCGCCCCAAGGCGCTTCCCGGCGGCGCGCGCCGGGCGGGGACGGCCGAGTGCGGTGCGGGGCGCGGCCGGCCGGACTGGTCGATTGACCGGCGGGCCGCGCCCCGGCGGGGGCTACAGGGCGTGGGTGAGGCGGTCGGCCAGCAGGCGTGTGAAGCGGGCCGGGTCGGGCAGGTCTCCGCCTTCGGCGAGCAGGGCGCTGCCGTGGACGAGTTCGGCGGTTTCGGCCAGCGCCGGGTCGTCCGCTCCGGCCTGGTGGGCCTGGTGCAGGGCGGTGATGAGGGGGTGGCTGGGGTTGAGTTCGAGGATGCGCTTGACCTGGGGAAGTTCCTGGCCCATGGCCCGGTACATCTTCTCCAGGGTGGGGGTCAGGTCGTGGGCGTCGCCGACCAGGCAGGCGGCGGAGGTGGTCAGGCGGGTGGAGAGCCGGACCTGCTTGACGTGCTCGGCCAGCGTGGCCTGGAGCCAGGCGAGGAGGGCGGCGAAGTCCTCTTCGCGCTGCGCCTTCTCCGCCTTCGCCTCGTCACTGCCTTCCCCGTCGGCGTTGTCGTCGAGGTCGACCTGGCCCTTGGCGACGGACTGGAAGCGGTGGCCGTCGAAGGCGGGGATCTGGTCGGTCCAGACCTCGTCGACGGGGTCGGTGAGGATCAGGACCTCGTAGCCCTTGGCGGTGAAGGCCTCCATGTGCGGGGAGTTCTCCACCATCGCCCGGTTCTCGCCGGTCAGGTAGTAGATGGTGTCCTGGCCGTCCTTCATCCGCGCGACGTAGTCGCGCAGCGTGGTCGGCTTCTCCGCGTCATAGGTCGAGGCGGCGCTGACCAGTTCCAACAGGGCGTCGGTGTTGTCGCGGTCCTCGATCAGGCCCTCCTTGAGGACCCGGCCGAACTGCTCCCACACCTTCGCGTAGGTCTCGCCGTTCTTGGTCCGCATGTCCTTGAGAGCGCCGAGGACCTTCTTGACGAGGCGCCGGCGCACGGCGGTGATCTGGCGGTCGTGCTGCAGGATCTCGCGGGAGACGTTCAGCGACAGGTCGTGGGCGTCCACCACGCCCTTGACGAACCGCAGGTAGTTCGGCATCAGCGCGTCGCAGTCGTCCATGATGAACACCCGCTTGACGTACAGCTGCACGCCCCGCTTCGTGTCCCGGGAGAACAGGTCGAACGGGGCTTGGGCGGGGATGAACAGCAGCGCCTCGTACTCGAAGGTACCCTCGGCGCGCATGTGAACGGTCTCGGCCGGGGCCTGCCAGTCATGGCTGATCTGCTGGTAGAACTCGCTGTACTCGGCCTCGGTCACCTCACTGCGAGGACGGGCCCACAGCGCCTTCATCGAGTTCAGCGTCTCCGGCTCGCCCGCAGCCACACCGTCGGCGTCGGCGTCGGCGCTGTCGTCGGCAGTGGTACTGCCGGGCTCGGTGGCCATCCGGATCGGCCAGCGGATGAAGTCCGAGTACTGCTTGACGATCTGCCGGATCTTCCACCGGGCCAGGTAGTCGCCCAGCCCGTCCTCACTGTCCTCGGCCTTGAGGTGCAGGGTGACCGAGGTGCCCACCGGCAGACCTTCGACTTCCGCGATCGTGTAGGTGCCCTCGCCGTCGGACTCCCACACGGTGCCCTGCTCGGTGCCGGCGCGACGCGTGTGGAGGGTGACCTTGTCGGCGACCATGAACGCCGAGTAGAAGCCGACCCCGAACTGGCCGATCAGGTGCTGCGCGGCGTCCGCGTCCTTCGCCTCCTTGATCTTCGCCAGCAGGCCGGCGGTGCCGGACTTGGCGATGGTGCCGATCAGGTCGACGACGTCGTCGCGGGTCATGCCGATGCCGTTGTCCCGCACCGTCAGGGTGCGGGCGTCCTTGTCGACCTCCAGGACGATGTGCGGGTCGGAGGCCTCAAGGGTGGAGTCGGTGAGGGATTCCAGGCGGAGCTTGTCGAGGGCGTCGGAGGCGTTGGAGATCAGCTCGCGCAGGAAGATGTCCTTGTTGGAGTAGATCGAGTGGATCACCAGCTGCAGCAGCTGGCGGGTCTCCGCCTGGAACTCCAGCGTCTGGGTCGGACTGGCCACGGGAGGCTTCTCCTTCGAGTGGTGGAAAGGGTTCGTATCCGGTCAGGCCCCCGGGGCCGGCGGGTGTACCGCGTGGCCGGCCCCGGGGTGTTCAGATGTGGCTGAGGGGCTGGTAGGGCTGCTCGGGGCGGGTGTGGCCGGGCCGGGCGATGCCGTCGCAGGACAGGAAGAGTTTCCAGCCGTCTCGGCACTCCAGCGTCGCGCCGTAGCGGACCACGGGCGGGTCCGGGCGCGTGCTGTACCGGTCGACGCGCACGATCCCGCCGGCCGCGTCGTCGGCCGCGACGGCGGCGACGGCGGCGGCGGCCAGGGCCTGCTCGACGAGGGCCACCGGAACCGACGAGCCCGTCAGGTCCGGCACCACCACGCCGCCGTCGCCGTCGCCGGTGGTGACGGTGGGCGCGGGGCCACTGGCGTGCGGGTCGCGGACCGGCAGCGGCCTGCCCGGCGCGGTCACGGGCCGGCTGGCGGTGTGCGGCGCTGCCGAGCGCTGTCGTCCCGCAGCTGGTCGGCGCGGGCGGTGAGCTGATCGAGGCGGTCGGTGAGCTTCGGGTGGGCCGCCTCCAGGAGGGGCCGGGTCTCGGCGAGCGGGGCGAGCAGACGGGCAGGGTCGTGGTGGCCCAGTGCCTCCAGGAGGCGTTCGACGGCGGGGGCTGCCTGGGGGCCGAGGCCGTCCAGGGCGCCGATCTGTCCGGCGAGGCGGCGCAGGTCGGCGGCGTTGTCGCGGGCCCAGGTGGCCACCGCGCGGTCGGCGGCGCGCTGGCTGCGCGTGGCCTGGACGCGCTGCTCGCCGGTGCTGCCCGCCTCGGTGCCGGCGTCAGCGTTGGGGCGCAGGCGCAGGTAGCGGCGTTCGGCGGCCTGGCGGCTCTGGACGCCCAGCGGTTCGGCGAGCTCGGCCCAGGTGGCGCCCGCGTCGCGGGCGGTCTCGATCAGGCCGGACTCCCAGTCGGCGAGCTCCGCGCGCAGGTGGCGCAGCAGCAGGAGTGCGGAAAGGGCCTGCTGCGGATCGTTTTGTCCGGTGTCGTCCGGAGGTGCGTGGCGGGCGGTGCGGGCGGCGGCGTCCATCGTGCCCAGCGCGGCGGCGGCGGCCAGGAACGAGGCCGGCCCCACCCCGGCCGCGCCGGTGTCCTGGCCGTCCATCTTGTCACCCTTTCGATGACTGGATGCTTGTCATCATAGGGATGACATAGTACACGATTCGCGTCGCCTCACACCGGTGCGAACCACCTTCGCCGGCCGCACTCCCTTGCCGAGCGCCACCGTGTCCGCCAGGACGAGCAGCGGGCCCTGCCGATCCTGGCCCCCCTCCACGGCCCGGCGGCTCGTCGTCAGCTCCACACCCGGCGCAGGGCGTCCTCGGCACGCAGGTCGGCGAGCGTCGGGTAGCCGTCCACCGCCATGATCAGGTCGGCCTCGGCGAGCAGCGAGCGCAGCACGTGCACCACGCCGTCCTCGCCACCGAGGGCCAGGCCGTAGGCGTACGGGCGGCCGACGCCGACCGCCGTGGCGCCGAGGGCGAGTGCCTTGACCACGTCGGCGCCGCTGCGCACACCGGAGTCGAAGAGCACGGGCAGGCCGTCGGCGGCCTCGACCACGCCGGGTAGCGCGTCCAGCGCCGGCAGGCCGCCGTTGGCCTGCCGGCCACCGTGGTTGGAGCAGTAGACGCCGTCCACGCCGCCGTCCCGGGCGCGGCGGACGTCCTCCGGGTGACAGAGGCCCTTGAGGATCAGCGGCAGCTCGGTGAGCGAGCGCAGCCAGGGCAGGTCGGCCCAGGTGAGCGGGTTGCCGAAGACACCCGCCCACTCCAGCACGGCGGCGCCCGGGTCCTCCTCCGGGGCCTTGGCGAGGCGGGCCCGGAAGACCGGGTCGGAGGTGTAGTTGGCCAGGCAGTGCCCGCGCAGCTGGGGGAAGTTGCCGGTGGCGAGGTCGCGCGGGCGCCAGCCGGTCACCCAGGTGTCCAGGGTGACCACGATGCCCCGGTAGCCGGCCTCCTCGGCTCGGCGCACCAGGCTCTCGGCGAGCGCCCGGTCGGTGGGGGTGTAGAGCTGGAACAGGCCCGGGGTGTCGCCGAGTTGGGCGGCGACCTGCTCCAGCGGGTCGACCGAGAGGGTGGAGGCCACCATCGGCACGCCGGTGCGCGCGGCGGCCCGGGCGGCGGCGAGGTCGCCGTGGCCGTCCTGGGCGCAGAGGCCGATCACGCCGATCGGCGCCAGGAACAGCGGTGCGGGCCACCGCATTCCGAGGAGGTCCACCGACAGGTCGCGCCGCGCGGCGCCGACCATCATCCGGGGCACCAGGCCCCACCGGTCGAAGGCGGCCGCGTTGGCGCGCTGGGTCCGCTCGTCACCGGCGCCGCCGGCCACGTAGGACAGCAGCGTCGGCGGCAGCGCGGCCTCGGCACGCGCCGCCAGCTCGGCGAAGGCCATCGGGAGCTTCGGCTGCCTGCCGAACAGCGCGTCGAAGTAGATCTCGTTCTGGTAGTCCCCGAACTGCTGCCCCGTCATGACCGGTCGCCGTCCTCTCCTGGGGCCGGTCCGTCCGGGCCGGTCCCGGGCGGCGGCCGCGCCGACCCCACCCTGTCAAACCACGGGCCGCCGGGGGAGACCCCCGCGCGTCCGGACGGGCCCCGCCGGTCAGGCGGTGACCAGCGCGACGACGAAGCCGTCGTAGCCCTTCTCCCCCACGGTCTGGACGGCGGTGGCGGTCAGCCGGGGGTGCGCGGCGATCAGCTCGGTGAAGCGGCGCACGCCCTGGACGCGGGGGTCCGTGCTGGTCCCGTCGGTGACGGCGCCGTCGCGGACCACGTTGTCGCCGATGATCAGGCTGCCGGGCCGGGTGAGCCGTAGCGCCCACTCCAGGTAGTCGGGGTTGCTGGGCTTGTCGGCGTCGATGAAGACCAGGTCGAAGGGCTCGGCACCCTCCTGCTCCAGTTGCGGCAGGGTGTCCAGCGCCGGGCCGGTGCGCAGGTCCACGACCGGTGCGAGCCCGGCCCGTTCGAGGTTGCGGGTGGCGACGGCGGCGCACCGCTCGTCGGCCTCCAGGGTGACCACCCGGCCGCCCTCGGGCAGCGCGCGGGCGAGCCAGATGGTGCTGTAGCCGCCGAGGGTGCCGATCTCCAGCACCCGGCGGGCGCCGTGCACGCGGGCCAGCAGGGCGAGCAGCTTGCCCTGGTTGGGTGCCACCTGGTGCGGGGGCAGCCCGGCCGCCTCGCTGTCGGCGACGGCGGCGAGCAGGGCGGCGTCCTCCTCGACCAGTAGGCCGTTGAAGTAGCCGTCGACGGCGGTCCAGGTCTGCTGCGGGGTCGGCCGGCCGGTCTCCGTGGTCATCGCGAGTTCCCTTTCAGTACTGACTCAGTTCCGAAGGGAAACCTACGCCATGCCCGAGCCGGCCCGAGCACCGGCCCCTCCCCCGGGCCGGGGCCGGACCGCGCACCGGCCCCCCGCCGCACGGACGGGGGGCCGGTCGCCCGTCGGCTGCCTGCCGACCCGGCGGGGTCAGGCCACCGGCGGGAAGGCCTCGGCGTCCGGCTTGAGGAGCTGGCCGGGAGCCGGCACCTGCCGGCTCACCAGGTAGGAGGTGACCAGCTTGTTCAGTTCCTTGCTCCGGCCGACCGCGCAGTGCTCGATCACGTCGACGCTGACCAGGACGGCGCTGCCGAGCTGGCGCTGCATGCGCTTGGCGAAGGTGTACTGGGTGGCCGGGTCGTAGAGGTTGCCGATCACCATCACCGGGGTGGCGGTGCGCCGGTTCCACGGGCCGGTGTACCGCTCGACGTCGCGCGCCGGGGCCGGCCAGGTCGCGCAGGCGGGCGCGTCGAAGGCCTGGTAGCGCCCGAAGGTCGGCGCGTCGCGCTCCCAGGAGCGGGCCGCGTTGACGAAGGCCCGCGGGTTGGACGGGTACGGCTTGTCCTGGCAGTTGACGCCGTAGTAGGAGTCGTCCGCCGAGTACGGGGTGTCCGCCGGGGCCTCGCGCAGCGCGGCGGGCACGGTCACCGCCAGCGGGTCGGCGTCGGCCGCGTTCTTCGGGACGGCCAGGGACGGGGCCTTCTGCTGGCGGAGCACGTCGTCCAGCGCCTGCAGCGAGGTGGCCAGCGGGGCCTGCCGGCTCTGCGCGTAGAGCGCGTTGGCGACCTGGCTGGTGAAGCTGGACAGCGTCACCCGGGTGCCGTTCGGCAGGGTGACCGGGGAGGTGCGCAGGTGGTCGCGGATCGCGTCGAACTTCGCCCGGGTGTCGCCCGCGCCGAAGGCGCAGCGCGGCGCACCGGCCGCCTCGCAGCGCTTCAGGTACTCGTCCAGGGCGAGTTCGAAGCCGTTCGCGCGCTGCCGGTCGTACTCCAGGCCGTCGTGCAGCCGCAGGTTCGGGTCGACGTTGCCGTCGATGATCACCGCGCGGACCTTGTCGGGGTACATGTTGGCGTAGGTGGCGCCGATCAGCGTGCCGTAGGAGAAGCCGGCGAAGGAGAGTTGGCGGTCGCCGACCCCGCGGCGCATCCGGTCGAGGTCACGGACCACGTTCTCGGTCGACATGTGCTCGATCAGCGGTCCGGCGTTGCGGTCGCAGGCGTCGGTGTAGTCCCGGGTGGCGGCCAGCGTGCCGTCGATCTCGGCCTTGGTGACGGGCACCCCGGTCAGCCGGTCGAAGACGCCGTTGGCCTCCTCGTCGGTGCCGAAGCACTTCAGCGGGTTGCTCAGGCCGACGCCGCGCGGATCGAAGCCGATCAGGTCGAACCGGGCCTGGACCTCGGGCTCGAAGCGGGTCGTGGTCGCCCAGAGGTAGCCGCTGCCGCCCGGGCCGCCGGGGTTGAGGAACAGTGAGCCGATCCGCTTCGCCGGGTCACCCGCGCGCCGGCGCATCATGGCGATGCCGATCTTCTCGCCGGACGGGTGCGCGTAGTCCAGCGGCACCGGGTAGACGGCGCAGTCGTATATCCCGGGGTCCGGCTTGGACGGGTCGGGATTGCACGGTGCCCAGGCGACCGGGTCGACCCGGGCCTCGGCGGCCGCCGCGACCGGGTCGGGTGCCGCCGAGGCGGCGGCGGTGGTGCCGGCGACGAGCGCGAACGCGCTGGCGACCGCCAGCGCGAGACTGGTGATACGGGACACGTAACCTCCTCCGGTTCTGCAAACCCGGTCAGCCTGGCAGCCGCTCCTCGGGAGGGGAAGACCACGTACCACCGTGGATTCTTCTGGTGCGACGCCATCTGTCCGGCAATTTCCGTTATCGGAACAGGATCTGGCGCAAAATCCGCCGCGGGCCGTCCGCACCCCCTCACCATCCGGACAGCGCCCGCCCGCTGGTGATGTCCCGTCAGATTCGCGCGGGTAGCGCCCGCGCCGCCGGTGGCGCCGCCACCGCTCCCGGGCGGCGGTGCTCCGCCCAACGCACCGCCGGCCCCATCGCCCAACCGGCCGCCGCGAACAGTGCGCCCAGCAGCAGCCAGCCCGGCGTGCCCCAGCTCAGCAGCAGCGTGGTGAGCAGCAGCGGCCCGACCGTGCGTGCCACGGCCACACCCGAGCCGAAGAACCCCTGGTACTGGCCGGTCTGATGGGCCGGCGCCAGGTCGAAGGCGATCTGCCAGGAGCCGGCCGACTGCCGCAGCTCACCGGCCACCTGGAGCGCCGCGGCGGCGACCAGCAGCCCGCCCAGCGCCCAGGGCGGCAGGCCCGCGGCGGCGGCCACGGCGAAGACCACGCAGGAGACGAGCAGGACCACGCCGGCCTCGCGCACGGCCCGCGAGGCGGTCCGCAGTCCGGTGACCCGGCGGGCCACCCGCACCTGGAAGAGCATCACCCCGACCGTGTTGAGGACGAACAGGCCCGATCCCAACCAGCCGAGCCCGGGCGCCCGTTCGGCGATCCAGAGCGGGATCACCAGGCTGAGCAGGGGCATCCGCAGCAGCAGGACGGTGTTGAGCAGGGTCACCACCGCGAACGGCCGGTCCGAGAGCACCTCCAGCCGGGGTGCGGCGCCGGTCCGGTCCCGGCCGGGCGCCACCGCGGGCAGTCGCAGCATCATCAGTCCGGCGCCCAGGAAGCCCAGCGCGGTCACCAGGAAGGCGGCGAGGAAGGCCGTCCGCGTGCCGACGGTCAGGACGACGCCACCGAGGGCCGCGCCGAGCGCCAGTCCCGCGTTGAGGGTGGACTGCAGCCGGGCGAGCAGTTCGGTGCGCTCCTCGCGCGCAACGAGGCCGCCGACCAGCGCCTGGCGCGCGGCCGTGAGCCCGGACTGCGTCGTGGCGTACACGGAGGCGGCTAGCAGGAACGCCGCGAAGGAGTGGACGACCAGGAAGGAGGCGACGGCCGCACCGGTGGCCAGGGCCAGCAGCACCGCCGTGCCCCGCGCCCCGCGCCGGTCGGCGAGGTGGCCGAGCGGGACTCCCGCCAGCGAGCCGATCGCCCAGGCGACGGCCAGGCCGAGGCCGAGCCGGGCGGGCGAGAGGCCGACGACGTGGGTGAAGTACAGCGCCGAGCAGGTGAAGTACGCGCCGTCGCCGATCGAGCTGATCAACTGGGCGGCGGCGAGGGTCCGCCGGGCCCCTGCCGGTGGGACGGATCGAATCGACACAGCTCTCCCGGGTCGGGCGGCCGTCGGCCGCTCGGTCGCACTGACAGGATCAATGCTAGGGAGCGGGTGGACCGGCCAACAGGGCCAGTGGTATGGCACAGGAGTGGGCCACTTCGCCGCCGGGGCCGGTCCGGCCCCGGCCCCGGCCCCGGCGAAGCGGGCGGGACCGGGCCGTCGGCCCAGCGGCGAACGCGGACCCGCCGACGGCAGAGCCCAGCGGCGAACTCGGACCCGCCGACGGCAGAGCTCAGCGGTAGACGCGGGCCTGCAGACGGTAGAGCTCCGCGTACAGGCCCTCCGCGGCGGCGAGTTCGGCATGGCTGCCGACCTGCGAGACCCGGCCGCCCTCCAACACCACGATCAGGTCCGCCATCCGCACCGTCGAGAAGCGGTGCGACACCAGCAGGGTGACCGCTCCGGTGTCCGCCCGGGCCTGGGCCGCGAGGTCGGCGAAGTGCTCGAACAGCGCGTGCTCGGCGGTGGCGTCCAGGGCGGAGGCCGGTTCGTCGAGCGCCACCAGCAGCGGGCGGCGGCGCAGCAGGGCCCGGGCCAGGCCGAGCTTCTGCCACTGGCCGCCGGAGAGTTCGGCCCCGTCGCCGTAGCCGCGGCCGAGCAGCCCGTCGAGGTCGCCGTCGACCCGGGCCAGCGCCGGGCCGCAGTCGGCGCTCTCCAGAACCCGGGTGAGCGCCGCGTCGTCGTCCAGCCGCTCCAGGTCCCCGATGCCCACGTTGTCCCGCAGCCTCAGCTCCAGCCGGGCGAAGTCCTGGAACAGCGTGGCCACCCGGCGCTGCCAGAGCTGCGGGTCGCACTCCTCCAGGTCGACGCCGTCGATCAGGATCCGGCCGGAGGTGGGCCGGTAGAGGCCGCACAGCAGCTTGACCAGGGTGCTCTTGCCGGCGCCGTTCTCGCCGACCACGGCGAGCGCCGCGCCCGCCGGGATGTCCAGGGTGACGTCGTCCAGGACGGCCCGCTGCTGGCCGGGGTACCGGAAGGTGACGCCCTCCAGGCGGATGCCGGCCGTCATGGCCTCGGGGACGGCGCCGCCCGCCGCCTCCTCCCGGCGCGGCTCGCGGAGCCCGTCCAGCCGCTGCAGGGTGCGGCCGGCGCCCTGGAGCACCGAGAGCAGCGTGAGCGCGCTGGAGACCTGCAGGCTGACCTGCGCGGCCAGCGTGATGACCAGGATGACGTCGCCGATGCCGGCGCCGGCGCCGCTGTTCACGGTCTGCCGGGCGACCAGGTAGATCGCACCACCGTACGCGGCGGCGAAGGCCAACTGCCCTATCGCGCGCAGCAGTCCGGCCTTGGCGTGGGCGCGGGCCAGAGTGCCGGTGGCGCGCCGCCAGTCGCGGCCGTGGCGCTCGATGAGCACCGACGCGGCGCCGGACAGCCGCACCTCCTTCACGGAGGCGTGGGTGGTGGCGAGTTCGAGCAGGTGCCGGCCCAGCCGGTTCTCCGGCGCGGTGGCCTCCTTGCCCCGATCGACCAGGAGTTGGGCCCGGTTGCCGACCAGCACGGGCACCACGGCAAACAGCGGGAGCAGCAGCAGCCACGGGTTGAGCAGTCCGAGCAGGACGGCGGTGACGGCCATCTGAAGCCCCAGGCCGCCGAGTTGGAGTACGGCTTCGAGCGCGGCGCGGGTGCGCGGCAGCTCCTCGCGGATCAGGGTCAGGGCGTCGGCGACGTCGGCGCGGTCCAGCTTCTCCAGGCCGCGGTCGCCGTGGGCGAGCGAGATCACCTCGGCCTGCAGGCTGAGCTCCTCCAGCTCACCCAGCTCGAAGTAGGAGAGGTGGGCGAAGTGATTCATCGTCAGTTCGACGACCAGCAGGAGCGCCGTGGTCAGCGCCAGCCAGGTGGCGGCCGAGCCGGTGCCGTCGATCGCGGCCGTGGTCAGCTCCTTGAGGCTGACCGCGATCAGCGGTGTGGCCAGGTAGCCGACGGTCATCAGCAGAACGGCGTGGGTCAGCCGGCGGGAATCGCAGTGCACGGCGAGCCTCAGCAGCCGGCGCACGGCGTGGAACAGTGTGGTCATCGGGCACCCACCGGGCGCATGGTGCGGTCCTCTTCCTGTCCGTCCGGGTCCTGCGCGTCGGTCGGGCCGTCGCCGGATTCCTCGTCGCGCGCGAACCGCTCCGCCTGGATCCTGAACAGCTCGGCGTAGCGGCCGTCGAGTTCCATCAGCTGCTCGTGGGTGCCGCTCTCCGCCACGCCGCCGTCGGCCAGCACGACGATCCGGTCCGCGCGGCGCACGCTGGAGAACCGGTGGGCGATGATCACGCTGGTGATGCCCTCGGTCATCTCCAGGAAGCGGTCGAAGAAGGCCGCTTCGGCCCGCACGTCGAGCTGCGCGGTGGGCTCGTCGAGGATCAGCAGCGAGGCGCCGGCGTCCACCGCGAGCAGGGCGCGGGACAGCGCGATGCGCTGCCACTGCCCGCCGGAGAGGTCGCTGCCGCCCTCGTACTGGGTGGACAGGACGGTGTCCAGGCCCTTCGGGAGCCGCGCGACGATCTCGGCCGCTCCGGCCCGTTCGGCGGCGGCGAGCAGTGCCTCGCGGTCGCCGAGCAGCTCCGGCCGGCCCATCCCGATGTTCTCCGCGGCGGTGAGCTGGTAGCGCGTGAAGTCCTGGAAGATGACGGCGATCCGGCGCTGCCACGCCTCGGCGGGCAGCCCGGCGAGGTCGGTGCCGCCGGCGGTGACCCGGCCCTCGGTCGGCTCGTGGAGCCCGGCCAGCAGCTTGACCAGGGTGGTCTTGCCGGAGCCGTTGAGGCCGACGATCGCGGTCGACCGGCCCGGCCGCAGCTCCAGCTCCAGGCCGCGCAGCACGTCGGGGCCGTCCTCCTGGTAGCGGAAGGCGACGTTCTCGAAGCGGATCGGACCGTCGATCGCGGGCGAGGCCCCGGTGGGCGACATACCGGCGGGCGAGGTCCCGGCGGGCGAGGCCCCGGCGGAGTCCGACGCGGGGCCGACGCCGGGCCGCGCGGGCACGCGGGCGCGGGCCAGGGCCTCGAAGCGGACCAGGGAGTCGTAGGCCGCCAGCCCGTACTGGGTCTGGACGTCGCTCTCCGGGAAGTAGACACCGAAGCGCATCGGGATCAGCACGGCCTGGAGCGCCACCGAGAGCTGGAGCAGCGACAGCGCGCCGTCGACCCCGCTGCGGGCCAGGACCACGAGCGCGGTGCCGCCGCCGAGCAGACCGACCACCGCGAGGCCGACGAAGGGCCAGAAGAGCAGCCGGCGGCGCCCGGTCCAGAGCGGTTCGAGGTATTCGCGGGCCTCCCGCTCGTGACGGCAGAGCAGCCAGGGCAGCAGCCCCAGCATCCGCGTCTCCTTGGCGAGTTCGGGCCCGCCGGCGGCCCGCCGCAGATAGCCGACCTGGCGGCGCGGGCCGGCCAGCGAGCCCAGCAGGGTGGCGAAGCGGCCCAGCGAGCCGCGCTGGCCGAAGCGGATGACCAGGGCGGTGAGGGCCACCATGACCCCGGGGAGGACACCCAGCGTGACCGCCACCATCACGGCGGCGCCCGCCAGTTGGGCGTAGCGGGCGATCAGCGCCAGGGCTCCGGCGGCGGCGTCGCCCGGGGTGGGCCGGGCCCGGTCGAAGGCGCTGCGGGCGTCCGAGAGCAGGTCGAGCACGTCCTGCCGCTCCAGCTCCGCCGCGGGCAGGTCGTTCAGCGCGCCGTCCATCAGCCGGCCGATGCAGGCGCCGTCCACCCGGCGGGTGACCACCTCGCTGACCACGGTCTGGAACGGGGTCAGCAACTGCTGCAGCACGAACGCCCCGACGGCGATGCCGAGCGCCGCGGCGACCTTCTCCCAGTCCGCTCCCGTGGTGCCCCCGGCCGCCGCGGCGGCCGGGATGTCCGCGATGACCCGGCTGGTCCAGGCGATGAACGCGATCGGCAGCAGCCCGACCACGAGGTGGACCACGGCGCCCGACACGAGCAGGCCGGCGCCGGCATGGCGCAGCAGCTCGACGACGGCGCGCCAGCGCCTGACGCGGCTGCCGAGCCAGCCGGCGTCGGCAGACGGAACGGATGACGACACCTTGAAAACCCCCGTGGACAAGTGTGCTGACGAAGCCGGCGGACCGGTGAGGCACCGGCCCGACGAGCCGGGCGAACGACGTGCAGGGCGAACGACAGGACGTGGACCGGAAGGACGGACGGAACCGGCGGACTGCCGGGCCGGCGAGGAAGGGAGCGGACGCGTGACGCGTCGTCGACCGCGGTCGTTCGTACCGGTGCTGGAAGACACCCCGAAGCAGGACCGGCGGCTGTGCGGTTCGGCGCGAGCAGGAGCCACGGGGTACCCGGGCGGTCGGCGGAGCGGCGGGCGTGGGTGACAACCGATTTTGTTCCGCTGCTGCTCATGATCGTGCGCCGCGATCAGCTTGGACTAGACCAGTGGTCACGTCAAGGAATTCGTGGAACTGCCGGTTCCGGGCGGGCCGGGTGGTTCGGCCCGCCCGGCCGAGGGGCGGCGCGGGCCGCCGGAAGATGCTGGACAACCCGAAGCGGTGGTCGCTAGGGTCCGAAGCGGAAGGGAGCAAACCGGCCGGCCGGGTCGGTGTCTCCGTCCTTCACCTCGGACCGGGGTCGACGTGGGCCGCCGCCCGATCGGTGGCCCCGCACCTCTGGAAGCCGGACCGAGGGCGAGGCCCACAGCCAGCCCCACCCTCCGCGGCGTCCCACCCTCCACCGGACTTCACGCCGCACCGCTCCCGCCTCGCGTTCCGCCGGGCCGGCCGCGTACGGCGGTCGACCGGGCCCGCCCGCACGTCCCCGAGCGATGCACCGCACCCCCGAGGCGCCCCACTGCCGTGGCGCCCGGCCGAGGACGCGGCAGCCCCACCGCATCACCGCACCGCACCACGCCGTCAACCGACCGCGCCGCTGACGCGGCGCAGCCCCGAGAGGCATAGGCATGGAACAACGTCGTGTCGGCTCCCTCCGGTTCCACGGGGACCGGACCGGGAGCGCCCCGATGACCTGGGGTCAGCGCGCCATCTGGAAGTCCATCCAGTGGCTCGACGAAGGCGCCCACTACTACAACATCCCCCGGGTCGTGTCCGCACCAACGAGTCTGACGCTCCATCAGATTGAAGACGCACTGGGCCGGTTGCTCTCGCGCCATGAGGCACTGCGCACCCGGTTCGAGCAGACCGGGCAGGGGCCGGTGCAGCACGTGTCGGCCTCCGGCGAGCTGGCCGTCCCCGTCCACGAGGCCCCGCCGGGCGAGGGCGCGACGGTCGCCGACGAGGTGTCCCGGGCGCTGGCGGCCGAACCCTTCCGGCACCGCGAGGAGTGGCCGTTCCGCTGCGCCGTGGTGACGGAGCAGGGCGAGCCGGTCCAGGTCGCGCTGGTCTTCTCGCACCTGGGCGTCGACTTCTGGGGCGTGCAGCAGGTCGAGCAGGACCTGCGCGACCTGCTCGCCGGGCAGGACCCGGAGCCGCCGGCCTGGCAGCCGCTGGACCAGGCGGGGTTCGAGACCGAGGGCCCGGGCGCCGCCCGCGGCGCCGCCTCGGTCGACTACTGGCGCCGGAGCCTCGCGGGCCTGCCGCCCACGATGTTCCCGGCCGCACGGTTCCCGCCGGTCGCGGGCGAGGCCTCCCCGGTCACGGACGCCGCCGAGCGGTTCGTCCGGCTGCGCATGGACTCGCCCGCCACAGCGGTGGCCGCCAGTGCGCTCGCCGACCGCTGCGGGGTCAGCACCGGTACCGTCCTGCTCGCCGGGACGGCCGCGCTGCTCGGCGCGTACACCGGGAACAGCACCGCCGTCCTGCAGTTGATCGCCGTCAACCGGCACGACGAGCGCAGCCGCCGTCTGGTGGCCGCGATGACCGCCAACGCGTTGTTCTCGCTGGACGTGGCCCGGCCGACCTTCGAGGAGGTCATCCGCGCCACCTTCCTCGCCGGCATGAACGCCTACCGTTTCGCGCAGTACGACCCGCTGGTGGTCGACGGGGTGATCGACGCGGCCCGGGAGGCGAGCGGCGGCGCCCTGCGGCTCGCGTCCTTCTTCAACGACGTCCGCCTGCACGACCGTTGGGAGCGGCTGCCGGCCACCGACGGCTCCGCGGAGCAGCTGCAGGCGCTCACCGGGAAGACCGAGGTCTCGCTGATCGGCACCTGGGAGCGCCAGGACGCCGACTTCTTCGTGCACACCACCTACGAGCCGGACACCTGCCTGCTGTACCTGATGGCCGACACCGCGCTGATCCCCCGTCCGGAGATCGAGCGCCTGCTGCGCGCCTTCGAGCGGCTACTCGTGGAGAGCGCGGCCGGCCTGCCGGGCCTGGACACCCTCCCGGTCGCCGGCTCCTGACCCGACCTCCCTCCCCACACCACCGAAGTACGCCCGGCCGAAGTACGCCCGGCGTAGGTCCGGTCACGCCCGAAGTACGTCCACGTACCTCGGACCGCGCCCGACGTTCGCCCAAGTACGCCCGGCCGAAGTACGCCCGAGTACGCCCGAGTACGCCCGAGTACGCCCGAAGTACCCCAGAAGCCATCCGTCGCACAGGAGCACGCACCCATGAGCAGCACCGCACCCGCCATCTGGGACGAGGAGGTCAGCGCCGCCGTCGAGCGCCTGACCACCGCCGCCGAGAACGAGTACTACAACCCGTACCAGACCTTCGACTGGCCGGAGAGCATCCCCGAGGGCGCCCTGTGGATGAGCGAGGACCTGATGACGGTCCACGGCACCGACGCGGCCGCCGAACTCACCCGCGAGCAGTACCTGACGCTGGCCAAGTGGGAGAGCGTCAACTTCTACAGCCTGAACGTGCACGGCATCCGCGAGCTGATGCAGGAGGTCGTGGCGCGCATCCACGCCCCGGGCTACGAGATCCCCACGCCGTTCTTCCACCACTTCCTGGGGGAGGAGAACGAACACATGTGGTTCTTCGCCGAGTTCTGCCTGCGCTACGGCGGGAAGCTCTACCCCAACCGGGCGATGAGCTTCGGCGACCGGAAGCACTCCGCGCTGTTCGACAACTTCATCGTGTTCAGCCGGATCCTGATCTTCGAGCAGATCGTGGACCACTTCAACAGCAAGATGGCCGGTGACACCGCGCTGCCGGAGACGATCCGGGCGATCAACCGGGTCCACCACCAGGACGAGTCCCGGCACATCGCGTTCGGCGCCCAGCTGGTCCGGGCGCTCTGGGACCGGCTGCGCGAGGCCGGCGACGAGCAGGAGCTGAGCGCCGCCCGGCAGTACATCGAGAAGTACATCAACGCCTCGATCCAGCAGCTCTACAGCGTGGACGTCTACCGGGACGCCGGCATCCCCGACCCGTTCGCCTTCCGCACCCGCCTGCTGGCCGACCCGGCCCGGGGGCCGGTCCACGACGCGATCGTCAGCCGCACCACCGCCTTCTACCGCCGGATCGGCGTGCTCGCACCGAAGGCCGCCTGAGCCCTCGGCCCCGCCGGGACCACCGGCACACGAGAACCGCCAGAACCACCGGAACCACCAGCCCTCCGGCCCCATCCACGAGAACGAGGTACCGCTCGCATGACATCGACCGTAGAGCCCGCCGCCGTCCGGCTGCGCGACCCCGGCCCCGGCCTGGTCGCCCTCGACCCCGACCGGGCCGCGCTGCTGCTGGAGCTCGACGCGCTCTTCACCGGCCTGGCCGACCAGGTCGCCGCGCCCGCCGTGGTGGGCCCGCCGCTGCTGCCCGTCGAGGGCCTGGCCAAGCTCGACTACTTCCGGAACTTCCCCCACCTCGGGGTGCTCGCGGCCCGCCTGTCCGAGCAGGCCGTCGACGAGCTGGCGGCCGGTGCGGAGGCCGGCCGGCAGCCCGTCGAGCCCACCGGCTACGTGCTGCCCTCGGCCACCTGCTACGGCGTGCTGCTCTCGCTGGAGGGCCAGGAGGTCGGCGAGGAGCTGCGGCTGACCGCCGTCGGCCGCTGCTTCCGCAACGAGGACCACTACGACGGCCTGCGCCGGCTCTGGGGCTTCCACATGCGCGAGGTCGTGTACTTCGGCTCGGCCGACGGTGCCCGCGACCACCTCGCCACCTCCCGGGTCTTCGTCGAGGAGCTGGCCGGGCGCCTCGGCGTCGAGCTGTCGTACCAGCCCGCCAACGACCCGTTCTACGACCGGACCGGCTCCCGGGCGAAGCTGATGGCCCTGGACCCGGTGAAGTACGAGTTCGTCGCCACCGACGGCACCGCGATCGCCTCGGTCAACCGCCACCGCAACTTCTTCGGCGAGCGGCTCGGCATCACCTCGGGCGGCGAGACCGCGCACAGCAGCTGCACCGCGTTCGGCGTCGAGCGCTGGGTGCACGCGATGCTCCTCGCCCACGGCACCGCCGAGAAGGCCCTGGCCCGGGTGCGCGATGTCCGCGCCTGACACCGGGGAGCGGGCCCGGGTGCTCGCCGCGGCCGAGCGCGGCGCCGCCGCCCTCGGCGTGGAGTTCCCCCTGGTGCAGGCCGGTATGGGCGGCATCGCCGGACCGGCCCTGGCGGCCGCCGTCAGCGAGGCGGGCGCGCTGGGCACGGTCGCGCTCTACAAGGGCGACCGGGCGCTGGCCGTCGAGCTGATCGGCGACACCGCCCGCCGCACGGCGCGCACCTTCGGCGTCAATCTGATCCCCGAGGTGTCGGGCCGGCTGCTCCCGGAGCAGATCGGCGCGCTGATCGAGGCGGCCGACCGGCAGCTCGTGCTCAACAGCTACGGCCTGCCGCCGGAGGCCGAGGCCCGCCGGGTGCTCGACGCCGGCCACCGGCTGGTCGTCCAGGTCGGCACGCCCGAGGACGCGGCCGCCGCCGCGGCGTTGGGCGCCCACGCCGTCGTGCTGCAGGGCACCGAGGCCGGCGGCCACCACCTCGGCACCCGGCCGCTCGCCGAGCTGCTGGCCGCCTACGACCAGGAGCCGCCCGCGCTGGCGTCCGGCGCCGTCACCGACGGCGCCGGCCTGCTGGCCGCGCTCCGGGCCGGGGCGAGCGGGGCGCTGTGCGGCACGGTCTTCGTGACCACCGCGGAGTCCGCCGCGCACGACGACTACAAGACGGCCGTCGTCGCGGCGACCGGCGCGGACACCCTGATCACCGACCGCTTCTCGATCGGCTGGCCCGGCCGTCCGCACCGGGTCCTGCGCGGGCCGGTCACCGATTCGCCCGAGCCGCCGCCGGCCACCCTGATCGCCTGGACCACCGTGATGGGGGTCCGCCGTCCGGTGCCGCGCGGCTCCGCGGCCGCCCCCACCGTCGAGGCCGAGGGCCGGATCGACGCCATGGCCCGCTACGCCGGCCTCGGCAGCGGGCGGATCACGGCCGTCGAGCCCGCCGGGCGGGTGGTCGCCCGGCTCCGCGAGGAGTTCCGGGCCGCCCTCGCCGGCGACGCCGCCCTCACCGGCGACGCGGTCCCCGACTCCCTCCGACCCTCCGAAAGGACGTGACCCCATGGCCCTGGACCTCGGACTGACCCAGGTCAGCCAGCTGGCGTTCGGCTACTGGCACTCCCAGGTACTGATCGCCGCGGTCGAGCTCGCGGTGTTCGACGCACTCGCCGACGGCCCGCTGGGCGTCGACGAGGTCGCCGAGCGCTGCGCCGTCCCCGCGGACTCCGCGCTGCGGCTGCTCGACGCCGCGACCGCCCTGCGGCTGCTGACCCGGGACCCCGACGGCGGGTACCGCAACACCCGCACCGCCGAGCGCCTGCTCACCACCGGCTCGCCGGAGTCGCTGGTGCGCTGGGTCCGGGTGATGGGCCGCTGGTACCAGCCCTGGGGCCGGCTCGGCCAGGCCCTGGAGCAGGGCCGCGCGGTCGAGGACCGCAGCGGCCGGCTCACCGACGACCCGGCGTACGTCGAGGACTTCATCCTCGGCATGCACGAGTACAACTCCCGGACGGCGGAGGCCGTCGCCCGGGCGCTGCCGCCCGAGGACGCCCGGCGGCTGATCGACGTCGGCGGCGGCGCGGGCAGCTACAGCATCGCGTTCTGCCGGGTCTGGGAGGGGCTGCGGGCCGAGGTGGTCGACCTCGCGCCGGTGGCCGAGCTGGCGGGCAAGGTGATCGGCGAGGCCGGTCTGGCCGACCGGATCACCGCCCGGACCGGCGACTACTACCGGGACGCCTTCGGCACCGACGCCGACGTCGTGCTGCTCTCCAACGTGCTGCACCAGGAGAGCCCGGAGAACTGCCTCTCCATCCTGCGGCGTTCGGCGGCGGCGCTGCGCACCGGCGGCCGGGTCCTGGTGCACGGCCACTTCCTGGAGGAGTCCCGCACCGCGCCGGTCTTCACCACCCTGCACAACCTCTCCGCCCTCGCCCTCTGGAGCGGCGGCCGCAGCTACACCACCGCCGAGATGGCGGAGTTGATGACGGCGGCCGGGCTGTCGGACATCGAGGTGCTGCCCACCGCCGAGCAGTCGGCCCGCCTCCTGGTGGGCCGCGCCGGGGGCACCACCGCCTGAGCGCCGCCCGTACCGCCCGCCCGTCCTACCGCCTGCCGGGCCGGCGCCGTCCCCGCGGACTCCGTCACGGACGCGTCGCCGGCGCACCTTCGAAACCTCCCAGGAGCTGTCATGCAGCAGATCATCGAGTGGATCAACGCCAAGAACCCCGAGCTGGACCGGGAGATCGACCGCGAGGAGGACCTCATCGAGGGCCGCCTCATCGACTCCCTGGACTTCCTTGAGTTCATCTACCTGCTGGAGAGCATCTCCGGCCGCACCATCGACCTCCAGGAAGTCAGCGTCGACGACTTCCGCACGGTCGAGCGGATCGAGCAGCGCTTCCTCGCCGACCTGATCGAGGCGGCATGACGACGGCCGACCCGCACCTCGCCCCGCACCCGGCGTCCTCCGCCCTGGTCACCATCGACCTGCAGCGGGACTTCCTCTCCGAAAGCCCCTACGGCATCCCCGGCACGACCGAGGTGCTGCCGCAGGTACGCCGGACGGTCGAGGCCTTCCGCGCCGCCGGCCGCCCGGTGGTCCACGTCGTCCGGCTGTACGAGAAGGGCGGCGGCAACGCCGACCTGGTCCGCCGGACGCTGCTGGCCTCCGGCACCGACCTGGTCTCGCCCGGCTCCGAGGGGAGCGGGCTCGCCCCGGCGCTCGCCCCGCTCGGCGCGCCCCCGCTCGACCCCGAGCTCCTGCTGGCCGGGCGGGCCCAGGAGTTGGGTCCGAGCGAGTACGCGATCTTCAAACCGCGCTGGGGCGCGTTCTACCGGACGCCCCTGCAGGAGCTGCTGGAGGGGCACGGCGTGGACACCGTCGTCCTCGTCGGCTGCAACTTCCCGAACTGCCCCCGGGCTACCCTGATCCAGGCCAGCGAGCGGGACTACCGGGTGGTGGCCGTGCCCGACGCGATCTCCCGCACCAGCGAGCAGGGGCTGGTCGAGGTCGCCGGGCTCGGTGTCCAACTGCTCGACACCGCCGAGCTGCTGGCGCGGTTCGGGTTCCCGGCGCCCGAGGAGGGCTGACGCCCGCGGGTGGTCGGAGCGGGCCGCCCCGGTCCGCTCCGACCACCCGCACGGGCGCCTCCTGCGGCTTCGCGGTCCCGCTCGCCGGCGGACTCGCGGACACCCCGGGCCGGACCCGCGGCCGAGCGGCGAACCCCCGTACGGGCAAGGCCCGGCCGTCACCCGGACAGCGGTACCGCGGCCGCCGCCACGCCCTGCGGTGCCGTCCGTATCCGCCCCATCCGACATCCCCGCAGATGCCCGTTCCGGCCCGAAGTGCCCGTGTTGACCGGCCAGTAACCCCCTCCTATGCTCGACCGCGTTCGTGATCCGGCACCGGGGCCGGGGCCGCCGAGGCCGCCCGGCCGGAGCCGACCCCGGCTCGAAGGGCTCCTGCCATCAGCACCTCCGCCGCATCCCCGGACAGCGGGCGGGACACCGCCGCCCAGGCCGCCGCCGACCGTGCCGCCAGGCCCACCGGCCGCCGCCGCTTCCTCACCTATCTGCTGGCCGCCCCCACCCTCACCGTCGCCGCCCGGGCCGGACTCGACGCCGCCGCACCCGCCACCGCCCACGCCGCCGCCGAACAGGCCGCCGAGGCACCGCAGTTGCTCGGTCTGCCCGGCATCCCCGACATCCTGGACCTCGGCGACGCGCTGATCGTGGCCGGACTGCCCACCGCCCACCTGCTGGTCCTGGAGATCACCCCCGGCGGTCGCGCCGCGCTCCACCTCCCCCGGCTGGAGGTCGGCCAGGGCCTCACCACCACCATCGCGATGCTCGTCGCCGACGAACTCGACGCCCGGCTCGGCGATGTCGACGTCCCGCTCTCCGACGGCCGCCCCGACCTGCTGTTCAACCAGCTCACCGGCGCCTCCAACTCGGTGCGCTCGCTGTACGACCCGGTCCGCGCGGCGGCCGCCGCCGCCCGTGCCCGGCTGGTCACCGCCGCCGCCCGCCGCTGGTCGCTGCCGGCCGACACGCTGCGCACCGCCGACTCCGCCGTCCTCGCCCCCGACGGCCGTCGGGCCGGTTACGGCGAACTCGCCGCCGAGGCAGCCGCCGTGGCCGTCCCGGCCGTGCCCGCCACCCCGAAGCCGGCCGACCAGCAGCGCCTGGTGGGCCGGCGGACCGGGCGGATCGACGCCCGGTCCATCGTCACCGGCCGCGCGAAGTACGCCGGCGACCTCGCCGTCCCCGGCGCGGTGCCGACCGTGGTCGCCCGCCCGACCACCATCAACGGCACCCTCAAGTCCCTGGACGCCTCGGCCGCCCGCACCATGCCCGGCGTCCTCGGCGTGGTGCGGATCCCGAGCGGCGTGGCCGTCCTGGCAGAAACCTTCGACCAGGCGCTCAAGGCCCGCGACGCGCTCCGCACGTCCTGGAACCCCGGTCCGGTCGCGGCGCTCTCCGACGCCGACATCCGGGCCCGACTCCGCGCCGCCCACGCCCCGTTCCTCGTCCCGCCGCTGCTCACCCAGTACGTGGACGGCGAGTTCGACTTCGCCTTCGTCAACCACGCCCCCATGGAGGTGCTGACCGCCGTCGCCGACGTGCGCCCCCACCGGGCCGAGATCTGGTTCGCGTCGCAGACCCCGATCGTGGCCCAGCAGACGATCGCCGCCGAACTCGGCCTGCCGCAGGACGCCGTCACCGTCCATGTGGTGCGCGGCGGCGGCTCGTTCGGCCGGCGGCTGTTCTTCGACGCCGCACTGGAGGCCGCCCAGATCTCCCGGGCGGCGGGCCGCCCGGTCAAGCTGATGTGGACCCGCAACGACGACATGCGCCACGGCCGGATGCGCCCCGCCAGCCACCATCGGGTGCGCGCCACCTACGGCCTGGGGCAGGTGCTCAGCTACGAACACCGGGTCGCCACCGTGCGGACCGACTTCCGGCACGGCCTCGGCGAGGCGCTCACCGCCGCCGGGTTCAACCTCTCGGTGGCCGGGATCAGCCTCGCCCAGGCCTTCTTCCTGCTCAGTGAGAAGAACCCGTACAACGTCGGCGTCCCGACCCAGTTGCTCTCCGAGGTGCCGCTGGAGGTGCCCACCGGCAGCTGGCGCTCGGTCTACTCGGGCACCGTCCGGGTCGCCGACGAGATCATGATGGACGAACTGGCCCGGCGGCTCGGCCAGGACCAGGTCGCCTTCCGCCGGGCCCGGCTGCGCGACGCCCAGGGCCGGGCCGTCCTGGACAAGGTCGCCCAGGCCGGCCGGTGGGGCCGCCCGATGCCCGCCGGCCAGGCCCAGGGCATCGGCTACCACGACGAGAACGGCGGCCGGGTCGCCTACCTGGTCGAGCTGGACGCCTCCGACCCCCGCCGGCCGCGGGTCACCCGGGCGGTGATCGCCGCCGACGTGGGCCGCGTGATCAACCCCAGTGGTCTGGAGGCCCAGTTGACGGGCGCGCTGATCGACGGCATCTCGGTGATCCTCCGGGCCGGCAACCACATCGACCACGGCGCCGTCCGCGAGGGCAGCTTCTCGGACTTCCGCTACGCCCGGCAGCGGGACACTCCGCCCTCGGTCGAGATCCACCTGCTGCCGCCGAGCGGTCCACCCGGCGGCGCGGGCGAGCTGGGCGTCCCGGCGGCCTCGGCCGCGGTCGCCAACGCCTACGCCCGCGCGACCGGAACCGCCCCGCGCTCCTTCCCGCTCGACTTCTGAACCCGCCGCCCGCACTCCCCCGGTGGCCCCGGTCCGCCGCCGCCACCGACCTCTTCGAAGGGCCCGACTCCCCATGCCCAGCCACACCTTCGTCCTCAACGGGCAGCCGGTCACCGTCGAGGCGCCGGACGACATGCCACTGCTCTGGGTGCTGCGCGACAAGCTCGGCGTCACCGGCCCCAAGTACGGCTGCGGGGTCGGCGTCTGCCGCGCCTGCACCAGCCACCTGGACGGCGAGGAGTTCCAGCCGTGCACGGCGGCGGTCAAGGACTGCGCCGGACGGACGGTCACCACCATCGAGGGCCTCGCCGACGGCGAGGTCCTGCATCCCGTCCAGGAGGCCTGGCTGGAGTGCGACGTCGCCCAGTGCGGCTTCTGCCAGCCCGGCCAGATCATGACGGCCGTCGCCCTGCTGCGCCGCACCCCGGCGCCGACCGACGCCGACATCGACGGGATCCAGAACATCTGCCGCTGCGGCACCTACCCGCGGATCCGCGAGGCGATCAAGAAGGCCGCCGCCGCCCAGGCGGCGCCGGCACCCACGGCGACGACCGGTTTCGCACCCGGACTCGTACCCGTGTTCACCACCCCGGCCACGGCCGGGCCCGCACCGCGCCCCACGCCCTGATCCCGGCCCGGGACGGACCGGCGACACCGCTGCCGAACCGGAACGTCTCGGCCCGGCCCGTGCCGACAACGGTGGCCGCGCCCTTGCCCGAATGGGCCCGCACCAGCGAGATCACCGTCCATCGCCGGGGTTCGGCCGCCATTCCGCTTCGAGGATGCCGAACATCTCGGAGTCCCGCCAGCCGTCCCGGATCAGCGCGGTGTGCCGATGCCGCCCTTCGTACGTCATGCCGAGCCCGGCCAGCAACCGGGCCGACGCGAGGTTGCGGGGGTCACAGGTCGCGTAGATCCGGTGGAGCCCCAACTCCCCGAACCCGCGCGACAGTAGCTCCCGTCCGATCGCCGTGCCCACGCCACGCCCCCAGGCCCTCGGGTGCACGATGTAGGCGATTTCGCCCTGCCGATGGCGACGGCTGCGAATGTGCAGCTCGCCCATGCCGACGAGTTCGCCCTCGAAGCGGGCGACGTAGACGTATCGCTGCTGACGGGCGTGCGACCAGGCGTCGACGGCGGTCTGCACGAACGCGCGCGTCTGGTCCTCGGTGTTCGGCCCCCAGGCCTGGTAGCGACAAGCCTCCTCAAGGCCGGCCCCGGGAGTGCACGGCCTGCCGGTCGTCGAGCACGGGCTTGCGCAAAGTCACCGCGGATCGGGTCATCAGCGGATCCTGCCGGATTCCGTACGGGTGGGAGCCGGAGCCGGTTGGTCCGGGCGCCGGCCACCGGCGACCGGCCACCCCGCCCGCGGCTCAGCGGGCCTCAGGGTCCCGGCCGAAGAAGGCGGCCAACCGGTCGTAGACCGGAGCGTCCTCGGGGGCGGCCACCTCGGGGCCGAAGGAGTGGTGCTCCTCCTCGCTGCCCCGGTACTCGGGGCGCAGCGCGCCGCGCCCCCAGTCGAGCGCGGCCCGCCCGACCTCCTGGTCCAGGCCGGCCGTGGACTGGCCGGTGGAGCGGGCCACGTCCCAGCCGTGCACGGCGAACTCGGCGATCTGCTGGTCCAGCGGGAAGCGGGCGGGCAGGTGCTTCCCCCCGGGGAGTTCGATGACGCCGTCCAGGTCGCCGGCCGCGCGCCAGGCGGCCACCAGCTCTTCGGCGCCGGCCTCGAAGGCGTGCAGCCAGTCGCCCTCGACCCGGTCGAAGGGCCGTGACCAGTCCGGGTCGCCGCCCTCGGCCCGGAGGGTGAACTGCCGTAGGTCGAACAGGAGGTGGCTGACGAGCTGGGTGACGTCCCAGGAGCGGCAGGTGCTCGGGTGGATGCCCTGCTCGGCACCGATGCCGTCGATCAGCCCGGCGGTCTGGGCGAGGGCCCGGGCGAGCAGGTCGATCGGGTCTTCCGTTGCGGTCATGGCACACCTCTTCGATTCGGGGCGGGCGGTCGGACCGGCCGATCGTAAGCGGGGGGACCGACACCGGCCCGGCGCAACACCGCGCCGGGCCGCCCGTCGCCCCCGTTCGACCGGCCCGCCGACCGCTCGCCCTGAACGGGCCGGACCACGCCGGGCCACGCCGGGCCACGCCCGATCAGGCCCGACCGGACCGGACCACGCCCGATCAGGCGGCGAGGCCGCCGTCCACGGCGATCTCGGCGCCGGTGATGTACCGGCCGTCCTCACCGACGAGGTGCGCGATGGTGGCCGCGACGTCCTCGACCCGGCCGTAGCTGCCGAGTGCCGTCAGCCCGCGCTGGAACTCCGCCGACGGACCGTCCGCCGGGTTCAGCTCGGTGTCGATCGGGCCGGGGTGGACGACGTTCGCGGTGATCCCCCGCGGGCCCAGCTCGCGCGAGAGCGCCTTGGTGAGACCGATCATGGCGGCCTTGCTCGTCCCGTAGAGCGTGGCACCGGGGAAGGCCACGTGCTTCGCGACGCAGCTGCCGATCGTGACGATCCGCCCGCCCTCGGCCAGGTGGGCCGAGGCCGCCTGGGCGTAGAGGAACGGCGCCCGGACGTTCACCTCCAGCACCCGGTCCACGTCGTCGAGCGTGAGCTCCTCGATCGGGCCGAGCACGCCGACGCCGGCGTTGTTGACCAGGATGTCGAGCCGCCCGAAGCGCTCGGCCACGGCCTCGACCACGGCCCGGACGGCCTGCGGGTCGGCACTGTCCGCCCGGACGGCCCAGCCGCGCCGGCCCATGCCGGTGATCTTGACCGCGACCGCCTCGGCCCGCTCCGCACTGCCCTGGTAGGTGACCACGACGTCGGCGCCGTCCTCGGCCGGCCGCAGGGCCACCGCCTCCCCGATCCCCCGGCTGCCGCCGGTCACCAGGGCCACCTTGCCGTCGAGCTTCGCAAGCTGGGTCATCGTCATATCGTCAGAACTCCTTGACTCGTTCGCGGACATGACTCAATCCTCGACCGGCGCCGCCCACGAGTCCGGCGGTATTCGGACGTCGCGTTCAATCTTCAACAATCGGCTGTTCCCGGTGGTACGAGGCCACCGCGGGCTGGCCGGTCCAGTTCGGACCGGCCGCCGGGTCAGCCCCCAGGTACCCGAACGGCAGGCGCACGGTCCGCCCACCGTCCAGCACCAGCAGGTGCCGCCGGGCCCGGTACTCGAACCCAGCCGCGCGCAACGCCGTCAGGACGGCGCGCGCGGCGCTCGATCCGTCCGCCCGGCGCACCGAATCCGGGTCGAAGTGCGCGGCGAACCGCCCGTCCGGCACCAGCCGGGCCGCCGCACGGGCGATCGCACCGAGCTGGTCGCCGAGGTAGTGCAGTCCGTGCACACAGGTGATCAGGTCGTAGGCGCGCTCCGGCACCCAGTCCGCCACCGCCGCCGTCACCAGCTCCAGCCGAGCCGCACCCGCCGGCAGGGCGGCCGGCGGGGCCGACGGGCCCACCAGGTCGACACCGGTCAGCACGCTCGCGGTCGGCAGCCGGTGGGCGGCCTCGACGAGCGCCCGCCCCTCCCCGCTGCACAGGTCCAGCCAGCTGGGGGCGCCGCAGCGGCCGCCCAGCCACCCGGCCGGGTCGAAGCCCAGCTCCCGGGTGTAGCTGTTGACGCCGCTGAGCCCTCGCTCGCGGTTCATGGTGTTGTTGGCGACCACGTCCGAGCTGGTCAACTCGCCGTCACCGATCAGTCGGGGCATGGCGTCGACCCTACCGACGCGCCCGAGCGGCCGCCCCTGGACGGGGCGGCCGCTCGGTGCGAGGTGCGGGGCGGGCGTCAGACGCTGAGGGTCTGACCCGGGAAGATGAGGTCCGGGTTGCCGCCGATCGCCTTGACGTTCTTGGCGTGCAGGCTCGCGGTGTCGGTGCTGAACTTGGCCGCGATGTCGCTCAGGGTGTCGCCGCTCTTGACGGTGTAGCTGCCGCCGGAGCCGTTCCGGTCGGCGGCGGCCGGCTTGGCCGGCTTGGCGGTGTCCTGGGACTTCCAGGACTGGGTCTTCTGCGACTTCTGGGCCTGGTCGCCCTGCGCGGCCTTGCCCGGGGCCTGCTTCGCCTGCGGGGTCTGCGCGGGCTTGGCGGGCTTGGCCGGCTGCTGCGCCTTGGGGGCGGCCTGGGCGGCGGTGTCGACGGCCGCCGGGGCGCCGCCCTTGGCCAGACCGGCCTTCGCCGAGCAGACCGGCCAGGCGCCGGGACCCTGCGAGGCGAGCACCTTCTCGGCGACCGAGATCTGCTGCGCCTTGGTGGCCTGGTTGGCCTGCGAGGCGTAGGCGGTACCGCCGTACGCGGCCCAGGTGGACGGGGTGAACTGCAGTCCGCCGGAGAAGCCGTTGCCGGTGCTGATGCTCCAGTTGCCACCGCTCTCGCACTGGGCGACGGCGTCCCAGGTCGAGGTGGACGCGGCAGAGGCCGAGGTGGCCGTGACGAGGCCGGCCACCGGGAGGGCCGCGACGGCCCCGCCGACCAGCACCAGACGGGCACGGCTGCGGCGCTTCCCGGCGGTGGTGGTGTTGGTGGTGGCAGCGGCGGTCTCGTTACGGATCGTCATGAAAGTCCTCTCGACAAGCCCCGGGCGGGCAGGCGGAACCAGACCCTTGGCAGGGCCTTCGCGCTCACCTCACTCGACGGGCGGCCGGGCACGTGTCGGACGTGCCGCGCCGCCCCGGCCACCCTCGCTCGCCGACGGCCTGTTCGAGCCGGTCGCGTCAACGGGCACGGCCCTCGCGCCGGGGGTCAGTCGGCGGGCTGTGCGTCGGGGGTGAACCCGGGTGGTGCTCGTTGCACCGCCAATGAAGCTACGGCCCCACCCGGGGCGGCTTCAAGCAATTCTTGGACGCCGCAGGTCAGTTGACTGTTACCGGCGGTATCGATCATGAAACTGTGCCCGAAATTTACGTGTTTGACCGCATTTCCAAGATCGAATGATCAATTTCCGTGCCATCGCTCACACCTGCCCATCTGTGAGGCCTCCCACGCCGTCGACCCAGAGCGATGGCGGGTCGACGGACCGTCACCACCGCCACCGGAGTTCCCGGTTCCGCGGGCCGCCCCCGTGGCGTCGCCCACACCTGTCACTCAGCGTGGCCACGCCATGCGCAGCGCGTAGCACACGACCAGTCCGTACCCGACGCAGTAGCTGAGCGCCCGGGCCCGCGGCGAGAGTCGCGCGCCCACGGAGACGCCCACCGCCGCCAGCCCCTGCTGCCAGAGCAGCGAGGCCACCAGCACCCCGGCGACGAAGGCCGCGCCACCCGGGCCGCCCCGCGGGCCGCTACCGCCCGTGACCAGGGCGGCGAAGTAGAGCGCGGTGGTCGGATTCACCGCGGTCAGGGCGGTGAACCGCAGGAAAGCCCGGACCGGAGGGCCCGCCGGCCCCGCCCCACCCACGCCCGCCGCGCCCACGAAGGCCCCGCCGCCCCGGCCCGCCCTGCCGCCCCGGTTCGCCCTGCCCGGGCCCGCCGGCCCGCCCGGTGCCCGCCGCAGCCCGAGCAGCCCCCGGACCGCCACCACCATCAGCACCACCGCCGAGCCGATCCGGGCCCAGGACTCCCAGTCGGCGGAGGTAGATGCCCATCGGGAGCCGAGCGCCGTGGCGAGCGCCGCGTACGCCGCGTCCACGCAGGCCACCGCGCACGCCGCACTCACCGCGGCCGCGCGCCCGCGCCGCCCCTCTTCCAGCAGCAGCACCCCGACCGCCCCCAGCGGCACCGCCACGCCCAGCCCCGCCCCGACGCCCGCCAGCGCCGCCGCCGCGGGCCCCGCCGCGGCCGCCACGGCCTGGATCGGGTCCGTCGCCGTCACCCCGGCCCCGAGGGCCGTCCCGAAAGTCATGGCGCCACCGTGGCCCACCCGCCGCGACAACGGCGGCCGGAAACCGGCCAGGGCCGCGACAATCGCGGTATGGATGCCCTCGACAGCGAAATCATCGGCGAACTGCGCGCGGACGCGCGGATCTCCTACCGCGACCTCGGCGCCCGGGTGGGCCTGAGTGCCAACGCGACGGCCGACCGGGTCCGCCGGCTGGTCCGCAGCGGTGTGATCCGGGGCTTCACCGCCCTGGTCGACCCGGCCGCCGACACCGCCCGTCCGGGCCTGACCGTCTTCGTCGACGTCCGGCTGCGCCCGGAGACGGACAGCGACGCCTTCGAGACCACCGCGCTACGACTGCCCGGCGTCACCGAGGCCGCCCATGTCACCGGCGAGTACGACTACCTGCTGCGCGCCCGGGTGGCCGACGCCGCCGGACTCGACCAGCTGCTGCGCCGGCTGAAGCACGAGGCGGGTGTCGCCCACTCCAACACCCGGCTCGCCCTGCGGATCGCCACCCGCTGACCGGGAACCCGGCACCGGGCACCCGGCCGGGTCAGATCCCGCCACCCAGCCCCGCGTCGCGCGCCAGCAGCGCCGCCTGCACCCGGTTCTCGCAGCCCAGCTTGGCCAGGATCCGGCTGACGTACGTCTTCACCGTCGCCTCGCTCATGTGGATCCGGGCGCCGGCGTCGGCGTTGGAGAGCCCCTCGCCCAGCAGGGCCAGCACCTCCAGCTCGCGCGCGGTCAGCACCTCCAGCCGCTGCCGGGCGGACGCGCCCCGGGCCGCGGCCGGGCCGCTGCGGGCGCCGGCCAGCGAGTCCACGATGTACCTGGTCGCGGCGGGAGAGAGGAAGGCGTTGCCGGTGGCGGCGGCGCGGACGGCCTGGATCAGCTCGGCCGGCGCGGTGTCCTTGAGCAGGAACCCGGCCCCGCCCTCCGTGACGGCGCGCAGGACGTTGTCGCGCTCCCCGAAGGTGGTGAGGATCAGCGCCCGCGCGCCGGGCACCACCCGGCGCAGCTCGCCGAGGGCGGTCAGCCCGTCCATGACCGGCATCTGGATGTCCAGCAGGACGACGTCGACCCGGTGGGCCAGCGCGAGGTCGAGGGCCTGCCGGCCGTCCGCGGCCTCGGCGACCACGTCGATGTCGTCGGCGGAGGACAGGATCATCCTGATCCCGGCCCGGATGAGCGGCTCGTCGTCGGCGACGAGGACTCGGATCACTGCTGGTCATCCCCTCGATGTGGTGCGGGTGGCGCTGCTCGCCACCATCCTCACATCTCGCGGGCCGACCGGTCACCGGCCCGGGCGGCCCCGGTGGCGAGGCGTCAGGACCGGGCCGGGTAGTGCTGCTTCTCCAGCAGCACGCCGTCCTTGAAGCAGAACCGCGCCACCTCCTCCTCGCTCCCCAGGCCGCCCGTGGTCCCGTAGACGAAGTAGCGGCAGGAGGAACCGGCCGGCGGGGTCGGGCCGCTGCCCTCGTAGTCCTGGGTGAAGAGGCTGTTGCCGATCGGGAGGCGGCCCCCCACCTCGGCCTCGGGAGTGCCCTCCTGGAGCGAGTCGTACAGCCCGCGCGGCACGGTCGCGTCGCCCGCGGCGCCGATGAAGGCCACCACACCCCAGACCAGCAGGCCGAGCACGGTGAGCAGCACCACCACCCCGCCGACCGCGCAGCCGATCGCCGGGCTGCGCCGCCGCCGGTCGCCGGACCCGCTCCCGACCTCCGGCAGCACGTCCCGCACCCAGGCCTCCTCCTCCCCGGCCGCGCCCGGGGCGGCGGCCGGATCGCCGCCGGCCCCCTCGTAGGGGAGCACCGCGGCGAGCCGGAACCCGGCCTCGGCGGTCGGCCCGGCGTGCACCATCCCGCCGACCAGCCGGGCCCGCTCACGCAGTCCGGTCAGCCCCTGACCGCCGCTGACCGGCGCGACCCGGCCACCCGCCGGCACTTCGGCCGGCTCCGGGGCGCGGGGGTTGGCCACCTCGACCACCAGGGCGTCCGGCTCGTAGCGCAGCGCCACCGAGATGGGCGCGCCGGGGGCGTGCTTGTGCGCGTTGGTGAGCGCCTCCTGGACGATCCGGTACGCGGCCTGGCCGACGCTGGCGGCCGCGGGTCGGCGCTCGCCGTCCTCGCCGAAGGAGACCGTCGTCCCGGCCGCCCGGGAGGACTCGACCAGCTTCTCGATGCCCTCCGTGCCACCGGTGCGCACGGTGGCGCCGGCCGGCCCGCCGACCGGGGCCGGCTCCCGGGCGCTCGACTCGTCGTGCAGCACGCCGACCACCTCGCGCAGCTCGCGCATCGCGGTGACGGCGGCCAGCCGCAGCACGCCGACCGCCTCCCGCTGCCGGTCGGACAGGGTGCGGTCGACCTCCAGCGCGCCGGAGTGGACGGAGATCAGGGCGAGCTGGTGGCCCAGGCTGTCGTGCATGTCCTGGGCTATCCGGTGCCGCTCGCGCAGCCTGGCCTGGTGCGCCACCATGGCACGCTCGCGCAGCAGCTGCTCGTTGCGCTCGCGCAGCGCGTCCAGCAGTGCCCGGCGCTGGGCCCGGTAGCGGCCCCAGAGCGCGGGCAGCACGGCGATCAGCAGGAACCCGCCCAGCGAGAGCCCGATCGTCAGCTTGATCGGCGTCGACCCGGCCTCCTTCACGGCGCTGACGGCCGTCGTCAGCAGGAAGGCACCGGCGAACGAGCCGGCCAGCACGCCGACCCGCTTCACCCGGGCGCCGGCCGACCAGCCGGCGAAGACCAGCAGCGGCAGTGTCCCGCCGAACCAGCCGCAGGCGCCGGCCGCGAGCAGCAGCACGGTCGAGGGCAGGGCGCGCCGGAGCAGGAAGAGCACGGCCGCGCCGAGGCCGACGACCGGCCAGAGGCAGGTGTGGGAGACCATCTCGATCAGCGCCGCGAGCGCGCCCACCAGCAGCGCGCCGACGGCCTCCCGGGCCACCGTCCAGGGCCGCCAGGGCCCGGGCAGCGCCGCTCGTACCGCCCTCGACCAGGCCTTCGCTATCGCGTCCACGCCGCGAGGTTAGCGAAGCGGCCCGCCCGGGCACCGCCACCGTTCGTCGTTGCCCGCCCCGACGAAAGTCGCGGGCTCCGTCGGCGGCTGCGGCCGGCTCACCCGTAGGCGGTGAGCATCAGCGCCACGTCGTCCACCCGGTCGGTGGAGCCGACCTCCTGCAGCAGCCGCTCCGCCAGCCGTTCCAGCCCGTCCTCCGCGTCGCCGGCCGCGCCGGCCGGTCCGGTGAGGGCGTCGCGCAGCCGGTCCACGCCGTGGTCGATCTCCACCGCGGGGTCCTCGACCAGCCCGTCCGTGTAGAGCGCGAGCAGCGAGCCCGGCGCCATCCGGAACTCGCTCACCGGGTACTCGGCCCAGTGGTCGACGCCGAGCAGCGGCCCGCCCGCCACGTACAGCGCCTCGGTGCTGCCGTCCGGGTGGCGCAGCACCGGCGGGAGGTGGCCGGCCCGGGCGATCCTGGCGGTGCCGTCGGCGGGGGTGAGCCGGATCAGGCAGCAGCTGGCGAGCAGCCCGGGGTCGAGGTCGAGCAGCAGCCGGTTGGTCTGCGCGAGCACCTGGTCCGGCGGGTGGCCGCTGGCGGCGAAGGCCCGGACCGCGCTGCGCAGCTGGCCCATGGTGGCGGCGGCGCCGACGCTGTGGCCCTCGACGTCGCCGATCACCAGGTTGAGGTCGTGGCCGGTGACGATGGCGTCGTACCAGTCGCCGCCGATCTCCATTCCCTGGGTGCCGGGCAGGTAGCGGGCGGTGATCCGGACGTTCTCCAGGCGCGGCAGCCGGTGCGGCAGCAGGGCCTGCTGGAGGCCGCGGGCGAGGGCGAACTCGGCGTCGTAGAGCCGGGCCCGCTCCAGGGCCTGGGCGATGAAGCCGCCGAGGGCGGTGAGCAGCCCGCGTTCCTCCAGGGTGAAGGCGCGGGACTCGTCGAAGCCGATGATGCAGCTGCCGACCGGGTGGCCGGAGGCGATCAGCGGCAGGAACGCCCAGGCGCGCATCTCGTCCAGGGCGATGCCGGGGTAGGCGGCGGCGAGTTCGTGGACGGACTCGAAGAAGATCGGTGTGCCGGAGCTGAGCGCCTCGGCGCCGGGCACCCGGGCGCCGATCGGGGTGCCCTCGAAGCGGTCCAGGAAGCCGTCCGGGTAGCCGCTCTGGGAGACCAGGTGGAGGCGCTTGTCGCGGACGGTGTAGATGGCGAGCTCCTGGCCGCCGAAGGCCGGCAGGATCTGGTCGGCGACGGCCCGGCAGACCTCCCGGACGGTGACGGCCTCGCTCAGCGCGCTGGCCAGCTGGAGCAGGTGGTACATGGCCCCGACGCTGGTCCGGGCGCCGGGAGGGGGTTCGGCCGGCGGCTCCGGCGCGCCGGCGGGCGGCTCGGCGGCGACCACCCGACCGGTGACGCCGTGGGTGTCCGGGTAGAGCGAGAACGCCAGCCAGCCGTCCGGCGGGCGGGCCGCGAGGAAGGCGGTGGGCTGCTGGGAGACCATCGCGGCGCGGTAGCGGTTCTCGTAGACCGGGTCGGAGAGCCAGGGCAGCACGTCCCACGGGTGGTGGCCGACCAGGTCCTCGCGGCGGGCGTGCAGCAGCAGCTCGACGCTGCGGTTGGCGTAGGTGATCCGGCCGTCCGGGTCCAGCGAGAAGACGCCGTCGCGCAGCCGCTCGACGGCTTCGGCCGCGGCGGTGCCGGTCCGGGTGTCCAGCACGGCGCCGACCAGGTGGGTGCGGCCGTCCGGCCCGGCCGTCTCGGGCACCCGGCCCCAGAGCTCGACCGGATAGGGGTGGCCGTCGTGGTCGAGCACCCGGACCCGGGCGGCCAGCATCCGGCCCTCGTCCAGCGCGGCCCGGGCGGCGGCCCGGAGCTCCGGCAGGTCGCCGGGGGCGATCCGGGTGGTCAGGGTGGCCGCCCGGCCGTCGAACTCGGCGGGCGACATCCCGAAGATCTCGCAGAACGGCTCGTCGACGGCGAGCGCCCCGGTGGCCAGGTTCCAGTCGAACAGGCCGACCCTGGTGGTCGGCGGGGACGGTGGCGCCAGCTCGACCACGGCGGTCTCGCCATTGGGTTCGATCAGCCGCCCGTTCCCGTCCAGCGCCGCCAGCGCGGCGGCCAGCCCGTCGGCCACCGACCGCAGGTGCCGCTGCGCGCCCGCCGGCACGCCTTCGTCCGAGGCGGCCCAGAGCACGCCGATCACCCCGTACGTCTCCTTGCCCGCCTTGACGGGCACGCAGGCGGAGGCGAAGTCGTAGGGCATGCCGACGGCCATCTGCGGGAAGCGCCGCATGGTGTCCTCGGTGTCGGCCAGCGCGATCACCCGGCCGGTGCGGAAGCTGACCGCCACCGGCATCGGCCCGGCCGCGGCGATCCGCCGGAACTGGGCGATGATCGACAGCGGCACGCCCGCGATGGTGCAGAGCACCAGTGAGCGCCGGTCCCGGGCCCGCAGGTAGACCATCCCGCCGTACGCGTCGGTCTCGGCGAGCACCCTGCGGACGGCGGTCGCGAGCAGCGCGTCCCGCTCGTGCGTCGCCCCGGCCACGGCATCGCGCTCCCGGGGGCGGCGCGCGTCGGGTCGCGTCGCCCGAGTCCCGCCGGTCACATGCGGACCGGGCCGGTCCGCCGGCACACCCTGGCGCATCTTCTCTTGCTACGCCCGGGTCAAGGGACTGTCAAGGCGAGCCCCGCGTGCCGCCCGGGCCGGACCGCGCCAGCATGGTCACCATGCCGACCGATCCGGGCCGCACCACCGTGGTCAACCTCAAGGGCCATCGCGACGATCCCGACTACGCCGACGTCGTCTACGTCGGGCGGGCGATGCACCGCGGCGGCTGGCACCTCGACGAGTCCCCGCTGCACTGCCCCTACCGGCCCGGACCGGACCTCAGCCGGGAGCGGATGCTCGTCGAGTACCGCGCCTACCTGCTGGACCGGCCGGACCTGCTCGCCCTGCTGCCGGAGCTGCGCGGCCGCCGGCTCGGCTGCTGGTGCGTCCCGCTCGCCTGCCACGCCCAGGTGCTCGCCGACCTGGCCGACCACGGCAGCTGAGGCGGCCCGCCGGGGCCGGCGGCCCTCGTCCGGGTGGCCGGGCGCCGCCCCCGGCACCGGCCGCCCGCGAACCGTCCGGACGCGCTTCGATATCCTCACTCGGACAGCGCAGCGCAGCGGCCGCCCCGGGGAAACGAGTACGTCCATGCAGCCGGCACCGTCCGACCGTGCCCGACCGGCGCAGACCGAGGAGGCCGGCGCCGCCTGGCAGTGGGACGGCGAGAGCGACGACCGGCCGGCCGAACCGGCCGACGTGCTGAGCGGCGGCTCCGAGGCGGGCGGCGGGCCGCGGCTGACCCGGCGGCGGCTGCTGACCGGCGCCGGGGTGCTCGCGGCGGGCGCCGCGGTCTGGGCGTTCGCCCGCTCGGCGGACGGACCGGCGCCCGCTCCGCCCCGGCCGCTACCGACCCGCGTCGCCGGACCGCAGCCGCTCTGGACGTACCGGGGCCGGGAGGCGATGGCGTCCGAGCGGCTGACCGGCCGCCCGGCCGTCCCCGTCTTCCTCACCCGCGAGGGGCTCCAGGTGCTCGACCCGGCCGACGGCAGGCCGCTGCGGCTGCTGTCGTTCGCCGCGGCCAAGGCGGACTGGCCGAACGACGTGCAGCAGCCGGGCGCCCATGTGGTGGTGGGCCCCGACCGGGTGTTCACCACCTCCAACGGCCACCTCGACAGCCACCACCTCACCGACCCGGCCGCCGAGTGGAGCCTGCCGCTGCCGGAGGAGCTGGGCAACGGCACCGTCACGCTGTTCGGCTGCGCGGGCGACGTCGTGTACGGCGAGTTCCAGCCCCGGCCGTTCACCGGGGACGGCCGGCTCTTCGCGGTGCACGTCACGGACCGCCGGGTGCTCTGGTCCCGTCCGTCCGAGGGGGAGCGGCCGCTCTCCCCGCTCACCGCGGCCGGGGGCCGGGTGCCGGCCTTCGACGGCTCGGCCGGCGGCCTGCGCCTGCTGGAGGCCGCCACCGGCAAGCGGCTCTGGACGGTGCCCACCGACAGGGGCACGGGCTGGGCGGTCACCGATCCGGAGCACGTCTACGCCCCGCAGGGCCCGGCCGGGCTGCGGGCCCTGCGGGTGGCGGACGGCGGTCCGCACTGGTCGGTCGTCCCGGGGCCGGCCGACGAGTGGCGGCTGCTGCCGCCGGTCGCCGGTGGCGCCCTGGTCCACCTGTTCCGCGACAACGGCCT
Source organism: Kitasatospora sp. NPDC022856 (assembly GCF_055561235.1). NCBI lineage: Bacteria > Bacillati > Actinomycetota > Actinomycetes > Kitasatosporales > Streptomycetaceae > Kitasatospora > Kitasatospora sp. NPDC022856. Next base: position 15,324 of record NZ_JBVHHE010000028.1, on the reverse strand, counting down.
GGTCACCGCCCACGCCGCGGACACCGGGGCCCAGGTCTGGGAGCACCGCCTGCCGTTCCGGCTGGACCGCCGCAGCAGCCCGCTGCTCGCCGGGCCGGTCCTCTACGTGCCCGGTCCGGCTGCCGCGGGCGTCCGCGCCCTGGACGCCGCCACCGGCGAGGAGCGCTGGACCTTCCGCGACTCCGGCCCCGGGGTGGACGTCTGGTCGCTCTCCCACGACGCGACCCGCCTGTACGCCGGCCACGACGACGTCCTGCACGCGCTCCCGCTCGCCTGACCCGCGGTCACCGCTGCGCGGCCCCGGTCCCGCCGCCGCCCCGGCGACGGGGGAGGATGGCGGCGTGCAGGTACACCCGATCTCGCCCGACCGGCTCGCCGAGCGCCTCGCCGACCGCGTCACCGCCCTGCCCGGAGCCGGTGAGCGGTGGCTGCGGGTCGCCGTGGACGGCGCCCCGGCCGCCCGGCCCGACGCACTCGCCGACGCGCTGGTGGAGCCGCTGCGGGAGCGCGGCCGCCCCACCCTGCGGGTGTCGGCGGCCGCCTTCCTCCGCCCGGCCTCGGTCCGGCTGGAGTACGGCAAGCAGGACCCGGACGCCTACCACGACCTCTGGCTGGACGACGGCGCCCTGCTGCGCGAGGTGCTGGACCCGCTGGAGCCCGGCGGCACCGGCCTCGTCCTGCCGTCGCTGCGCGACCCGGTCACCGACCGGGCGACCCGCGCGCCGTACACGCCGCTGCCGCCCGGCGGCGTGCTGCTGCTGGACGGCGCGCTGCTGCTCGGCCGCTGGCTGCCGCTGGAGCTGACCGTCCACCTGGCGCTCACCCCGGCCGCGCTGGCCCGCCGCACTCCGGCCCAGGAGCAGTGGACGCTGCCCGCGTTCGCCCGCTACGCGGCCGAGACCGTCCCCGCCGAGGCGGCCGACCTCACCGTCCGGGTCGACGACCCGCGCCACCCGGCCCTGGTCGAGTAGCGGTCCGCGCCCCGGGGGCCGGCCCGCGCTGGCAGTGCGGGCACCAGAACGCCACCCGCTCCTGCGGCGGCGTGCCTTGGGTCGCCGTCCGGACGACCGTGCCGCAGCGTGCGCACGGCCGCCCGGCCCGGCCGTACACCCAGTGCCGGCGGCCCGGCCGGGTGTCGCCGGTGGTGACGTGCCCGGGGCGCAGCCGGTTGGCGTCGAGGATCTGCTGGGAGCGCTCCACCAGCCTTTCGGGGCGCGGGAGTTCGCCGACCGGCGTCCACGGGGTGACCCCGGCGAGGAAGCAGAGCTCATTGGCGTAGACGTTGCCGATGCCGGCCAGGTTGCGCTGGTCGAGCAGCGCCTCGGCGAGCGGCCGACCGGGCTGGGCCAGGAGCCGGCGGACGGCCTCGCCCGCGTCCCAGTCGGGGCCGAGCAGGTCGGGCCCGAGGTGGCCGACGACCCGCTCCTCCTCGGCGGTGCGCAGCAGCTCGACGACGGGCAGCCGGTAGCCGACCGCCGTGCTGTGCTCGGTGCCGAGGACGGCCCGGATCTGCCAGGCGGGTCCGCCCGACCATCGCTCGCCGGGGCCGTAGACCGCCCAGCGGCCGTCCATCCGCAGATGGGTGTGGAGGGTGAGGCCGCCGTCGAGCCGGGTCAGCAGGTGCTTGCCGCGCGGGGCGACCTCCAGCACCCGCCGCCCGGTCAGATCGGCGGTGGCGTGCGCGGGCACCCGCAGATCGGCCGCGGTCAGCACCCGGCCGGCCAGTTCCTCGTGCAACCGGGCCGCCACACGGTAGACGGAGTCACCTTCAGGCATGCCCCCATCCTCCCCCGCCGGCCGGCGCCGACACGGTCGGCGGGGCCTACTTCTCGCGCACCACGACGACCGGGCAGGGGGCGTGTTCGGTGAGGTGGCGGCTGACGGATCCGAGCAGGGCGCCGGAGAATCCGCCGAGGCCCCGGCTGCCGACCACCAGCAGGGCGGCGCCCTGGGCCGCCTCCAGCAGGGCCTGCGCGGCGTTGCCGGGCATCACCGTCTCGGCGATCCGGACCCCGGCGTCGGCCCCGGCGACCTTGGCGACCGTCTCGGAGAGCGTCCGCCCGGCCAGTTCCTCGGGATTGAAGCCCTCGGCCGGGGGCATAGCGAGCCCGGCCCAGCCGTAGAACGCCGGGTACTCCCAGGCGGCGACCGCCCGGACGCCGCCGCCGGCCAGCCTGGCGTAGTCGATCGCCCAGCGCAGCGCCCGCTCCGAGGCGGGCGAGCCGTCCACGCCGACGACGATCAGGGGTTCCGCGCTGTCGGCCATGCCGCTGCTCCTTGTTCGACTACCTCGGCTTCACCTGCCGCTGACCAGGCAAACATAGATCAATACGGGCATATGGCCGCTAATTGCCACGCCGAAGACGTCGAACACTTTCGAACCCTGTGCGGTCCCGCCCCGGGACCCAAGAAGCGTGACGCGCCCGCGGGTCCGGCGGACGGGCGGCCCGGGGGCGGAGACTGGTACTGGCGGGTGCGCGGGCCTCGTTGCCCGCGCACCCGCCAGGGTCTCCTGGACGGACGGCCCGTCAGGCCCGGTAGGCCGCCCAGGAGTTGGACATCCTGGCGACCTGGCCGGGGGTGAACTGGGTCATGCAGGAGTCGTAGGTGTAGTCCATGAAGTTGTGGATCGGGTCGACGCCGGTGGCCGTGCAGGTGTCGCGACCGGCCGGGCACTGGTACGCGGCGGTCTTCTCGGCCGGGGTGTCCGAGACGTAGTCGCCCTGGCCGCCGCAACCGCCCTGGAAGGTGTGGTACAGCCCGAGCCAGTGGCCGACCTCGTGGGTGACGGTGTCGCCCTCGTTGTAGTTGGTGGCCGAGCCGCCGGGGAACGAGCTGTCGAGGATGACCACGCCGTCGTCGCTCGGGTTCGACCGGTAGGAGCTGGGGAAGGTCGCCCAGCCGAGCAGCGACTGGCCGAGCTTGGCGGTGTAGAGGTTGAGGGCGTTGGCACCGCCCTTGCGCAGCGAGCTCTTCATCGACCGTTCGGCCGAGGAGCCCGGGGTGATGCCGTTGTACCAGGACGAGTTGTCGGTGTAGTCGGTGCCGGTCAGCTGGAACTGGAACTGGCTGGCGGTGTTGCCCGCGCCCTGGCCGCCGTAGGCGGCGTTGAGGACGGAGATCTGCCGGCTGATGTCCGTCGCGGTCAGCTTGCCCGTCGATCCGGCGTGGACCACGTGGACGTACACCGGGATGGTCGTGGTGGCGGCGAGCGTCCCCGGGGCGAGCAGCGCGCTGCCCTGGGAGGAGTGGGCCAGTTGGGCGACCCGGGCGCTGAGGTCCGCGTCCATCGCCTGGGCCTGGGCCTCGGTGACGGCGTTGGGCTCCTGGCCGCCCGGGCTGCCGGCGGGCTTGCGGGCCCCGGCGTCCTGGCTCTCCCCGCCGACGCACGGGGCGGCGACCGCGCCGGGGGCCTGCGCGGCGGCGGTGGAGAACGCCGAGGGGGCGGCGAACTGGGTGAGCCCGAGGGCCGTGACGAGGGCTGCGGCGCTGAGGAATCTGCGGGGGACACGCGAGGGTACGCGGGCAGAACGACGCATCTGCGCTCCTGAGGGGGAGTTGTGGGGGGTGGCGGAGGGGGGCCGCCGAGCCTAGGCTACGCAGGGCCGCGTGTACGCGTCAGGTTTCTTCCGGCCGCAAAGTCCTGACGACATATCGGACATAACCCGGAAGCCCGATCGAGTGACCCCGGTCACAGGTGGAGCATTTCCGGTGCCGCACGGTCGGGGCAACGCCCCCGGGTTGTCCGAAAGTTGACGCTCCGTCCGCCGGACAGGCCTCGGAAGGCCGACCGGACCGGTCGGGTGGGCGGCCCCGCACCGCCTCGCCGAGACTACGACGCCACGAAGACGATCTCCCGCACGGCGCGCGCACCGGCCCGGTCGAGTACCACCGCCGACGCACAGCCCGCCGGCGGCTCGCCCGTCCCGGCCAGCCGCCCGCGCAGCCGCCGGGCGGACTCGCGGTGCCGGGCGAAGGCGTACGCGGAGACGCGCTGGCCCCGGGCGTGCTGGCCGTCCCGGGCCTCCTCCGCGCTCGCGTCCAGCACGATCAGGTGCACCCGGCGCCCCTGCCGGGCGGCCGCGCGGCCCAGCCAGTACCGCACCCAGGGCAGCGTGCCGCAGTCGTGCACCGCGAGCGGGCCGCCGGCCAGGACGGCGCGGCGCAGCCGCCGGTAGTGCGCGGCCCGCACCAGCGGGCGGTAGGCGGCATAGGGCAGCCAGCCGGGGACCCGGGCCGCGTACTCCTCCCGCACCTGCTGGGAGTCGACCAGCGGGGCGCGGACGCAGCGGCGCATCAGGGTGCTCTTGCCGCTGCCCGGCAGGCCCGACACGACCAGCAGGTCGTCGGCGCGGTAGTGCAGCGCCTGCGCGGGCCCCGCGGCGGCCCCCGCCTCGGGGCACCCGGCCGTGCCGGGCCCCCGGCGCAGGTCGTGCAGGCCGCGCGGGCGCAGCACCGCCGCGGCCGGGCGGACCTCGGCGGCGCACGCCGATCTCGGTACGGGCACCTTGGCCCCGGACACCCCGACCTCAACCACCGGCACTCCCCCTGACTCCGCGGCCCCGGCTCCCCGGCCTCCGCCTCTCGAAGAAACCTTCCCCCTTCAAGAGAGAGTAAAGACTAGTGGTCAGCGCCGGTGCGGCCGAGCCCTCCCGCGCCGCGGCGGCGCCTCCCGCACAACGCCCTCGCACCACGCCCTCGGGACCGACGCATTCGCCCCGGCCGTTCGTACCGGCTGTTTCGGCCCGGCTGCCCGGGGCAGAGCGCGCCGCCCCCGCGCCCGCCAGCCCGCCCCCGCCCGGCGGCGCAGGCGGGCGGAGGTGGGCGGAGGTGGGCAGGGGCGGGCAGGGGAGCCGGACGGTCGCGGGGCGGGTCAGCCCAGCTGCGGGGCGACCCGGGAGGCGATCAGCTCCAGGTGGTCGAGGTCGTCCAGGTCGAGGATCTGGAGGTAGAAGCGCTCGGAGCCGACGGCGGCGTAGCGGCCGATCGCCGCCACCACCTCGTCGGGGGTGCCCGCCAGACCGTTGGCCTTCAGCTCGTCCACGTCGCGGCCGATCGCGGCGGCCCGGCGGGCCACCTCGGCGTCGTCCCGGCCCACGCAGGCGACCAGGGCGTTGGAGTACACCAGGTCGTCGGCCTGGCGCCCGGCCCGCTCGACGGCGGCCCGGACCCGGCCGAACTGGGCGGCGCTCTGCTCGACCGAGACGAAGGGCAGGTTGAACTCGTCGGCGAAGCGGGCGGCCAGCGCCGGCGTCCGGGTCGGGCCCGTGCCGCCGACCAGCACCGGGATCTTCTCCTGGGCGGGCTTGGGCAGCGCCGGCGACTCGGTCAGCCGGTAGTACTCGCCGGCGAAGTCGAAGGTGTCGCCGACCTTGGTGTTCCAGAGGCCGGTGATGATCGCCAGCTGCTCCTCCAGCCGCCCGAACTTCTCCTTGGGGAACGGGATGCCGTAGGCGGTGTGCTCCTCCTCGAACCAGCCGGCGCCGAGGCCGAACTCGACCCGGCCGCCGCTCATCGCGTCGACCTGGGCGACCTGGATGGCGAGCACCCCGGGCAGCCGGAAGGTGGCGGCGGTCATCAGGGTGCCCAGGCGGATGGTGCTGGTGTCGCGGGCGAGGCCGGCCAGCGTGATCCAGGCGTCGGTCGGGCCGGGCAGGCCGCTCACCCCGCCCATCTTGAGGTAGTGGTCGGAGCGGAAGAAGGCACTGAAGGCGCCGAGCTCCTCGGTGGTCCGCGCCACCCGGAGCAGCGTGTCGTAGCTCGCGCCCTGCTGGGGCTCGGTGAAGATTCGAAGATCCATGCGGTCCATTCTGGGGCAGATCGCCCCGTGCTTCCGGGCGATCCGCGCTTTCGGCCACGCGGCGGGGCGGGGGGCGGGACCGGCCGGGCCGCGGGCGGCGGGGTGGCCAAGGTCTCAGCCCGCGCGGCCGCTCCCCCGCCGCCGCTCGCCTACCTTGGACGGATGTTCGCCACGCCCGACGAGTCCCACCGCGACTCCCCCGACCAGCCGGCCGGCTGCCCGCTGCCCGGGATCGTCGCCGCCTTCACGCCGCGGCTGGCCGAGTTCGCCTTCGAGCCCGGCTTCGTCGCCGCGGTCGACCAGCACGTCGCCCAGTTGCGCGAGCTGCTCTACGCGCAGGGCCCGGAGCTGCTGCCCCTGGCGCTGGACCGCGCGGAGCTGTCGCAGTACGCGGCGGAGTTCGTCGACGCGCTGATCGACATCGGCTGGCGGGAGCCGGTGGGGTACGACTTCGCGGTGCACCGGCTGACCGCGATCTGCTGGCTGGTGCGCGAGCAGGGCCTGCTCACCCGCTGAGGACGGGCGCGGCCGGGGCGATCCTCCCGGGCGGGCCCGGCGCCGGCGGGTCGACGCGTACAGTGGCGGTCCAACGGACGGACGGCGGGGGCGGGACGGTACAGGGTGAACGGCGACACGGGGAGCACGGTCCGGGCGGGTCGCGAGAGCGGTGCGACCGGCCACCGGGCGCTGGTCTGGCGGGAGCTGCCCGAGCGCCCGGTGGCCGCGGTGCTGGTCCTGCACGGCGGCCGGGAGCACGGCCTCGGCCGGCCCGGCCCGGTCAACCTGCCCGGTCTGCGGATGACCGGCTTCGTCCGGGCCCTGCGCCGGGAGACGGCGGGGGCCGGGGTCGCGATCGGCACCGTCCGCTACCGCCACCAGGGCTGGAACGGCGAGCGCGCCGACGCCGCCCGGGACACCCGGGCCGCGCTCGGCGACCTGGCCGAGGAGCTGGGGCACGTGCCGACCCTGCTGGTCGGCCACTCGATGGGCGGCCGGGCGGCGCTGCGCGCGGCGGGCCACCCGAACGTCACCGGCGTGGTCGCGCTGGCGCCCTGGTGCCCGGCGGAGGATCCGTGCGAACAGCTCGCCGGCCGGAGCGTCCTGATGCTGCACGGCGACCGCGACAAGGTCACCGGCCCGGCCGACACCCGCGCCTTCGCCGCCCGCGCCCGCTCGGCCGGGGCCGGGGTCTGCGGCTACACCGTGGTCGGCAGCGGTCACACCCTCCTCCGGCGCTCCGGTGACTGGCACCGTGCCACCGCCCGGCTCTGCACCGGACTGCTCGGCCTGCGCGACCTGCCCGCCGAGGTCGGGGCCGCGCTGGCGCTGCCGGCCGGCAGCCGCGACGCCCTCGCCCTCCCGCTCCCCGCCCAGCCGCGCACGGCGCCACCGCGCCGCCTCACCCCGGTCCTGCCGACCGACGCCTGACGCCGCGCGCCGGCGGCCGCCCCGGCGGTCACCGCACCCCGGCGGCCGGGCCGGGCGCGGGCACCGCGCGCTCCGCCGCACGGCTGACCTCCTCCCAGCCGGCCCAGGTCTCCATCCTGGTCCGCGCGATGTCGAACGCCAGGTCGTAGACCATGCTCCCCAGCAGCAGGCGCAGCGGAGGCTCGTCGCTGTCGACGAGCCGGAGCAGCGCCTCGGCGGCGAGCTTCGGGTCGCTGTCGACCGAGCCCTCGGCGAACTGCTTCGCCAGTTCGGCCCGGAGCGGGTCGTAGGCGTCCAGGGTGTCGGTGCTGTGCATCGCCGTGTAGAGGTCGGTCCAGTAGCCACCGGGCTGCACGATGCTCACCTTCACGCCGAAGCCCGCCACCTCCCTCGCGATCGCCTCGCTCAGGCCCTCCAGCGCGAACTTGCCGGCGCTGTAGAGCCCGGTGCTCGGGAATCCGCCCAGCGCGGCGACGCTGGAGATCTGCACCAGGTGCCCGGAGCCCTGCCCGCGCAGCACGGGCAGCACCGCCTGGCTCACCCAGAGCGCGCCGAAGAAGTTGACGTCGAGGTGGGCCCGGGCCTCGGCCTCGCCGAACTCCTCGACCATGCCCATCGAGAGCATCCCGGCGTTGTTGACGACGATGTCGAGCCGGCCGAAGTGGCCGACGGCCTCGTCGACCGCCGCGAAGACGGCGCCGCGGTCGGTCACGTCCAGCCCGAGGGGCAGCACCCGCCCGGGGTGGGCGGCCGCCAGCTCCTCCAGCGGCCCGGTGGTGCGCGCGGCGACCGCGACCCGGTCCCCCGCGGCGAGTGCCGCGTCCGCGAAGGCGCGGCCGAGGCCCCGGCTGGCGCCCGTGATGAACCAGACCCGGTCGGTGCTTGCGGCTGAGGTGCGCATACCCGGTACTCCTCCACTTGCGAGAGACGAGACGGTTCGTCTCGTTTGATGGCTCCACTATCGTTCCCGCTCCGCCTTCTCGTCAAGACGAGACGTATCGTCTCATTGGCTTCGCGTGCGGCCGGTGATCCGGGCCGGGCGGTCCATCTGCACCGCGCACGACCCTTTTTGACGGTTCTCGACCGCGATGATCGCCCGGCCGGTAGCGTCACTCCTGTCGTCCGAGGCCCACCGGCACCGGCTGCCGCACGGGCACCGTGTGCCGCCCGGTGCGACATGTCAGGGCGGCGCTACGGGGAGCGCGCCTTCGTGTGGACCCCGAGGAGTGAGAACCAGTGATGACTGCCAGGCGCCACCGTGGAGTCGAGGCCACCGCCGGACGGGCGGCCCGCCGATGACCGTCGCACCCCGGCACCCCTTCGAGGCCGAGGCCGGTCTCGCCGACTACCTGGAACGGCACGCCCGCACCTCCCCCGAGAAGACCGCGATCATCCACCCCGACGGCCGGGAGCCGGACGGCGCGATCCGCTACCGCGAGCTCAGCTACGGCGAACTGCAACGCCGGGTCGAGGAGTTGGCGGCCGGGTTCAGCCGGATCGGGATCACCTCGGGCATGCGGACCATCCTGATGCCCAAGCCCGGACCGGATCTGTACATCCTCGTCTTCGCGCTGCTGCGGATCGGCGCGGTACCGGTGGTGGTGGACCCGGGCATGGGCATCAAGCGCATGCTCAACTGCTACCGCGCGGTGGGCGCGGAGGCCTTCGTCGGACCCTCGGTCGCGCACGCCGTCCGAGTGCTCGGCCGCCGCACCTTCGCGACCGTCCGGATCAAGGTCACGCTGGGCCGGCGCTGGTTCTGGGGCGGCCACACCCTGGACGGGCTGCTCGGCGGCTCCGGCTCGGCGCCGGCCCGGCCGGTGACCGGCGACGACCTGATGATGATCGCCTTCACCACCGGGAGCACCGGGGCCGCCAAGGGCGTCGAGAGCGTCCACCGGATGGCCACCGCGACGGCCCGCCAGATGCACGCCGCGCACGGGCGCGACCGTGACGACATATCCCTGGTCACCGTCCCGATCTGGGGGCTGTTCGACCTCATCTACGGCTCGACCATGGTGCTGGCGCCGATCGCGCCGGCCAAGGTGGCGCAGGCGGACCCGGAGCTGCTGACGGCGGCCCTGACCCGGTTCCGGGTGTCCACCGTGTTCGGCTCCCCGGCGCTGTTCCGCGTCCTCGCCGCCCACCTGGAGCGCGAGCGCGTCCCGCTGCCCGAGCTGCGCGGCGTGGTGTCCGCCGGCGCACCCGTCCCGCCCGACCTGGTCGCCTCGCTGCGCCGGGTGCTGGACGAGCGGACCGGGATCCACGTCGCCTACGGCGCCACCGAGGCGATGCCGATCTCCTCGATCGAGTCCGCCGAGATCCTCGGCGAGACGGCGGCCCGGGGCGCGCTGGGCGACGGCACCTGCGTCGGCCGGCCGGTCGACGGGACGCTGGTGCGGCTGGTGCGGGTCGACGACGGCCCGCTGCCGGACTGGGAGGACGACCTGGCGGTCCCCGCGGGGGAGATCGGCGAGATCGTGGTGGCGGGGGACGTGGTCAGCCCGCGCTACCACGCCACCGCGGACGCCAACGCCCACTACAAGATCCGCGAGCGGCCCGCCGACGGTCCCGAGCGGACCTGGCACCGGACCGGTGACCTGGGCTACCTGGACGACGCCGGGCGCCTCTGGTTCTGCGGGCGCCGGGCCCAGCGGGTGCGCACCGCCGGGGGCGACCTGCACACCGTCCGCTGCGAGGGGGTCTTCAACGCGCACCCGCTGGTCCGGCGCAGCGCGCTGGTCGGCATCGGGGCCCTCGGGGCCCAGCGCCCGGTGGTGTGCGTGGAGACCGAGGACGGCGTCTCCGAGGAGCAGTGGCCGGAGCTGCTGACCGAGCTGCGCCGGCTCGGCGCCGACCGGCCGCTGACGGCCGGGCTGCGCGAGTTCCTGCGGCACCCGGGGTTCCCGGTCGACATCCGGCACAACGCGAAGATCGGGCGCGAGGAGCTGGCCGGCTGGGCCGAGCGGCAGACGGCCGCCCGCACCTGAGCCGAACCGCGCGGGCCGGTCCGGACGGTGCTCCCGTCCGGACCGGCCCGCGCGGGTGCCGGGGGGTCAGCGCGTCAGCGCGTCAGCGCGTCAGCCAGAAGGCCTCGCGCTGGAAGGCGTAGGTGGGCAGGTCCACCCGCCGCCCGCCCGGCAGGGCGGTCCGCCAGTCGACGTCCTGGCCGCGCACCCACCGCCGGGCGAGCGCCTCCAGTCCGCCGGCCGTCCCGGTCGCCGGGGCCGCGGTGTCCGCCTCCGGCCGGCCGTCGATCACGTTCTCGGCCGGCGCCCCCTCGGCCACCGCCTTGAGCCCGCCGAGGAACCCCTCCCGGTCGGCGGCGAACACCACCGCGCGGTGCTCCAGGCCCGCCCGGCCGGTGGCCAGCGAGAAGGCGACGTCCAGGGCGGACGGCTCGGCCCCGGACTCCAGGAAGGCGGCGAGGCGCGCCGCCTGGGCGGCCAGCCCGGCCGCGGTGCGGCCCGACAGTGCCCAGGGCAGCGGCCCGTGCTGCCGAGCCGGAGCGCCCCCGGAGTCCGGGGCGTCCTCGGCCACGTGTTCCAGCACGACATGGGTGTTGGTGCCGCTCATCCCGAACGAGGACACCCCGGCCCGCCTGGGCCGACCGGTCTCCGGCCAGGACCGCGCCCGCGTCAGCAGCCGGACCGCGCCGGCGTCCCAGTCCACCTGCGGTGACGGCCGGTCCGCGTGCAAGGTCCTGGGCAGCACGCCGTGCCGCATGGCCAGCACCATCTTGATCACTCCGGCCACGCCGGACGCCGACTGGGTGTGGCCGATGTTGGACTTCATGGTGCCCAGCCAGAGCGGCCGTTCGGGCGAGCGGCCGGCGCCGTAGGCGGCCAGCAGCGCGGTGGCCTCGATCGGATCGCCCAGCGCCGTACCGGTACCGTGCGCCTCCACCGCGTCGACCTGATCGGGCGTCAGGTCGGCGTTGGCCAGGGCCTGCTGGATCACCCGCCGCTGCGCCGAACCGTTGGGTGCGGTGAGCCCGTTGCTCGCGCCGTCCTGGTTGACGGCCGAGCCGCGGACCAGGGCCAGCACCGGGTGCCCGTGCCGGCGGGCGTCCGACAGCCGCTCCAGCAGGACGACGGCGACGCCCTCGGCCATCCCCATGCCGTCGGCCTCCGCCGAGAAGGACTTGCAGCGGCCGTCCGCCGACAGCTCGCCCAGCCGGCTCAGCCCGACCAGTTCGGAGGGGTAGGACATCACGGTGACCCCGCCCGCCAGGGCGAGCGAGCAGTCGCCCTGGCGCAGCGCCTGGGCGGCCAGGTGCAGGGCGACCATCGAGGACGAGCACGCCGTGTCGACGGTGACCGCCGGGCCCTCCAGGCCGAGGGTGTAGGAGACCCGGCCGGAGAGGATGCTGATCACGTCGCCGAGACCGAGGTGCGCCGACAGCTCGTCGGTGACCTCGGCCCGCGCGCCGTAGCCCTGGTAGCGGGAGCCGATGTAGACGCCGGTTCGGCTGCCGCGCAGGGCGTGCGGGTCGATGCCGGCCCGCTCGACGGCCTCCCAGGAGGCCTCCAGCAGCAGTCGCTGCTGCGGATCCATCGCCAGCGCCTCGCTCGGGCCGATGTCGAAGAACCCGGGGTCGAACTCGGCGGCGTCGTGCAGGAATCCGCCCTCCCGCGTGCAGGTGGTGTCGGGGCGTCCGGGCTGCGGGTGGTAGAGGCCCGCGAGGTCCCAGCCGCGCTCGGTGGGCAGCCCGGAGACGGCGTCCGTACCGGCGTCGAGCACCTGCCAGAGGTCCTCGGGCGTCCGGACGCCGCCCGGCAGCCGGCAGCTCATCGCCACGATCGCGACGGGGTCGTCCCCGGCCGCGGCACCGGCGGGCGCCGGGTGCTCGGCCACCTGGGGCGACTCCCCCAGGATCTCGGTCCGCAGCCGGTCGGCGAGCGCCCGGACCGTCGGGTGGTCGAAGACCACGGTGGTCGGCAGCCGCAGGCCGGTCGCGGCGTTCAGCCGGTTGCGCAGGTCGACCGAGGCCAGCGACTCGAAGCCGAGTTCGCGGAAGGGCCGCCCGGTCGCGATCGCCTCGGGCGAGTCGTGGCCGAGCACCGCCGCCACCGTCCCGGCGACCAGTTCCAGCAGCTCCCGGTCGGCCTCCGCCGCCGGGCGGCCCGCCAGGCGGTCGCGCCACCGGGCGAGGGCGTCCGCCGCGTGCCCGGGCTCCGGCTGCTCGCTCCGGCGGCCCCGGCGGGCCTCGGGGATGGCGTCCAGGAGCGGCCGCGGCCGGGCGGAGGCGAAGGTCGGCACGAAGCGGTCCCAGGCCACGTCGACCAGGGCGACGAAGGTCTCGTCGCGGTCCAGCACCTGCTGGAGGGCGGCGACGGCCGGTTCGGGGTCCATCAGCGGCAGCCCCTGCCGGAACAGCCGGCGCTCGGCCTCCTTCGACGGGCCCTCGGTGCCCCAGCGGTCCGGGGTGTTCCAGAGCCCCCAGGCGACCGAGGTCGCCCGCAGCCCGCGCGCCCGGCGCTGCTGCGCGAGGGCGTCCAGGTAGGCGTTGGCCACCGCGTAGGCGCCGTGGTCGCCGCTGCCCCAGACCCCTGCGACGGACGAGAAGAGCACGAAGGCGTCCAGGTCGTCCCGGTCGAAGATCTCGTCGAGGTGGCGGGCGCCGTCCGCCTTGGCCGCGACCACCTCGGCGAACTCCGCCGGGGTGGTGGCGTCCAGCGAACTCAGCCGGATGAAGGCGGCCGCGTGCACGACGGCCCGCACCGGCGTGCCGTCCGCCGCCAGCCGGGCCACCAGCGCGGCGAGCGCGGACCGGTCCGCGACGTCGCACGCGGTGACCGTCAACCTGGTACCGGCGGCCGCGAGTTCGGCCCGCAGCGCGTCGGTGGCCGGACCGCCGGCGGCGGAGCGGCTGGTGAGCACCAGGTGCTCGGCCCCGCTGCGGGCCAGCCAGCGGGCGAGATAGGGGCCGACCGCCCCGGTGGCGCCGGTGAGCAGGACGGTGCCGCGCGGCCGCCAGCCGGCCGGTTCGGCCGCCGTCCCCGGCTCGGCCCCGGCCCCCGCCGCGACGTCCGCCCCGGGGGCCGGGGCCGACGCGCGGACCAGCCGGCGCGCGTACAGGCCGCCGGCCCGGACGGCCACCTGGTCCTCGTCGGCGATGCCCGCGAGCACGCCGCACAGCCGGGCGCGCGCCCGGTCGTCCGGCTGCCCGGGCAGGTCGACCAGGCCGCCCCAGCGGTCGGGGTGCTCCAGGGCGACCGTCCGGCCCAGGCCCCAGAGGGCGGCCTGGCCGGGGCTGTCGAGCGGGTCGGCGGCGCCGACCGTGACCGCGCCGCGCGTCGCGCACCAGAGCGGGGCCGCGACACCGGCGTCACCGAGCGCCTGCACCAGGGTCAGCGTGAGCACCAGGCCCACCGACAGCGCGGGGTGCTCGGGGTGCGGCTGCCCGGCCTGCGCCAGCAGCGACAGCACGCCCGCCAAGGGCTCCGGCCCGCCCGCGAGTTCGCGCAGCCGGTCGGCCAGCCTGGCGCGGTCCGCGGCCGGGTCGAGCGCGATCCGCAGCACCCGGGCGCCGTGCTCGGCGAGGGCGCGTTCGGCCTCGGCGGCCCACGGGTCACCGGTGTCACCGGCCGGGACCACCACCAGCCAGGTGCCGGACAGGGCCGGCCCGGACGGCTCGCGGAGCGGCTGCCAGTCGATGACGTACCGCCAGCCGTCCACCACGGACAGCGTCCGCTGCCGCTGCCGCCAGGCGGCGAGCAGCGGCAGGGCGGGCGCCAGGGCGTCGACGGCCGCCCCGCCGTCCGGTCCGGCGCCCAGCGCGCGGGCCAGGGCCTCGATGTCGCCCTGCTCGACGGCCGCCCAGAACGGCTGGTCCGCGAGCGGCCGGCCGCCCGGCTCCGGCTCCTCCTCCGGCTCGGCGTCGAGCCAGTAGCGGCGGCGCTGGAAGGCGTAGGTGGGCAGCTCGACCGGGCGCCCGCCGGCGGTGGCGGCGCTCCAGTCGACCGGCACACCGGCGGCCCAGAGCCCGGCCACCGAGGCCAGCAAGCGCTCCGGCCCGCCCTCGTCGCGGCGCAGCGTGCCCGTCACCGTCGCCGTGGCCTCCGCGCTCTCGACGGTGTCCTGGATGCTCGCCGCCAGCACCGGGTGGGGGCTGACCTCGACGAAGACCCGGTGGTCGTCGTCGAGCAGCGCCCGGGTGGCGGCCTCGAACTCCACCGGCCGGCGCAGATTGGCGTACCAGTAGGCGGCGTCCAGCTCCCGCCCCTCCATCAGCCGCCCGGTGACCGAGGAGTAGAACGGGATCGCGGCCGGGCCCGGCACGACCGGCGCCAGTACCCCGGCCAGCTCGTCCCGGACCAGATCGATCTGCGGCCCGTGCGAGGCGACGCCCGCCTGGACCCGGCGGACCCGGACGCCGTCCGCCTCGCAGTCCTTCACGAAGGCGCCCAGCGCGTCGAGGTCCCCCGACACCACCACGGTGCCCGGCCCGTTCACGGCCGCCACCGAGAGCCGGCCCTCCCAGGCCCGCAGGCGTTCGCGCACCTGCTCCACCGGCAGGAACACCGGGGCCAGCCCACCGAGTCCGGCCAGTCGGGCCAGGGCCCGGCTGCGCAGCGCGGCCAGCCGGGCGGCGTCCGGGAGCGTCAGCACACCGGCCACGCAGGCCGCCGCCACCTCGCCCTGGGAGTGCCCCACCACGGCCGAGGGTTCCACCCCGAAGGAGCGCCAGACCGCCGCCAGCGACACCAGGACGGAGAACAGCACAGGCTGGACGACGTCGATCCGGTCCAGCGACGGCGCTCCGGGCGCGCCCCGCAGGACGTCCAGGAGGTCCCAGTCGACGAAGGGCTTCAGCGCCTCGGCGCACTCCGCCATGCGGTCCCGGAAGACCTCCGACTCCGCCAGCAGCTCGACACCCATCCCGAGCCACTGCGAGCCCTGGCCCGGGAAGACGAAGACGGTGCCGTCGTGCTCGGTGACGGCGGACCGGACCACCGCGGCGGCGGGCCGGCCCTCGGCCAGCGCGTCCAGGCCGTGCAGCAGCGCCGCCCGGTCCGCGCCCAGGACCGCGGCCCGCTCCGGCAGCGCCGCCCGGGTGACCGCCAGCGCGTGCCCGACGTCCCGCACGCCCA
>NZ_JBVHHE010000027.1:0-100633 GCF_055561235.1 Kitasatospora sp. NPDC022856 | reverse complement strand
GCATCATGGCGGCGAAGAAGAAGCCGGTGCAGTCGTTCGACCTGGACGATCTGGGCATCGAGGCCGGTGAGGTCGGTCTGGCGGGTGCGTGGACGGCGGTGGAGTCGGTGACGGCGCGTCCGGCGCGGACGGCCGGCACGGTCGTCAAGGACGAGGGTGAGGGCGGCAAGCAGCTCGCCGCGTTCCTCGCCGAGCAGAAGTTCATCTAATCCACGCAGTTTGCGTTCCAACGATCGATCAGGAGCAACGAATCATGGCTGAGATCCTGGTTCTCGTGGACCACGCCGACGGTGTGGTCCGCAAGCCGGCCCTCGAACTGCTGACCCTGGCCCGCCGGATCGGCGAGCCGTCGGCGGTCGTGCTGGGCGCCGGTGCGGCCGCGGCCGACCTGGCCGCCAAGGCCGGCGAGTTCGGTGCGGCGAAGGTGTACGTCGCGGACGGCGCGGAGTTCGCCGACCAGCTGGTCGTCCCGAAGGTGGACGCGCTGGCCCAGATCGCCAAGGCGACCGGTGCCGCGGCGGTGCTGGTCACCTCCTCCGGTGAGGGCAAGGAGGTCGCCGCGCGGGTCGCGCTGCGGATCGGCTCCGGCATCATCACCGACGCCGTCGACCTGGAGGCCGGTGCCGACGGCCCGGTCGCCACCCAGGCCGTCTTCGCCGCGTCCTTCCAGGTGAAGTCCAAGGTGTCGCACGGCGCCCCGGTCATCACGGTGAAGCCGAACGCGGTGGCCCCCGAGGCCGCTCCGGCCGCGGGCGCGGTGGAGAACGTCACCGTCGAGTTCACCGGCAACGCCGCCAAGGTCACCTCGCGCACCCCGCGGGTCTCCTCGGGGCGCCCGGAGCTGACCGAGGCCGCGATCGTGGTCTCCGGCGGCCGCGGCGTCGGCGAGGCGGCCGGCTTCGGCGTGGTCGAGGAGCTGGCCGACGCGCTGGGCGCGGCCGTCGGTGCCTCGCGCGCCGCCGTCGACGCCGGCTGGTACCCGCACAGCAACCAGGTCGGCCAGACCGGCAAGCAGGTCTCCCCGCAGCTCTACATCGCGGCGGGCATCTCGGGCGCGATCCAGCACCGGGCCGGCATGCAGACCTCGAAGACCATCGTGGCCGTCAACAAGGACCCGGAGGCCCCGATCTTCGAGCTGGTCGACTACGGCGTGGTCGGCGACCTCTTCGCCGTGCTGCCGCAGCTCACCGGCGAGGTCCAGGCCCGCAAGGGCTGACCGCACGGCGTCGGACCGACACTGCGCGAGGGCGCGCCCGGGAACCGTCCCGGGCGCGCCCTCGCGCTTTCGCGCGGGCGGATCCCCCGCTGCCGCGGTCCGTCCCCGTGGGCCCTGGGGGTGCCCGCCGCCGGGCCCGTAGAGTCGGACGCCGGACCGGCGGCGACAGGGCCGGCGGGGACAGAGCGCCACACCGCGACCAAGGGCGAGGGCAGACGCATGACACTCTTGACGGCACTTCAGGGCGACTTCGGCGACTCCGGCGACGCGCTCCGGATCGACGGGCGGGAGCTCTCCCGCGAGCAGCTGCTGGGAGCGGCGACCGCGGTGGCCGACCGGGTGGCCGGCGCCCCCGCGCTGGCGGTGCTCGCCCGGCCCACCGCCGAGACCGTCGTCGCGGTGGTCGGCGGGCTGCTGGCCGGCGTGCCCGTGGTGCCGCTGCCGCCCGACTCCGGGCCCAAGGAGCGCGCGCACATCCTGCGGGACTCGGGCGCCGTCCTGCTCGCGCACGCCGCCGGGGACACGGTGCCGGAGACCGGGGGAGTGTCGGCGCTGCCCGTCGACCCGGCCGAGCGCTCCGCCACCCGCCACGCCGAGCCCGCGCCGGACGCCACCGCGTTCGTGCTCTACACCTCGGGGACCACCGGCGCCCCGAAGGGGGCGATGATCCGGCGCTCCGCCGTCGCCGCCGACCTGGACGCGCTGGCCGAGGCCTGGCGCTGGACCGCCGACGACACACTGGCCCACGGCCTGCCGCTCTTCCACGTGCACGGCCTGGTCCTCGGCGTGCTCGGCGCCCTGCGCACCGGCAGCCGGCTGGTGCACACCGGGCGGCCCACGCCGGCGGGCTACGCGGCCGCCGGTGCCAGCCTGTACTTCGGCGTGCCCACGGTCTGGTCCCGGCTGGCCGCCGATCCGGAGGCGGCCGGGCAGCTCGCCTCGGCCCGGCTGCTGGTCTCCGGCAGCGCGCCGCTGCCGGTGCCGGTCTTCGAGAAGCTCGCCGCGCTGACCGGGCACGCCCCGATCGAGCGCTACGGCATGACCGAGTCGCTGATCACCCTCTCCACCCGGGCGGACGGCGAGCGCCGCCCCGGCAGCGTCGGGCTGCCCCTGACCGGCGTGCGGACCAGGCTGGTCGGCGAGGAGGGCGAGCCCGTCCCGCACGACGGCGAGAGCGTGGGCGAGCTGCAGGTCGCCGGGCCGACGCTGTTCACCGGGTACCTCAACCGGCCGGACGCCAACGGGGAGGCGTGGACGGCGGACGGCTGGTTCCGCACCGGGGACGTCGCCGTGATCGGCGAGGACGGCTTCCACCGGATCGTCGGCCGTGCCTCGGTGGACCTCATCAAGAGCGGCGGCTACCGGATCGGCGCCGGCGAGGTCGAGGCGGCGCTGCGCGACCACCCGGCGGTCGCGGACGCCGCGGTGGTCGGCGCGCCCGACGAGGACCTCGGCCAGGCGGTGGTCGCCTACGTCATCCCGGACGGCACGGTGACGGGGGACCAGCTGACGGCCTTCGTGGCGGAGCGGCTCTCGGTCCACAAGCGGCCGCGGCGAGTGGTGCTGGTGTCCGAACTGCCCAGGAACGCCATGGGAAAGGTGCTCAAGAAGCAGCTGCTGGCGGAGTCGGCACTCGGGTGACGGGAGGTCACCCGGTGACGGTCGTTCATCTCTTCGACCGTCACCCCGGCGGTCCTCCTCACCTTCCGTGAACCCTTCCATTGGCGCACTCCACTGCGCGCTGTGAGCGGCCGCGTGCCTAACGTGACACGCAGGCAGAACTGAATCCCAGGGTGACGCGCCGCGGCCTCCGGTCGCAGGACCGGAAGCCGCGGCGCGTCACCGGGAACCCCTCTGCCCTCCCCGTTCAGTGTTCAGCCGGGGTTCAGCAGCGTCAGCGGTGCTGGGCAGTGCTGAGCCGCGTTCAGCAAAGGAAGACAGCAGGATGACGACCGTCAACACCGGCGCACCGGGTGCAGCCGACGACCCGACCGGGCAGACCGCCGCCACCACCGACGGGCCGGCGCGTGCCGCCCGGCCCTCCCGGGCGGCGCGGGTCCGTCGGGGGATAGGCATGGTGGCGGTGATCGCGGCCGGTGCCGGCGTGATCGGCCTCGGTACCGGGGTCAGCAGCGCGGCCGCCGAGCCGGCGCCGGCCCACGCGGGCTGGGACGGGTCGCGGTACTGGTTCAAGAACAGCCAGGGTCAGTGGCGCTGGACCAGCCACTACGACATCTACCAGGCCCGGACCGGGAGCGGTGCCAAGGCCGCGGCCCCGGCGGCCTCCTCCTCGTCCGGGGGGATCACGCAGGGCTGGGACGGTTCGCGGTACTGGTTCAGGAACAGCCAGGGCCAGTGGCGCTGGACCACCCACTACGACGTCTACCTGGACCGGACGGGTGGCGGCTCCGCCGCCGGTTCGTCCTCCTCCTCGGGCTCGGCCGGGTCGTCCGCCGGCTCCGGCTCGGTGGCCGCCGACGGGGACGTCGAGACGGCGGTGCAGTTCGCTCTCGCCCAGCTCGGCAAGCCGTTCCGGACGGCCGGCAACGGGCCGGACGGGTACGACTGCTCGGGCCTGGTGCAGCAGGCGTTCAAGCGCGGCGGCATCGCGCTGCCGCGGGTGGCCAACGACCAGTACGAGGCGACCACGCCGGTCAGCGCCAGCCAGCTGCGCCGCGGTGACCTGCTCTTCTGGTCGGACGACGGCAGCGCCCGGGGCATCCACCACGTGGCGATCTACCTGGGCAACAACCAGTACGTGGAGGCGGCCCGGCCCGGCACCAACATCCGGATCTCGGGGCTCAGCAGCGGCTACTACCCGACGCAGATGGGCCGCCCCTGAGGAGTTTGCCCGCCGGGTGACGCCCGGCCGGTCGAGCGGCTGTCCGTACGCCGCCCGACCGGCCGGGCGTCGGGGTGCCTCGGCGTTTCCGCGCCTCCGCGCTTCAGGGATTCGGCGCTCTGTCGCCGGGTCGGGCCGTCAGGGGTGCCGGGTGGGGCGCCGGGTGGGGCGCGGGGGATGGGGAGCGTGGGGCGGGTGGGGGCGCGAGAGGTGTTCAAGGGGGCGCGCGTAAGGTAGGTGGCCGCCGGTGATCAGGGGCGTGCGGACCGGCGGTCGGGCAGGCGCGCGTACCGTGGTGCGGACCGCCTGGCCTGGGCACATGCCCCTGTCACACGGCGTGGCCGGGTTCGGCCGCCGGGCCCGGTCCGCAGGTATGGGGACCGGCGCGGCGCGGGTACCACCTCGGGTGGCGCTGGTACGGCTGACGGGGGCGCCGCCCGGTGCGAACGGCATCGGGGGAAGTCGAGGGGCAGGGGACGTTGTGATCGTCTGGGTCAATGGCACATTCGGGGCGGGCAAGACGACTGCCTGCCGTGAGTTGGTGGAGCTGCTGCCGGGGAGCACGCTGTTCGATCCCGAGCTCGTCGGGTTCGGGCTGCGCGACCTCCTGCCCGCCGACCGGCTGGCCGCCGTGTCCGACCTCCAGGACCTCCCGGCCTGGCGCCGGCTCGTCCCCGAGACGGCCGCCGCGCTGCTCGGCGAGGTGCCGGGGCCGCTGGTGGTCCCGATGACGCTGCTCCGGGAGGACTACCGCGACGAGATCTTCGGCTCGCTCGCCTCGAACGGCATCACGGTGCACCACCTGGTCCTGGACCCTGAAGAAACGATCCTGCGTGCGCGTATCGCCCAGCGGGACGAGTGCCCCGGCGATCCGGAGCGCAGCGAGCGCGTCCGGCAGTGGTGCCTGGAGCACCTGCCGCGGTACCGGGCCGCCCGCCGCTGGCTCATCGAGGACGCCCGGATGGTCGACAACGGCGAGCTGACCCCGCGCGAGACCGCCGCCCGGCTCGCCCAGCTCGTCCGTGACGGCTCGGCCCGCTGCCCGATCGTCCAGACCCCGGACCCGACCGGGGACACGGTGGCCTCCGCCGTGCTGTTCTTCGACGAGCAGGACCGGGTCCTGCTCGTCGACCCGGTCTACAAGCCGGACTGGGAGTTTCCCGGCGGGGTCGTCGAGCGCGGCGAGGCGCCGACCGACGCCGCCCTCCGGGAGACCGCCGAGGAGCTGGGGCTGCGACTCGACCCGGGCACGCTGCGGCTGCTCGCCGTCGACTGGGAGCCGCGCACCGGCCCGCGCCGCGGCGGCCTGCGACTGGTCTACGACGGCGGGCTGCTGGACGCCGCCGCCCGGCAGAACCTGCTGCTCCAGCAGGAGGAGCTGCGCGGCTGGCGCTTCGTCAGCCTGGACGAGGCCGCCGCTCTGCTGCCCCCGGGCCGGTACCGGCGGCTGGCGGCCGCGCTGGACGCCCGCCGCAGCGGCGAGTTGCGCTACCTGGAGGCCGGCCGCCGGGCCGGTCTCGGCCTGGCCAGGGCGGCGGACGCGGCGTAGCGCCCGTCGTGGTGCCCGCGGCCGCGAGCCGGCGGGGCCGCCCCCGGTGCGGTTCGGGTGTGCCGGGCGGGGCGGGGGCGGGAGGATGGGGCCATGCCGTTCACACTGAGCCATCCGGCCGCCGTCCTGCCCCTGCTGCGCGCGGCGGGGGCGCGCGGCCCGCTGGTGGCCTCGGCGCTGGTCGCCGGGTCGATGGCGCCCGATGTGCCGTTCTTCCTGGAGTCGTTGCTGCCCGGCGTCTACGGGCAGGGCGGGACGACCCACCGCTGGTGGGCGGTGCCCACCGTGGACGTGGCGATCGCGGGCGTCCTGGTGGCCGGGTGGCACGGGCTGCTGCGCGCCCCGCTGCTCGCCCTGCTGCCCGACCGGTGGGCCGACGCGGCCGAGGCGCTGACGGTCCGGCGGGGCGGCGGCGCGAGTGCGGCCTGGTTCGCCGGCTCGGCGGCGCTGGGCGCGGCCACCCACGTCGGCTGGGACGCCTTCACCCACGAGGGCCGGCTGGGCGTCCGCCTGCTGCCGGTGCTGGACCGGACGGTCGCCGGGCTGCCGCTGTACACCCTGCTGCAGTACGGCAGTTCGGCGCTGGCACTGGCGGCGCTGGCCGGGCACCTGGCGCGGGCGGCCCGCGCGGTGGAGCCGGTCCGGCCCGCCCCGGCGCTCCCCGCGGGGGCCCGGCGGGCCGCCGTGGCGGTGCTCGGCGCGGCCACGGCGGCCGGGGTGGTGCACCGGCTCGTCCCGCTGCGGCGGAACCCGATCCCGGAGTTCTGCTTCGGGGCCGGCGCCGGCCTCGCGGCCGGAGCGGTCGGGTACGCGCTGGTGCACGCGGTCGCGGGGCGGGTGGCGGGCCGGCGGCGGGCGGCCGGGCGGCTGCCGGTGTGACGGCCGCCCGGCGCACCGGGGCGCCGTCACACCGGCAGGGCGGGGCGGGGACTCAGACGGAGCGCAGCTCGGCGTACCGGTGCAGGAAGAGCGCCTCGGTCAGCGCCATCCGCTCCAGCTCCCGCGGGTCGACGCTCTCGTTGACCGCGTGGATCTGGGTGGTCGGCTCCTCGACGCCGATCAGCACGATCTCGGCCTGCGGGTAGAGCGACTGCAGGGTGTTGCAGAGCGGGATCGAGCCGCCCTCGCCCGAGGCGACCATCGGCGTGCCGAAGGCCTCGGCCATCGCCGCGCCCATCGCCTCGTAGGCCGGGCCGGAGGTGTCGGCGGCGAACGGCTCACCGGCGCCCTGCCGTTCGATCCGCAGCCGGGCACCGGCCGGTGCCTGTGCCTCCAGGTGGGCGATCAGCGCGTCCTGGGCGGCGAGGGCGTCGCCGCCCGGCGGCACCCGCAGGCTGACCAGCGCCTTGGCGGCGGCCTGGACGGAGGAGGTGGCGCCGATCACCGGCGGGGCGTCGATGCCGTGGACGGTGACGGCCGGGCGGGCCCAGAGCCGGTCCGCGACGGTGCCGGTGCCGGTCAGCGCCACGCCGTCCAGCACCTTGGCGTCGGCGCGGAACTGCTCCTCGGGGTACTGCACCCCGGGCCAGGTCTGGTCGCTGGTCAGGCCGGCCACCGCGACGTCGCCGTGCTCGTCGTGCAGCGAGGCCAGCATCCGGACCAGGCCCTGCAGGGCGTCCGGGGCGGCACCGCCGAAGGCACCCGAGTGCAGGTTTCCGGCCAGGGTGGTGAGCGACACCTCGACCATCGTCATACCGCGCAGGGTGGCCGTGACGGTCGGCAGGCCGGCGGTGAAGTTGCCGGTGTCGCCGATGACGATGGCGTCGGCCGCGAGCAGCTCGGGGTGCGCCTGGGCGTACTGCTCCAGGCCGCCGGTGCCCTGCTCCTCCGAACCCTCGACGATGATCTTCAGCCCGACCGGGTAGCCGCCGTCAACCCGGCGCAGTGCCCGCAGGGCCGTCAGGTGCATCAGGATGTTGCCCTTGCAGTCGGCCGCGCCGCGCCCGTACCAGCGGCCGTCCCGCTCGGTCAGTTCGAAGGCCGGGCTGAGCCAGGCGTCCTCGTCGAGCGGGGGCTGCACGTCGTAGTGGGAGTAGAGCAACACGGTCGGCGCGCCCTCGGGGCCGGGCAGCTCGGCGTAGACGGCCTGGGTGCCGTCGGGGGTGTCCAGCAGCTGCACCTTCGTCAGGCCCTCGGCGGCGAAGGCGTCCGCGACCCAGCGGGCGGCGCCGCGGCACTCCTCGACCGGGAACTGGCGGGGGTCGGCCACCGAGCGGAACGCGACCAGTTCGGCGAGGTCGGTGCGGGCACGGTCCATCAGGGACCGGACGGCGTCGGCCAGGGGCTGCTGCGGCATCGGGGGCTCCGGTGGTGGTGGTCCGGCCCGGAGGGTGTTCCGGGCGGACGGTGCTGACAGGGGGATATGTCGATCATAGGCGGATCGAACGGGCGGTCCGGAGGGCCGTCCGGGCGTTCGGGGCGGCGCGACGGACGGTGGCTCCGGAGGACGCATAGGATTGCTCGACGTGACTGACTCCGGAAGCTCCGATTCCCGTAGCCCGCTCGACGCCGAGGCGCCCGGACAGCCGTCCGAGCCGCAGCCCGCCCCGCCGCGGGACGGGCCCGATCCGCTGGACGGCGTCTGGGACGTCGTCGTGGTCGGCGCCGGACCGGCCGGGGCCTCGGCCGCGCAGGCCGCCGCCGCCCAGGGCCGCCGCGTCCTGCTGCTCGACAAGGCCGAGCACCCCCGGTACAAGACCTGCGGCGGGGGCATCATCGGCCCCTCCCGGGACAGCCTGCCGCCGGGCTTCCGGCTGCCGCTGCAGGACCGGGTGCACGCCGTCACCTTCGCGTACGGCGGCCGCTTCACCCGGACGCGGCGCTCGAAGCGGATGCTGTTCGGGCTGGTCAACCGGGACGAGTTCGACCTGCGCCTGGTCCAGGCGGCCAAGCAGGCGGGGGCGGTGCTGGTCACCGGAGTGACCGTCACCGGAGTCGAGCAGCGCGGCGGCGAGCACCGCACGGCCGTGGTCACCGCCGCCGACGGGCGCACGTTCGAAGCGCGGGCGGTGGTCGGCGCGGACGGCAGCGCCAGCCGGATCGGGCGGCACGTCGGCGTCTCCTTCGACCAGATCGACCTCGGGCTGGAGGCGGAGATCCCCGTCCCGGCGGAGGTCGTGGCGGACTGGGCCGGCCGGATCCACCTCGACTGGGGTCCGCTGCCGGGCAGTTACGGCTGGGTGTTCCCGAAGACCGAGTCGAACAGCCTGACCGTCGGTGTCATCTCGGCGCGCGGCGACGGCGAGCGGACCAAGCAGTACCTGGCCGACTACATCCGCCGGCTCGGGCTGGCCGGGTTCCCGCCGAGCGTGGAGTCCGGGCACCTGACCCGCTGCCGGGCCGAGGACTCGCCGCTCTCGCGCGGCCGGGTGCTGGTCGCCGGGGACGCGGCCGGTCTGCTGGAGCCGTGGACCCGCGAGGGCATCTCGTACGCGCTGCGCTCGGGCCGGCTGTCCGGGGAGTGGGCGGTCAAGGTGGCCGAGGCGGGCACCGCGGCCGAGGTCCGCCGCGAGGCGCTGAACTACGCGTTCGCGATCAAGGCCGGGCTGGGCGTGGAGATGCGGGCCGGCAAGCTGATGCTGGCCGCCTTCGAGCGCCGTCCGTACCTGTTCCACGCGGCGGTCTGCCTGGTCGCCCCGGCCTGGCGGGCGTTCGCCCGGACCACCCAGGGCCACACCACCTTCGCCCAGGTGCTGCGCCAGTACCGGGCGGCCCGCAAGCTGACCTCGCTCGCCTCGCGGTAGCGGGCGGGGCTCCCGCGGGCCGGCGTCGGCCGGTCCGCGGGAGCCTCTTCGTGCGGTTCGTTCCGAGGGCGGCGCCGGTCCGGGGACCGGCGCCGCCCGGGCTCACTTCAGCCCGGTGTCGAGCGCCGTCATGAGGGCGCCGTTCGGGGTGTCGCCGGTCATCTCCCAGATCATCGCGCCGAGCAGGTTCTTCGACTTCAGGTAGGTCGTCTTCTGGCCGATCGACCAGGCGTCGTCGAAGGTCCACCACTGCCCGCCCGCACCCGTGTACCCGTACGTGGCGATCGACTGGGCGTCGTGGTGGACGGTGAGGTTGGGGAAGGTGGTGATCAGGTTGTTGTACCCGCGGGTGCCGGCCTCCTCGGCGAACTGGCCGGGCGCCGCGCCGGTCGCGCTCTGCCACTCGCCCGCCGCGCCGCCGTCCGCCACGCCCTGCCAGCCGCGTCCGTAGAACGGGAAGCCGATGGTGAGCTTGCGCGGGTTGACCCCGGCGGAGAGGTAGGCCTGGACGGCCGCGTCCACGCTGAAGTGGAACGGGTACGGGTCCTGGCCGTCGGCGTACAGGTTGGCCTGGTGCCCGGCCCGGTTCGGCTCCCAGGAGTTGTCGCTGCCGGCGCCGTGGAAGTCGTAGCCCTGGACGTTGGCGATGTCCAGGTAGTTGAAGATCTTCGAGAGGTCCCAGCCCTGGCCGATCTTGACCGGGTCGGCCGGGGTGAAGGCGGTCAGCAGCTTGTGGGAGCCGCCGAGCGCGTCGAGCTGCTTGCGGAACTCGGCCAGCAGCAGGGTCAGGTTGGCCTTGTCGGCCGTGCTGTAGTGGTTGCCGGCGTGGCCGTCGGCGGAGCCGGGCCACTCCCAGTCGAGGTCGATGCCGTCGAAGATCCCGGCCGCCACGCCGTCACCGCCGGCGCCGTTGTAGAGCGGCAGGTTGCCCTTGATCCAGGTGTCGACGCAGGACTTCACGAACTTCTGCCGGGAGGCCTCGGTGGCGGCCGCGTCCGAGAAGTACTTGGAGTACGTCCAGCCGCCGAGCGAGACGACCACCTTGAGGTTGGGGTACTTGGCCTTGAGCTTCTTCAACTGGTTGAAGTTGCCGCGCAGTTTGCCCCAGCCGTCGTCGGCCACGCCGTCCACGGACTGCGCCGCGCTCATCGGGCGGGCGTAGTCGGCGTCGGCGTCGCCCGCGCCGGTGCCCTGGTCCGGGTCCTGCGGGTCGGCCGTGGTGCCCTTGGTGACGCCGGCCAGGCAGGTCAGGTTGACCGGATCGATGTTCTCGAAGGCGTAGTTGATGACGTCGAGCTTGGCCGCGCTGCCCGAGGTGTCGAGGTTCTTCACGAAGTACTGGCGGCCGTAGATGCCCCACTGGGTGAAGTAGCCGACCCGGGCGTACTTCCCGGCCCCGACCAGGTCGGAGGTGGTGACGGCGAGCGCCGCGGAGGCGGGGGAGGCGTTGTCGGCGCCGTCGCGGGCCTTCACGGTGAAGGTGTAGGCCGTCGACGGGGAGAGGCCGCTGACGGTGGCGGTCAGGGTGCTGCCGGTCACCGTCCTGACCAGCGCGGGGCCCTGGTAGACGTCGTAGGCGGCCACCCGCTGGTTGTCGGTGGCGGCGCTCCAGGCCAGCGTCACGTCGGTGGAGGTCACCGCGGTGGCACGCAGGCCGGTGGGCGCCGTCGGCGGGACGGGGTCGGTGGCCGGGTCGAAGGTGGCGGCCGTGACGGACGCGCTCGACGGGCCGGTGTTGCCCCGGGTGTCCTTGGCGCGCACCGCCAGGGTGTACGAGGTGGCGGGGGTGAGCCCGGTGACCACGGTGTCGGTGGTCGCGGCGGCGGCCAGTACCGTGCTGCCGCTCAGGACCTCGTAGGAGGCGACCGGGAAGTCACCGCCGGTGGCGGCCGGCCACTTCAGTGCCAGGCTGTGCGCGGTCGACTCGGTGACCACCGGCGTGCCGGGGGCGGACGGCAGGACGTCCGAACTCCCGTCGCACTTGTCGCCGTTGATCCGGCAGCCGGTCGGCGTGCCGATCGGGCCGTTGGCCACGAACCAGAAGCTGTACGGCTCGGTGGTGCCGTGCGCCGGGACGCTCGCGTTGTAGAAGGCGTTGGTGGCGGTGACGTGCCGGCCGGTGGTGGTCGCGGTGCCGTTGTAGCTGTTCTGGACGGTCACGCCGGCCGGGAGGTCGAACTCCAGCGTCCAGCCGGAGACGGCGGCGGCGTTGTCGTTGCGGACGATGTAGGTGCCCTTCCACCAGGAGCCGTTGTCGGCGGTGGTGAAGGTGGCGGTCAGTTTTCCGGCCGCGTGCGCCGGGGCGGCCAGCGCGGTGAGCGCGGCCAGTGGCAGGAGCAGGGCGGAGAGCAGCGCCAGCAGTCTGCTGCGCGCTCGCGGGCGTCGGGCCCGGGGTCGAGCGGACATGGTTCTCCCTGTGACTGTGGGGGGTTGAACAGGGCGACGTAGAACCGTACGGGTGGTGCCGCGGCCGTGGTGCGTGGCCGACCGGTGCCCGCGCCGTGGGGAGACAGGGGCATGGGCACTGTAGGAGGACTGGACCAATGCGTCAACAGGTCTGTACCAATTGGGAGTTGGTGCGGGCGGACTAGCCCCGGCGCGGGTGCCCGGTCAGCTCGTCGCCGAGCGGGCTGCGGCCGTAGAGCACCGAACGGCCGTGCCGGGCCCGGGTGACCAGGCCGGTCCGGTGCAGGACCGCCAGGTGCTGGCTGACGGCGCCCGGTGTGACGCCCAGGCGGTAGGCCAGCTCGGTGGTGGAGGCCGGCTCGGCGAGCAGTGCCAGCAGCCGGGCCTTGGGCGCGCCGAGCAGCAGCTCCAGCGCGCGCGGGGTGACCGGGGCGGTCGGCGCGGCCATCCCCGCCCGGCCGCGGGCCGGGTAACTGATCTGCGGTGGGCGGTCATTGCTGATCATCGTGATCGCGCCGCGGGCGAAGAAGGTCGGGACCAGCACCAGCCCGCGGCCGTCCACGGTGATCTCGCCGTCCCAGTCCGTCCAGCGGCGGTTGATCGAGAGCAGGCCGTCCGCCCAGTGCAGCCGGTGGTCCAGGTCGGCGAAGAGGGCCGCGGCGCCCTGCTGGGACAGCACCCGCGCCCGGTAGACGAGGTCCGCCTCCAGTACGGCGCGGGCCCGCGGCCACCAGGCGGGGGCCAGGCAGCGCTCCCAGTACTCCTCCAGCGCGTCGGCGATCCGGGCCAGCAGCCGGACCGGATCGGCGAGCCCGGCCGCCAGCGGGGCGGGCAGCGGCCGGCCGTGCGGCAGGAAGGTCTGCTCCAGTTCGGCGCGCAGCTGCTCGGGCGGCAGCGCCCGGACCACGGCCAGCTCGGCCCGGAAGTCCGGCGCGGGGACGGACGGGCGGGGCGTCAGGAAGTCGGGGATCCACCGGTTGGCGGCGACCAGGGAGAGCAGCAGCCCGGAGTCCAGCCGTTCGAAGCTCGGGCGCAGCCGCTCGAAGGCGGCGGACTGCAGCGGGTAGACGCCGGGGTGGGTCCACATCCGCAGGCTGAGCGCGGCCTCCTGGATCGGCGAGCAGGCGAACCAGGTGCTGGCGAGATCGGCCAGATCCAGCCTGAACCGGTGCAACTCCGACCCCGTCCCTCCAGCTGCTTTGAGGCAGAGCCTAAATGATTACTGCGGACGCCGGGGACGCGGTGGGATCGGGGCATGAACACCTCACCGGCGTCGTCCGCCGCGCCTTCGCCCGTCGCCGGCCCGGCCGGTCCCCCGGATCCGCCACCGCCCTCGGCCGCGTCGGATTCCTCGGCCGCGGGCGGTACCTCGCAGCCGGGCCCGGTCGGCCGGCCCGCCGGGGGCTCGCGGCTGCTGCACCCCGACCCGATGGTGCGCCGGCTCGCCGGCATCACCCTCGTCAACACCGTCGGCAGCGGGCTCTCACTCGCCGTAGGCGTGCTCTTCTTCACCCGCGTCCTCGGACTGAGCGCCGCCCAGCTCGGGATCGGGCTCACCGCCGCCGGCCTCTGCGGCGTCGCCGCCAGCGTGCCGGCCGGGCGGGCGGCCGACCGCTGGGGAGCGCGGCCGGTGCTGGTGGTCCTGATCACGGTGAACGCGCTGGGCACCGCCGGCTACGCCCTGGTGCACAGCTACCCGGCGTTCCTGGCGCTGGCCTGCGTGGTGAGCGCGGTCGACCGCGGCGCGGCCGCCGTGCGGAACGCGCTCTACGCCGAAGTGCTGCCCGCCGACCGCAGGGTCGCGGGCCGGGCCTATCTGCGGGTGGTCACCAACGCAGGCCTCTGTCTGGGGACGGCGCTCGGCGCCGTCGCACTCCAGGTGGACAGCCGGCCGGCCTATCTGACGGCGATCCTGGCCGACGCCCTCTCGTACCTGGTGGTCGCGGCGCTGTTCCACCGGCTGGCCGTCCCGGCCAGGGTCCGCCCGGCGGCCCGCCCGGTGGCGGGCGACGGACCGGGCGAGCCCGCCGGCCGGCGGCGCAACCCCGCCCTGCGGGACGGGCCGTTCCTGGTGGTGACCGTGCTGAACGCGCTGCTCTGCCTGCAGTTCGCGATGCTGGAGGTGGGTGTGCCGCTCTGGGTGGTCCAGCACACCGAGGCGCCCCGGATCACCGTGGCCGGCACCCTGATCGTCAACACCGTGCTGGTGATAGCCCTGCAGGTGCGGGCCACCCGGGGCACCGAGGACCCGGCGACGGCCGCCCGGGTCTGCGGCCGGGCCGGGCTGATCCTGGCGGCCTCCTGCCTGGTGCTCGCCCTCGCCCACGGGCTGCCCGCGGCGATCGCCGCCGTGCTGGTGCTCGCCGGGGTGGCGCTCCAGGCGTTCGGCGAGGTGCTGAGCCAGGCCGGCGGATGGGCGCTCAGCTACGACCTGGCCGGGGAGCGCGACCACGGCGCCTACCAGGGCGTCTACAACGCCGGGTCGGCCGCCTCGCTGATGATCGGCCCCGCCGTCGTCAGCACCGCCGTGGTCGGGTGGGGCCTGTTCGGCTGGGTCGCCCTCGGCGTGCTGCTCGCCGGGGCGGGCCTCGCCATGGGGCCCGCCGTCCGGTGGGCCCGGGGCCGCGAAGGGGCCACCGCGGGGTAGGCCGGGTCGCCGGTCCGTCCGGCCCCCGGGGAGCCGGACGGTCAGCGGGTGGCCGGTCGGTCAGCGCTGCTCCGGGACCAGGGCGAGCGCCTCCACCTCGATCAGCACCTCGGGCAGGAACAGCGCGGCGACCTGCACCGCCGAGCTCGCCGGGAGCGGGGTCGAGCCGAAGTACGCGTCCCGGGCCCCGCGCACGGCGGGCATGAACGCCATGTCGGTGACGAAGTAGGTCAGCTTGACGACGTCGGCGAAGCCGGCCCCGGCGGCGGCCAGGCAGCGGCCCAGGTTCTCGAACACCTGGCGCGCCTGCGCCTTCGGGTCGCCGGTTCCGACCAGGTGCCGCTGTTCGTCGAACGCGACCTGGCCGGAGACGGCCACCAGGCGGCCGGTGCCGGTGACGACCTGGGTGTAGCCGGTGCCGGGGGCGACTCCGGGCGGCTCGGCGATGTGGGTGAGGTGCGGGCGCTGGGAAGTCATGACCCCATCGTGGCCGACGGGTGATCAGATGCACCAGGGCCTTCGCCCGCCGCCGCTCAGCGGACCGCCGTAGAGGTGCACCGGCGAGCCGATCAGCTCCTCGGACGCGCGCCAGGCCGTCGCGGTGTGCGCGCGCAGGCCGCGACGGCCGGCGGCGGTGCGCAACTGCAGGCCGGTCTCGTTGATCCGGGGCGCGAGCAGGAGGACGGCGTCGGTGGTCATGGCCCGATGCTGCCGTGGCGCACGACCGCCCGACCACCGGATTTCGGCGCGACGGGGTGACGGGGCTCGCGGCGGGTGGCTCTGGCCGAGCGGCGGGTGGGCGTGTCAGAGTCGACCGGGCGCCGTCCGAGCCGGGCGGCCGCCACGCAATCCGACCCACCCTCAGCCGGAAAGCAGGCCCGCACCGATGACCCGCGAAGTGCCCTTCGTCCGTGTCGCCACCACCGATGCCGTCACCACGCTGACCCTCGACTCGCCGCACAACCGCAACGCGCTCTCCACCCGGCTGATGGCCGAGCTGACCGCCGCCCTGGCCGCCGCCGCGGCCGACCCGGACGTCCGCGCGGTGGTGCTCGGCCACACCGGCAAGGTGTTCTGCGCGGGCGCGGACCTCTCCGAGGCGACCGGTACGGACCCGACGGTGGGCCCGCGCGGCCTGGTGGACCTCCAGCGGGCCATCGTGGACTGCGCGAAGCCGGTGATCGCGGTGATCGACGGACACGTCCGGGCGGGCGGCCTCGGGCTGGTCGGCGCGGCCGACCTCGCCCTGGCCGGCCCGGCCGCCACCTTCGCGTTCACCGAGGTCCGGCTCGGCCTGGCACCCGCCGTCATCTCGCTGCCGCTGCGCCCCAAGCTGGACCCGCGCGCCGCCTCCCGCTACTACCTGACCGGCGAGGTCTTCGACGCCGCCGAGGCCGCCCGGATCGGGCTGATCACCGAGGCGACGGACTCCGCGGAGTCCACCGGAACCGCGCTGAAGGGCCTGCTGGACGCCCTGCGGCTCGGGTCGCCGCAGGGCCTCGCACAGTCCAAGCGGCTGGCCAACGCCGAGGTGGTGCGCTCCTTCGAACGGGACGCGGACGAGCTGGTCCAGCTCTCGGCGCGGCTGTTCGGCTCGGACGAGGCGCAGCAGGGCATGCGGGCGTTCCTGGAGAAGCGGCCCGCGCCCTGGGCGCGCTGAACCCCGGCCGGGGTCAGCTCCAGCGGACGACGGCCGTCTCCCGCCAGAGGTCCAGCAGCGCCCGGTCCCCGGTCAGCTCGACCCGCTCCGCGGGCAGCCGGTTCCAGAGCAGCAGGTAGAGGTCGCGGGCCGGGCCGCTGATCGTGAGGTCGGCCGGGCCCGCGGCCCCGGCCGCCCGGCGGGTGACGGTGAGCGGCTCCCGGCTGATGGTGAGCAGCCAGGAGCCGGGCCCGTCGGTCGGTATGCCGCCGGGTGCGGGGTCGGTGGGCCCGGCGCTCGGCGTGACGTCGCCGGGTGCGGGGTCGGTGGGCCGGATCAGCACGGTGCGCGGCTGTTCGCTGCGCACCCGGGCGCGGCCGCGGGACATGAAGCCCGCCAGCAACTCGTCGATCCCGTCCAGGGCCAGGCCGGTGGCGACCCGGGGGCCGTCCGCCCCGGCGGCCGCGTCCGCGTCGAAGCGGTGCACCGCGGTCTCGTGCGCCTGACGGCGGGCCCAGAACGCCAGCGGGGTCGGCGCGGGCAGGAAGCTCCAGCACTCCAGGTCGGCCGGGGCCGCCGCGAGCGCCGCCACCAGGGCGGCGTGGCCGGTCCGGAACCAGTCGACCAGCGCCGCGTCCGACGGCTCCGGTCCCCAGGCGGCGCGCTCGCCCTCGGCGTCCAGCGGCTCCCGGTGGCCGTCCCGCACGAGGGCGGTGGCCCAGCGGTGGACCTGGCCGGTGTGCAGGACGAGGTCGCGCAACTGCCAGTCGGGGCAGGTGGGGACGGGGGCGGCGAGGTCGGTGCGGGCGGCCGCGTCGGCCAGCAGGACGCCCTCGCGGCGCAGCGCGTCGATGTGCTCGATGATCTCCATGGTCGACGAGTGTCGCACCGCTCGCGGATTTCGGACACGGTACGGGCGCCCCTCCGGGACGGGTGTGATGTTGGCCGCCTCCTCGGTGACGGCGCCGGGGCGACCGGTAGCGTGGCGGCATGTCGATCACCAGTTCCCTGTTCTCCGCCGCCCGGGCGGGCAGCCGACGCGTCGCGGGCCGCCTCGTCCACCGGGGCTGGACGTGGGTTCAGCGGGCCGGTGCGGTGTCCAGCGAGAGCCCCGGTCCGTACCGGTTCGGCGAACTGGGCGCGGGGACGAAGCTGACCTTCCCGCTCGGGGCGATCTTCAACGAGCGGTGGATCACGATCGGCCCGTTCTCGATCATCGGCGAGCGCGTCACCATCAGCGCGGGCTTCCTGCCCGGCCTCGACCTCGGGCCGGACCCGATCGTGCGGATCGGCGGCGGCTGCGTGATAGGCCGTGACAGCCACATCGTCGGCCACCAGTCGATCGTACTCGGCGACGACGTCTGGACCGGCCCGGGCGTCTACATATCCGACCAGGCCCACGAGTACCGCGCGACCGACCTGCCGATCGGCAAGCAGTGGCCGCGCAACGAACCGGTCGAGATCGGCGGCGGCAGCTGGATCGGCACCGGCGCCGTGATCCTCCCCGGCGCCCGGCTCGGCCGCAACGTGGTGGTCGCGGCCGGCTCGGTGGTGCGCGGTGAGATCCCCGACCACAGCGTGGTGGCCGGAGCCCCCGCGAAGATCGTCCGACGCTGGACCGCCGAGGAGGGCTGGCAGCCGCCGTTCCGTACCGACCCGCCCAACCCCTTGCCGGACGGCATCACCGCCGACCAGCTGCGCGCGCTCGCCGGGTGGGACCTGCGGCTCCCCGGCGAGACGGGGGTGTGAGGCGGGGCGGTCGGCGGGGCCGAAGTCGGGCGGCGTCGGCGGGAACGGCGGGCTGGGGGTCGAGGGCTGAGGGCCGGGGCGTCGGCGTCCGGCGGGTCCGGCCGGTCAGGCCGGCTCCTGGGCGCGCTCGGCGTCCCGGGCGGCGATGGCGGCGGTGATCCGGAGCAGGTCGGCGGGTCGGGTCGGGTCGAGGCCGGTGAGGACGGCCACCCGGCGCAGCCGGTAGTCGACCGTGTTCGGGTGCAGGTGCAGGGTGCGGGCCGTGTGGCGGCGGTTGAGGCCGCCGGCCAGGTGGGTGCGGAGCGTGGCGAGCAGTTCGCCGCCGTCCTCCAGGGGCGCGAGCAGTGAGGCGAGCCGGGATCTCGCCTGGCTCGGCCGGCTGAGCTGGTACTCCAGCAGGACGTCGTCCAGGCGGTGCAGCCCGGGCGGGCGGGCGAAGGCCCGCGCCACCTCCAGCACTTCGGTGGCGAGCACGGCCGCCGCCGCCACCCCGGCGGGTGCGGCGACGGCCGCCCCGGCCCGGACCGGGACCCCGGCCGCCCGGGCGGTGCCGGCCACGGTGTCCGCGAGGCGCTGCCAGATGTCGGCCGGGGCGGCGTCCGGCCGGCACTCCAGCGGGATCAGCACCGGGCCGCCCGAGGAGGAGAGCGCGGTGAGCGCCGACTGCCGGGTGCGGTGGTCGAGTTCGGTGCGCAGCCGGCGCAGCTTGCGGTGGCCGGCCACGGTCCGGTCGACGCCGGGCGCCCGCTCGTCGGGGTGGTCGGCGACGGCGAGGCAGAGCACGGCGTAGGAGGGCGGCAGCCGGATCCCGGCCCTGGTGGCGGTCTCCTCGGCGGGGGCGCCGTCGAGCAGCGCGGTGAGCAGGGCGAGGCGGGCGGCCCGCTGCTCGTCGGCGAGGGTGCGGCGTTCCTCGACGTACCCGGCGCCGGCGGCGGAGGTGGCCTGGCGGAGCTGGTCGAGCAGCAGCCGGTTGAGCACCAGCAGGTCGGCGGCGTCGTCGTCGTGGGCGTCCCTGGTCACCAGCTCCCAGCAGACCTCCATCCCGAGGTGGTGGGCGAGCAGGACGGCGTCCAGCGGCAGGCCCTCCTCCGCCCGCCGGGCGGCGGCCTCGCGGACGGAGGTGAACTCCTCGTCGTCGGCGGGGTTCCCGGTGCGGACGGCCTGGGCGAGGGCGCGGATCCGGCGTTCGGTGACCTGGCTGAGTTCACCCGCCACCTGCTCGTGCGGCAGGCGGCGGTAGGTCGGCACCCGGGCGAGCAGGGTGGCGATGACGGCCTCGACCAACTCGGGTACGGCGCCGAGCAGCCGCTGGTCGGCGGGCACTCCGCCGATCAGCGGGATCCGCCAACCGGGGGCGCGAGCGGGTGAATTGTGACCGGTCACAGAAAACACCGTCCAGGTCTGGGGGACACCCAAGGGCCGGGCCGGAGGGGCGACCGCATGATGGAGGCACTCGGGTTACCTGTTGGTAACAAACTTCCGTTGTGGAGGCAACAGTTGAGAACCCCACTTCTCCGCTCCGCCGCCGGACCGGTACGCCGCAGACTCCTCGGAGCACTCGGCTCGGCCCTGCTGGCCGGTGCGCTGCTCGCCGGCGCCCCCGCCACCGCCGCACACGCCGCACCGGACGCGACCCCCACCGCGTCCGGCGTGGCGGCCCAACTGCCTCCCGACGGCGACTCGGTGGCCTCGCCGCCGGGTGCCAACGACTGGGCCTGCAAGCCGACGGCGGCCCACCCCGATCCGGTGGTCCTGGTGCACGGCACCTTCGCCAACCGCTACGAGAACTGGCTGGTGCTCTCGCCCCTGCTGAAGAGCCAGGGTTACTGCGTCTTCGCCCTGGACTACGGCATGGTCCCCGGCGTCACCTCCTCCGGCAGCGGCCTGGTGCTGCCGATCGGCGGGCTCGGTCCGGCCGCCGAGTCGGCCGCGCAACTCGGCCGCTTCGTCGACCTGGTGCGCGGCGCGACCGGCGCGGCGAAGGTCGACCTCGTCGGCCACTCGCAGGGCGGCATGCTCCCGAACTACTACGTGAAGTTCCTCGGGGGCGCGTCGAAGGTCGACAAGGTGATCGGCCTGGCGCCGTCCAACCACGGGACGACGCTCGACGGCATCGCCAACCTCGCCCCGTACCTCCCCCGGGTGGCCGAACTGATCTACACGGCCTGCCCGGCCTGCAAGGACCAGGTGGTGGACTCCGCCTTCAACCGGAAGATGGCGACGGTGGCGGACACCGTGCCCGGCGTCCGCTACACGGTGATCTCGACCGTGTACGACGAGGTCGTCACGCCGTACCGGACGCAGTTCCTCAGCGGCCCGAACGTGAACAACGTCGTCCTGCAGGACCGTTGCCCGCTCTCGCTCGCCGAGCACGTGGCCATCGCCTTCTCGCCGACCGCGTTGCACCTGGTCACCAACGCGCTCGACCCGGCCCACGCGTCCCCGGTGTACTGCGGCTGACGCGCCGTCCGGCCGCCGGGTGCGGCGTGCCGCCCGCACAGGAAGTCGGACCCGCCGGCTTCCTGTGCGGTGGTGTGTCCCGGGCGGGTGTGCCGTGCGGTGTCAGGCGGGCGGCGTGCGGAAGGTGACGGCGGCGGTCACGCCGTCGGGCCGGAGCTCGTACGGGCCGGGCCCGGCCGGCAGGGCGGCGTCGTAGCGGTCGAGCACGGTGTCGCCGACGGTGGCGCGGCCGGCCAGGCAGACCAGCAGGACGGTGCCACCGGCCGGGACGTCCACGGTGCGCGGCCCGGTGGTCAGCGCGAGGTCGGCGCTGGTGCGCCCGCGACGGGTCATCACGTTGAAGTCCACCACCGGGCCGCCGAGCAGTCGGCAGCCGGTGTCGGCCTCGCCGGAGAACGCGAACGGGCGGAACGGGGTGTCGACGAGGTGCTCGGCACCGTCGACGGTCAGGGCCATACCGGGGCCCTCGACCAGGGTGATCACCCGGTCGACGCCGGGGAACGCGGAGAACGGCCCGGCGGAGGCGACGTCGGCGAGGCTGACCCGCCAGTCGAAGGCGTCCAGCCCGGCCCCCGCGGGGAACCCGGCGACCTCCCTGGTCACCCCGCCCCCGTTCAGCCACGCCGTCGCCGGGCGCTCGTCCGCCCGCAGTACCTGGATCCGCCCGGTCGTCGTCATGGCCGCATCCTGTCACGGGGCGGGACGCGGGAGTGCGCCCGGAGGTCCGGGGGGCTGCCGGGGGCGCTCGCCGGGGGGAGTACGGGAGACCGCCGGTCCGCGGACCGGCGTGCGGGGGGCCGCCGCCGAGGTGATCGGCCGGCCGTGGGTCGCCCCGGTGGGACCGTGGGTGGGTGGGTGGGTGGCCGGTGGCCCCGACCGGGGGTGCGCTCGCGGGGGTGTGCCGCCGGTCCCGGCATGGAGCCGGTGGCACCCGGCCCGCCGGTCGGGGCTCCCGACCGGCGGGAGGTGCCGCGGGCCGTCGTGCGGTGGCCGGTGGCGGGTGCGACGCGTGGTGGGGCGTCCTCACCGCCCGCCGTACCCGGCGACGGGCTCCGTCAGTGGGTGCGGCGGGCGGTGAGGGGGAGCAGGGCGGCGAGGACGGCGGCGAGCGCGACCGAGGTGAGGGCGAGCGGGAGTCCGACGGCGTCGGCGAGGAAGCCGATCACCGGCGGGCCGATCAGCATGCCGCCGTAGCCCAGGGTGGAGGCGAGCGCGACGCCCTGCGGGCCGCCGGTGGCTCCGGCCTGGGCGATGGCGAGCGGGAAGATGTTGGCCAGGCCGAGGCCGACCAGCACGAACCCGGACAGCGCGAGCGGTACCGAGGGCGCGAGTGCGGCCAGCAGCATGCCGGCCGCGGCGGTCAGGCCGCCGAGGACGATCACCCGGTTCTGGCCCAGCCTGATGGAGAGCCAGGTGCCGCCGACCCGGCCGCTGGTCATCGCGAAGGCGTACGCGGCGTACCCGGCGGCGGCCGTGCCGGCACTGGCGTGGACGTCGTCGGTGAGGTGCAGGGTGGTCCAGTCCGCGATGGCGCCCTCCCCGTAGGCGCAGCAGAGCGCGGTGAGGCCGAGCAGCAGGACGAGCAACCGGGCGTGCGGCACCCGGGCCGGCTCCTTGGGGGCGGCCGCAGTGGTGGGGGAGGTGGGCGAGGCGGGGGCGGCGGGCGAGTCGGCCGCCCGGCCGGGGGCGACGAGCGGCGCGGCCGGGCCGCGGAGCAGGACGACGCCGGCGCCCGCCGTGACGGCCAGGCCCAGCAGGCCGCTCAGGGCGAGCGCCCACGTGGTGGTGAGGGTGCCGGCGAGCAGTCCGCCGACGCCCGCGCCGACCAGGCCGCCGAGGCTGTACCCGGCGTGGAAGCTCGGCATCACCGGGCGGCGCAGCTGGGCCACCAGGTCGACGGCGGCGCTGTTCATCGCGACGTTGGCACCGCCGTACCCCGCCCCGAAGAGCAGCAGGACGCCGCCGAGCGCCGCGACCGAGTGGGCGTGGGCGGGCAGCGGGACGGCGAGGCTGAGCAGCGCCAGCGAACCGACGGTGACCGGTCGCGAGCCGTACCGGAGGCAGAGCCGGCCGACCAGGGGCATGGTGGCGACGGCACCGGCCGAGACGCAGAGCAGGGCGAGCCCGAGCGCGCTGTGGGAGGCGCTGACCTGGCTGCGGATGTCCGGGATGCGGACCACCCAGGCGGCGAAGAGGAAGCCGTCGACGGCGAAGAAAGCGGTGAGTGCGAGCCGTGCCGCGCCCCAGGGGGTGCCGGAAGCGGCCGGAGTGCTGCGAGACTGGAGGGACGGCCGGTCGACCCGGTCATGGACGTGGATTTTGTTTCGGAGCGGCACAAAGTAACAATAGGGCCGTGCAGCTCACTCCATCAAGTCCGAAGCCCGGCTCCGGGGCCGACCACGACGCCCAGCGTGACGCCCACCGCCGCTCGGCCCCCGATCGCGGTCGCACGCTGCTCGGCCCGGCGCTCTCGCTCATCCACACCGGCCAGACCCCCACCCGCTCGGCGCTCACCCGTGCGCTGGACGTCACCCGGGCCACCGCCGGAGCGGTCACCGCGGAGCTGGAGGCGCTCGGCCTGATCACCGTCGACTCCCGGCCGGCCGGCGGCGGCCGCGGCCGCCCGTCGCACCGGCTGGCCATCGACCCGGCCGGTCCGGTGGTGATCGCCGGCCAGATCCACGCCGACGGGCTGAGCGTCACCCTCGCCGGACTCGGCGGACTGCTCGATCCGCCCGTGCACCGGCCGCTGCCCGCCGCCACCGACCCGGTCCGGATGCTCCGCGCCGTGGCCGAGGCCGGCGCCGAACTGGCCCGCCACAGCAGCCGCCGCTGCCTCGGTGCCGCGCTCGCGCTGCCCAACCCGGTCACCGAGCCGGACGGCACCGCGCTCGCCGCCCTGCACTTCGCCTGGCCCAGCGGCACGCCCGTCGCCGACCTGTACGACGTCGAGGTCGGCCGCGCCGACAACGGCCCGCTCGCGCTGGACCCGCTGCCCACCGCGATCGCCAACGACGCCAACCTCGGCGCCCTCGCCGAGTACCGGCACGGTGCCGGCCGGGGCGCCCGCCATCTGCTGCTGGTCACCTCCGGCCACCGGGGCGTCGGTGGCGCGCTGGTGATCGACGGCCGCCTGCACACCGGGAGCGCCGGGCTGGCGCTGGAGGTCGGCCACCTCACCGTCGACCCGCAGGGCCGCCCCTGCCAGTGCGGCAACCGCGGCTGCCTCAACGCCGAGACCGACCCGGACGCGCTGTTCGCCGCCGCCGGGCTCACCCCCGACCCGGACCGCCCGCTGCTCGACCAGGCCGGCGAGCTCTGCCGGGCCGCCGCGACGGACGAGCGGGCCCGGGCGGCCGTCGAGCACGTCATCGACCGGCTCGGCCTCGGACTGGCCGGCGTCGCCAACATCCTCAACCCGGACCGGGTGGTGCTCAGCGGTCTGCACCTCGATCTGCTGGAGGCCGCGCCGGAGCGGCTGCGGGCGGTGGTCGCCGAGCGCAGCCTCTGGGGGCGCAGCGGCCGGGTGCCGATCGTGGGCGCCGAGCTGGCGCACGGCGCACTGGCGGGCGCGGCCGAGCTGGCGTGGCGGCCCTACCTCGCCGACCCGCAGTCGGTGCAGGCGGGGGCGTAGCAGGGCGGGCGGCGGCGGAGCGCGGCGAGGCCCGGTGGCCGTGGATAAGCGGAAGCTGGGGCTACGAAAACCGTCACTTATCGTGACTCTCGTACACTCGTAGTGAGCAACCGGGGGGTTCGAGCGAGGAGAGTGACCATGGGTGCGCAGCCGAGTGCCGAACGGACCGAGGATGTGGACCGCTCCGACGCGGCCTACCGCGGCTGGCTCAAGGAGGCGGTGCGCAAGGTCCACGCCGATGCCAACCGCTCGGCCGACACCCACCTGCTCCGGTTCCCGCTCCCCCTCGACTGGGGCATCGACCTCTACCTCAAGGACGAATCCACGCACCCCACCGGCTCGTTGAAGCACCGGCTGGCCCGCTCGCTGTTCCTGTACGGCCTCTGCAACGGCTGGATCCGGCCCGGCAAGCCGGTGATCGAGGCGTCCAGCGGCTCCACGGCCGTCTCCGAGGCCTACTTCGCCCAGCTCATCGGCGTGCCGTTCATCGCGGTGATGGCCAAGTCCACCAGCCAGTCCAAGATCGACCTGATCGAGTTCCACGGCGGCGAGTGCCACCTGGTCGAGCGCTCCGACGAGGTGTACGCGGCCTCCGCCCGGCTCGCCGAGGAGACCGGCGGCCACTACATGGACCAGTTCACCTACGCGGAGCGGGCCACCGACTGGCGGGGCAACAACAACATCGCCGAGTCGATGTTCGCCCAGCTGCGCCTGGAGCCGCACCCGGAGCCGGCCTGGATCGTCGCGACCGCCGGGACGGGCGGGACCTCGGCGACCATCGCCCGGTACGTGCACTACATGCAGTACGACACCCGAATCTGCGTCGCCGATCCGGAGAACTCCTGCTTCTTCGAGGGCTGGGTCGGCCACGATCCGGACGCGGTCTGCGAGAGCGGCTCGCGGATCGAGGGGATCGGCCGGCCGCGGATGGAGCCGAGCTTCGTGCCCGGCGCGATCGACCGGATGATGAAGGTCCCGGACGCCGCCTCGATCGCGGCCGTGCGGGTGCTGGAGCAGGTGCTCGGCAAGAAGGCCGGCGCCTCCACCGGAACGGGGCTGTGGAGCGCGCTGAAGATCGTCGCCGAGATGCGGGCGGCCGGGGTGCGGGGGAGTGTGGTCACCCTGATCTGCGACCCGGGCGACCGCTACCTCGACAAGTACTACTCGGACGACTGGCTGGCCGGGGAGCGGATCGACATCGCGCCCCATCGGGCCCGGCTGGAGTCCTTCCTGGCCGGCGGGGCCTGGACCGGCTGACCCGCGGCGGGCGTCACCCCTGCCCCTGGCATCGCCGCGGGCGGGGCGGCGCTGCTCCTTTCATGGCTCTATTGCCTAGCGCTGCTAGAGTCGATGTCATGTCAATCCAGGAGCGCCGCGGGCGCGAACGCGCCGAGCGGCACCAGCTGATCATTCGAACCGCCCGTGAGCTGGCGGAGTCCGAGGGCTGGGAGGCGGTGACGACCCGCCGGCTGGCCGAACGGATCGAGTACAGCCAGCCCGTGCTCTACAGCCACTTCGCCGGCAAGGACGCGATCGTGGCCGCCGTCGCGCTGGAGGGCTTCGCGGAACTCGCCGCCGAGCTGCGGGCGGTCACCCGCGGGGCGGCCGGGCCGGCCGGGGCCTTCCGCGCCGTCGCGGGCCGCTACCTGGCGTTCGCGGCGGCCAACCCGGCACTCTACGACGCGATGTTCGTGCTCGCGACGGACCTGCCGTTCGGCCGTCCGGACTCGCCCGCCCCGCTGAAGGAGGCGTTCGCCGCCCTCGCCGGACCGGTCGCCGAGGTGGCCGGGGCCGAGGATCCGGAGCCCTTCACCGAGGTGGTCTGGGCGGCCCTGCACGGCCTGGCCACCCTCGCCCGGAGCGGCCGGCTCCGGCCGGACCACGCGGAGCCCCGACTGGCGCTGCTGGTGGACCGGATGCTGGGCGACGAGGCGGCCGCGGAACGCGGCTGAGCGCGGGGCCGCGCGGGTGTCCACCTGCCCGGCGGACGACGGTCAGGGCAGGCGGGCCGCCGGCAGGTCGGCGGGGACGAGCAGCTGCAACTCCTCGGTCGACGGATCCGCGAGGTGGGCGACCCGCATGGCGTGCCGCTCCACCATCGTCTCGAAGACCTGCCGCGCGGTGCGCCCGTTGCCGAAGTTGGGGCCGCGCTCCAGCGTCCCGAAGTGCAGGAGCAGCGCGCCCTCGGTCGCCTCGGCCAGCGCGTACTCGTGCTCGGCGCACTGCGCGCGGGCGATCTCCAGCAACTCCTCCGCGGAGTAGTCGGGGAAGGTGATGGTGCGGGAGAACCTGGACGAGACACCGGGGTTGGCGGAGAGGAAGCGTTCCATCTCGGCGGTGTAACCGGCCACGATGACGACCACTTCGTCCCGGTGGTCCTCCATCAGTTTGACCAGGGTGTCGATCGCCTCCCGGCCGAAGTCCCGGGCCCCGTCCTCGGGTGCCAGCGCGTACGCCTCGTCGATGAAGAGCACGCCGCCGCGTGCCCGGTCGAAGGCGGCCGCGGTGCGGATCGCGGTGGAGCCGATGTGCTCGCCGACCAGGTCCACCCGGGCCACCTCGACCAGGTGCCCGCGCTGGAGCACCCCGAGCGAGGCCAGGATCTCGCCGTAGAGCCGGGCCACGGTGGTCTTGCCGGTGCCGGGGGCCCCGGTGAAGACGAGGTGGCGGCGGAGCGAGGGGGCCTTCAGCCCGGCCTGGCGGCGCCGGCGCCCGACCGCGATCAGGTCGATCAGGGTCCGGACCTCCTGCTTGACGGTGGCCAGGCCGACCAGCGCGTCGAGTTCGGCCAGCGCCTCGTCGGCCGGGCGGCAGTCCGGGATCGGCCCGATCGCCGAAGGCGCCGGCAACGCCGGTGCGGTGGCCGTCAGTTGGGCGGCCCGTGCGGTCCGTGCGGCGCGGGGGGCCGGCAGCTCGGCGGCCGGAGCGGCCGGGGCGACGTCGTCCGACGTGCAGGCCTCCACCACCGGGCCGGGTTCGGAGAACTCGAAGCCGGCCCGTTCGTTCTGCTCGGCCCGGCAGCGGGTCAGCACCGTGCGGCAGCCGTCGATGATGTGGAAGCCGAAGCCCTTGCCGTGCGAGACCCGGCAGTCCTCGAAGGTTCCCCGGCCCTGGGCGGAGACGTAGACGCCGGCGTCCGAGCTGGCCCGGACGGTGCAGTCGCGCAGGACCGGGTCGGCGCCCTTGGTGACGATCACGCCGGTCGCGACGTCGGAGATCTCGCAGTCGGTGAGCAGCCCGCCGCTGCCGTGGTCGCGGAACCAGAGCCCGGTGCCGGCCTCCTGGACCCGGCAGCCGCTCAGCGTCACCCCGGCGCCGCCGCTGACCGAGACGGCCGAGCTGCGGATCCGGCTGAACGAGCAGCCCTCGGCGGTGGCGGCGGAGTCGCGGTCGAGCACGAAGAGCGCGTCCGGCAGGTCGTGCAGCGAGCAGTCGGTGAGGGTCAGCCGGGCGCCGTCGCTGACCCAGAGGGCCGGGTACTCGCCGGTCGAGCTGTGGATCTCGCAGGATTCGGCGATGGCCTCGGTGCCCTGGTCCCAGACCGAGAGCGCACCGCGCCCGAAGTCCCGCACGGTGGTGCCGGCCAGTGTGAGCCGGGCCCGGCCGCGCAGGTCGGCGCCGTTCTCCGGCAGGTCGTGCACCCGGCAGCCGGTCAGGACGAG
Organism: Kitasatospora sp. NPDC022856; assembly: GCF_055561235.1. Classification (NCBI taxonomy): domain Bacteria; kingdom Bacillati; phylum Actinomycetota; class Actinomycetes; order Kitasatosporales; family Streptomycetaceae; genus Kitasatospora; species Kitasatospora sp. NPDC022856. The sequence goes on along the minus strand of NZ_JBVHHE010000027.1, from coordinate 73,086 downwards.
TTCGGCCTCGCTGTCCAGGGTGATCCCGTTGCCGGTGACCCGGTGGATGTCGCAGTCGACCAGCCGGCCGCCGGCGTGGGCCTCCGCCTGGACGCCGCTGCCGCGGATCTCGTAGATCTCGCAACCGGTCAGCTCGGCGGCGCTGCCCGGGTCGGTCAGGAGTACCCCGGCGCCGGTCGCGTGGTGGACCCGGCAGCGTTCCAGCGCGGCCGTGGCCCCGCCGAGCACGGCCAGTCCGGCCTGTCCGGCGGCGGCGACCTCGCAGTCCTCGAAGGCCGCCGCGGTGCCCTCGCCGCGCAGCCGCAGGCCCAGCCCGGCGGGGTTGGCGACCACGCAGCCGCGCAGGGTGGGCCGGGCTCCGCCGGTGACCTCGACGCCGGTGGCCGAGCGGGTCTCCACCCGGCAGCCGCCGAGCGCGGGCGTCGCCTCCGGGCCGGTGATCAGCACGGCCGGGAGGGAGCTGTCGCTGCCCTCGATCACCAGGTCGCGGACGGTCGCGGCGGCCGTCACGGTCAGCGGGACACCGCTCGGGGGGTCGATCCGGACCGTGCCGGGGCCCTGCGCCGGGACGATCGTGACCGGCTTGTCCAGGACGAGGTTCTCCCGGTAGGTGCCGGGTCGGACGGTCACGGTGTCGCCCGGCTCGGCGGCCGCGAGGGCCTCCGTGAGGGTGTCGTACTCGCCGGCGCGGCGACGCCAGCGGGAGGCGCTGTCCTGGGTGACTCGGACCCTGTGCTCAGCCATGACGGTCTGTCGTCCCCACCTTCATCGAGCTGGCGATCCCATCGGGCCGCACGCGCGGGGTGCGCGGGTGGCCCGCCCACCGTAGCGCGCCCGCGACGGTGCTCCGGCCGCCGGCGGCCGGCCCCGGCCGGGGACCGTTCCGGGTTCCACACATGTTTCAACGAGCGCACACAGTCGGGGTTCCGAACGGATGCGCCGGCGCGGCCGTGTCCGGCGACGGCGCATCCGGGGCGCGGAGCGGCGCCCGGGGCGGCGACAGGGCGGTGTACGGAGGGCCGTTCGTGGCCAAGGCCGGGGCGCCCGGGCCCCTGGAGGGGCCGGCCCACCGGGCGACGGCCGCGCGGACCGCGGGTCCGCCGGCGGCGCGGGCGGGAGGGGCGCCCGCCGCTCGCGGGCGCCCCCGGCTCACACCCGTTCGTCCGCCGGCCAGTGCGCGCCGCCCTCCAGTAGCTCGACCTCGTCGCCGAGCCGGAGCGTGCCGAGCACGTCGCCCCCGACGCCGGCCGGGCGCTCGGGGATCAGGTTCTGCCCGAACGAGGCCTTCTTCAGCAGCCGGTGGTGCCGGGCCAGGGTGCGCAGCGGCTCGGGACCGCGCCGCTCGCCGCTCTCCTGGTCGGTGGTGGTGACCACGCAGCGCCCGCACGGCTTGACCACCTTGAAGGTCAACTCGCCGATCCGGATCCGGCGCCAGGCGTCCTCGGCCCACGGCTCGCTGCCGGAGACGACCACGTTGGGGCGGAACCGGGCCATCGGGAGCACCTCGTGGCCCTCCTGGTGCTCCTGTGCGATCAGCGCGTTGAGCCGGTCCAGCGAAGCGGTGGTGGTGAGCAGCAGCGGGAAGCCGTCGGCCATCGAGACGGTGTCGCCGGGCCCGCCGAACTTCGGGTCGACCGGGCGGGCCCGGGGGTCGTCCAGGTGCACCAGCCGGTAGTCGCCATTCAGCTGCTCGGCGATCCAGAGCTGGGCTTCCTTGGCGGCCTCGGCGGCGTGGAACCGGGTGCCCCAGACCTCGACCTCGGCGAGCGGGTCGCCGGCGGCGGCGCCGGGCGCCGGAACCTCGATCCGGGAGCCGCCGGGAGCGGTCAGCACCAGCGTGCCGTCGGCGGCCGGTTCGGCGCGGATCAGACCGACGGCGGTGTCGTCGCGCTGGCTGACGAAGCGCCCGGTGGCGTCCACCAGCATCCAGCGCCGGTCGCCGGCCAGCCCCCACGGCTCGACCTGGGCATGTTCGGGGCTCAGGCGGTACATCGACTTGACGGGGTGGATGTGGAGTCCGGTGAGCAGCATCCCCCCATCCTGCCAGCTCCCCCCGGGAGCCCGGCGTCCTGCCCTCCGCGGCCGCCCGGGGCCGGAACGCGCACGGACCGCCCGGACGCCGTGGGGTGGCGGTCCGGGCGGTCCGTGGATGACCCGTTTCTCCGTACGCCCGGCGCGGGATGACGTCGGGATCGTGCTCAGGTGCTGCGGGCGGGGGCCGGGTGGGGCCGGCCGGGGGTGTCGGTCAGTAGCCCTGCCCCTGGGGCTGGTAGCCCTGCTGGAACTGGGCGGGCTCGCCGTACGGGCCCGGACGCTGCGGCTGCATCGGGCGGACCGGAGCGACCGGGGTGACGGCCGGGCGCAGCTGCGCGCCGCCGAACCCCTGCTCGCCGCCCTGGCCCTGGAAGCCGCCACCGTTCTGGCCCGGGGCGCCGAAGGACTGCTGGCCGCCGAAGCTCTGCTGCCCGCCGAAGCTCTGCGGGCCACCGTGCGGCTGACCGCCGCCGTGCGGCTGGCCGCCGAAGGAGCCGGGCGCGCCCATCGGCTGCGCGCCGAAGGTCTGCTGGCCGCCCTGGCCGGCCCCGACGAAGGTGTTCTGGCCGCCGAAGCTCTGGCCGCCGGAGGGCTGGAAGGCGCCGCCGCCGGTGGCCTGCGAGAAGCCGGGGGCGGGGGCCTGCGGCCGCTGTGCGGACAGGTACGGCTGGGGGGCGCCGTAGCCGGGGGCGGGCGGCTGGGGCGCGGAGGCGTACGCCGGTGCGGGCTGCGCCGGGATGTACGCCGTGGTGGGGCCGGCGGAGGGAGCGCTGCTCGGGCCGGGGCCCAGGGCGAGGCGCGCGGGCGGCAGCGCGGGGAGGTTGCTGCCGGGGGTGTCGTACCCGGTCGCGTACCGGTTCTCGTAGGACTGGCCGAGGCTTGATACGTAACCGGACGACAGTGCCGGCGGCAGGGCGGCCGGCACGTTGATGGGCGCGATCTGCGGGACACCGCGCTCTGCGACGAGGCTGTCGTAGATGGGCGTGCCGGAGGAGAAGGACGGAGGGGGGTAGCCGACTCCGTCGTAGGAGCGGGGCGAGGTCATGGGCCATACGGTAAGCCCACAATGCGCCTGCTGAGGAGAGTGGGAGGGCGAGCAGTTCGAGTGTTTACACAGTCTTCGCTCGCACAAAAGTTTCGAAAGTGCGAAGAACGGACATTCCGGCGACGACTTCCGGCCAGCTTCGGACCGGGGTGCGCGGTCGAACAGAGCCCGGACTGGGCTGGTGAAGCCCCGTGCGGTGACGGGCCGGTGGACGGTCCCGGGCCGGGCGAAGAAACTTTTGCGGTCAGGGCGTGCGCCGGCACATTCAAGCCCCCGCCGACTGCGCGGCGAGGGCTCGTGAATGTTTCGGGGATAAAGTCACGGTGAGAGCCGCCGGGCGTGGCAGAACCCGAGGTCAGCGCACCTGGAGCGGCTCCGCCACGGACTGCGCCGGGAAGCCCGGCCGACCGGCCACCTCGGAGGTGCAGAACGAGCAGCGCACCGCCGCCGCCGGGATCGGGCTCAGGCACTCCGGGCAGTCCGCCTTGGCCACCGGGGCGGGCTTGGCGCCGTCCAGCCGGGCCTGCAGCCGGCCGACCGGGACCACCACGATGAAGTAGATCACCGCGGCCACCAGCACGAAGCTGATCAGCGCGTTCACGAAGACGCCGTACGGGAAGTTCGTCCCGGCCACCGCGAAGGTCTTCTGCGTGAAGTCGCCGACGGCGCCGCTCGCGACCCCGATGAGCGGGGTGAGGAACGCCGTGACGAACCCGGTGACGACAGCGGTGAACGCCGCACCGATGACGATGCCGACCGCGAGGTCCACGACGTTTCCGCGCAGCAGGAAGCTGCGGAATCCCTTGAGCACCGGGTGACTCCAAATCCGTACGGGGGAGGGTGAGATGGGGCCGCGGGCCCCGGCCGGACATCCTGCCGACCGGGCGGGGCCGCGGTCCAACCGCGTTCACCCGATCCGCCTAACGGGACGCGGCCCGGTCAGGCGGCGCGCAGACGCTCCGCGTACGGCTGGATCCGGACTACCGCTCCGGCGATCCGGCGTACCGTGGGCGCGTCCATCTGGGTCCAGAGCGGCACCGTCAGCACCGAGTCCGCCAGCCGGTCGGTCAGCGGGAGCGACTCGGCCTGGCCGAGGTGGGCGTAGGCCCGCTGGCGCTGCACCGGCGGGTGGAAGTAGCGGCGCGAGTCGATGCCCTCCGCCCTGAGCGCGTCGGCGAGTTGGCGCGCGCTGAGCCCGAACGCCGCGGCGTCCAGGACGAGCGTGAGGTCCTTGAAGGTGGACACGTCGCCGTCCTCCGGCAGGGCCAGCCGCAGCCCCGGCAGTCCGGCGGTCACGGCGGCGAACTCGGCGACGAGTGTGCCCCGGTGGACCACCCGTTCGGGCAGCCCGGCCAGCCAGTTGAGACCGACGGCGGCGTGCAGCTCGCTCATTCGGGCATTCAGGCCGGGGAACAGCGTGTCGTAGTCGCCCGGGTTGCCGTAGTCGCGGGCGGTGCGCAGCCGTCCGGCGAGCGCGGCGTCCCGGGTGGCGACCAGGCCGCCCTCACCGGCCACCGCGACCTTGGTGGGGCTCATCGAGAACACCTCGGCGTAGCCGAAGTTGCCGATCGGCACACCGCGGCGGCTGCTGCCGAAGCCGTGCGCGGAGTCGTACACCAGCGGCACGCCGGCCGCGTCGGCGACCTCCTGGAGGCGCTCCACCTGGCAGGGCGTGCCGTACACGTGGGTGGCCATCAGCGCGGCCGGGCGGTCGGCGGCGGCGAGCCGGGCGGCGGCGTCCTCGGGGTCCAGGGTGATGTCGCGCTCACGGGCCTCGGCGAACACCGGGGTGCCGCCGGCCCAGTGCGCGGCGTGGGCGGTGGCGGAGAAGGTGAAGCCGGGCATCACCACCGGCCGGCCGTCGGCCACACCGGCCGCCTGGAGCACCAGCATCAGGCCGGCGGTGCAGTTGGAGACGGCCACCACGTGCGGCACGTCCAGCAGTTCGGCGGCGGCCTCCTCCAGCTCGGCGACGGTGCGGCCGTTGGTCAGTTGCCCGCTGTCCAGGACGGCGCCGAGCCGCTCCAGCAGGGTGGCGCGGTCCGGGACCTGGACGCGGGTGAGCGGGAGCCCCTCCGGGAAGGCGGGCGTGCCGCCGAGGGCGGCGGGCAGGGCAAGGGTGTCGGTGGTCATCAGATACCTCCGTGGGTAGTCCGGTGCTCGCCAGTGGCGGGGGAGTGCGAACGGGCGCTGGTGTCCGCGAGGTCGGCGGAGCCCTGGAACCGGGCGCCGGGACGGGCCGGAGCCGGGGCGGGGGGAGGTGTCAGGACGCGGTGGGTCCCCCTCGGGACGGCGCCGCCTCCCCGGGCTCCCGTCCGCCGAGCCGGACGGGGTGGGGCCCGGGCGGCGGCCGCTGGCCGCCCCACTGCCCCGGCGCCACCCGCCAGACCGGCGGCGGCCGGCGCTCGGCGGCCCCCCGGGCGGCGGTGGAGGCGGCCGGGACGACCAGCAGGACCAGCACCAGGGGCAGTACCTGGACGCGTTCGCGGGACAGGATGCCCATGTTGTTGATGGTCGAGAAGGCCCAGCAGAACAGCAGCGTGTAGACGGTGGTGAAGGCGACGTAGGACCGCTGCACGAAGAGCCGCGGCACTCTGCTGAGCTGCGGCCAGCTCCGGATGAACATCACCAGCAGGGCGAAGCACTCCACCGACTGGATCAGGTTCTGGATGTTCGAGGCCTCGAAGGGGAAGGGCCGGAAGAGCACGCTGACCACGGCGACCGGCAGCCCGGCCGGATTCAGGCTGAACCGCGGCGCGGCGTCCTCCGGGGCGGTCGCGCTGATCATCGAGTTGCCCTGGCTGGTGCGCCGCGAGGTCTCCGAGAGCACCTGGTTGACGGCGTCGCCGCCGGTGCCGTCGGTACCGAAGAAGGTCGAGACCTGTTGCAGCATCAGCACCGCCATCGCGCCGAGCACCACGGCGGTCAGGATGGTCCGCAGCGGTCCGAGCGCGCTGGCCTGCCGCGGCCGCTTGCGCAGCACGTAGGCGACCAGCAGGCCGGCTCCGGCGAGCGCGGTGACGTGCGGGCGGACCACCGCGGTGCCGACCGAGCCGAGCGCGATGCAGGCGAAGGCGCCGAACCGGCGGTCCAGCAGCCGGGCGGTCCCGTAGGTGGTCAGGCCCAGGCAGAACATCATCCAGGCGTCCTTGCCGATGCTGGACGGCCAGAACAGCAGCGAGGGCAGGAAGAAGACCAGCTTGGCGTACTTGCGGCTGTCCGCCTCGGGGAAGGCGATCTGCAGGGCCCGCCAGAACAGCAGCAGTCCCCAGAAGCCCAGCCAGGAGAAGACCAGGAAGCCACCGATCAGCGACGGCCCGGTGATCGCGTAGACCACCCCGGTGACGATGATGACGAACCCGGTGCCGGCGACCTTCATCCCGAGGTCGTAGTGCACGCCGGCCAGCAGGTCGGCCTGCCCCAGGTAGGTGGCGAGCTCGGTGCCCTTCTGGTGGTACATCTTGGCGTCGGCCGCGCCGCCGTACAGCACGAAGGCCATCAGGTAGCGGGGGAAGGCGCAGAGCAGCTTGGCGGTCATGGCCAGCATCAGCAGCCGGAACACGTCCCGCTCGGGGTTGGCGGCGGCGATCCGGGCCAGGACCGGGGTGCCGACGGCCATCAGCACCGGCAGGACCAGCAGCGCGCCCCAGGTGTCGTACGAGGTGTGCACCATGGCGACGACGAAGAGCGTGACGTAGGCCGTCACCAGGGTGGCGGCGACGGCGGACGGCCAGGGCACCCGGGCCCGGACGGCCGCGACGGCGGACGGCCGGGACGTGCGGCCCGGCACGGCCCGGGCCGGAGCCGGCCGGGGCATCAGAAGACCTCCAGGTCACCGAGGGTGAACCGCCAGTCGGGCAGGGTCAGTGCGGTCCGGCCGGTCGGGGTGCGCGCGGCGAGCGTCATCCCGGTGCGGGGGGCCCGTAGGAAGCCGGAGCGCAGCGCCGCGGCGGCGGCCTCGGTGCCGGGGGAGAGGTGCGTGGCGACGTGGTCGCAGCCGGACTCGCGGGCGGCGGCGCGCAGCAGCCGGGTGGCGCTGTCCCGGTCGCCGGGGCGGACCAGGACGTCGGCGAGGGTGAACTCGGCGAGCGGGCCGCGGCGTCGGGGCCGGCCGACGGCCAGGCCGGTCAGCTCGCCGCCCCGGTGGCAGGTGAGGACGCGGTAGTCCAGGCCGGGGGCCTCGCCGTAGCGCCAGCGCAGGAACTCCGGGGTGCGGAGCACGGCGAGGCGGGGGTCGGCGCGGTCGGCGGCGGCCCGCTCGCGCAGCAGTTCGGCCAGCGGGCCGTCGGCTCCGACCATCGGGTCGCCGGCGGAGCCTCCGGAGGAGCCGGTGGCCGCGTCGGGAGCGGCCCGGCCGGCGGTCCGGTTCTGGCGGTCGGCGGTGGTCGGGCCGTCGGGAGCGGCCCGGTCGGCGGTCCGGGGCGGGTCGGGGAGCGTCACGCGGTCGGCGAACCACGACCGGGCGGTGGGCAGCCCGCAGGCCGGTGGCGCGGCCGCACCGGCCGGGGTGCGGGCCAGCGCCGCCCGCACTCCGCGGGCGAACGCGGCCGGGCGGACCGGGCGCAGGGCCACCGGTACCCGGCCGAGTTCCTGCCAGCCCATCTTCCGGTACCCGGGCAGGCTGTTCCCGTTGGGCGTGTTGAAGACCAACTCGGCCTCACCGGCGACCTGTCCGAGCAGGTCCAGGGTGAGCCGGCGGAAGATCCCGCGGCCCTGGAAGTCCGGGTGGGTCGCGGTGTCCACCGGCCGGACGGCGGTGACGGTACGGCCGGTGGAGCCCTCGTGCCACTGCCAGCGCAGGAACAGCCGCACCCCCGCGAGCCGCCCCTGCGGGGTCTCGGCGACCAGGCCGGGGCTGGCGCCGAAGGGCCCCAGCCGGTGCTTCCAGCCGAAGAAGTCGGCGGTGCGGGTGCCGGTGGGGCCGCCGGCCAGGGAGGCGGTCAGCAGGTCGAGCACCGCGGGGAGGTCGTCCTCCGCGAGCGGGCGGAACGTCAGCTCGGCAGGGGCGGGCAGGGCACTCACGTCCGGACTCGCTCTCCGTTCGGTGGTAGCAGCCTTCGGGGGACCAGGGGGCTCAGCGCCGCAGCACCTTCTCGTACACCGCCTCCACGGCCCGCTGGGCGCCCGCGACGTCGAAGCGGGCGGAGCGCTCCCGCGCCGCCGCCCCGAGGCGTTCCCGCAGCTCCGGGTCGTCGGCCAGCCGGCCGAGCGCGGCGGCCAGGGCGACCGGGTCACCGGGCTCCACCAGGAAGCCCTGCTCGCCGTCGTCGAGCACCTCCGGCATGCCGCCGACCCGGGTGACCACGGCCGGCAGGCCGCTCGTCATCGCCTCCATCAGGGCGACCGGCAGGCCTTCCTGACGGGAACTCAGGGCGAAGACGTCCAGTCCCGGCAGCAGCGCGGGGACGTCCGGGCGGGAGCCGGTGAACAGCACGCTGTCGGTCACCCCCAGCTCGGCGGCCCGGGCCCGCAGCCGCTCGTCCAGCGGCCCGGCGCCGATCACCACCAGCCGGGCCGGCGGTCGGACACGGCACAGCTCGGCATGGGCGGCGAGCAGCGTGGACTGGTCCTTCTTCGGTGTCAGGTTGCCGACCGTGCCGACCACGAACGCGTCCTGCGGCAGGCCGAGTCCGGCCCGCGCGGCGGCCCGGGCGGCCGGTCCCTGCGGGGCGCCGGCCAGGTCCGGGCCGTGGTGCACCACGTGCACCCAGGCACCGGGCCGGCGGCGCGAGGCCGGAATGGTCCGCTCGACGGCGAGCGAGACGGCGATCACCGCGTCGTTGCGACGGTAGGTCAGCGCGTTGGCCCAGCGGGTGGCCGGGCGGTAGCGGTCCCAGACGTTGTGCTCGGTGTGGACCAGGCGCGGCGCGCCCCCGCCGCCGAGCCCGTACGACAGCAGCCGGGCGGCGGTGGCCGGGACGGGCATGTGGGTGTGCACCAGGCCGTAGCGGCGGTCGGCGAGCAGGCGGCGCAGCCGCAGCGGCCAGCGCGGGTCGGCCCGGCCGGGCGCGCCCGGCACGCCGCCCAGGCAGTGCACCCGCACCCCGGCCTCGGTGAGCGCGGGGGCGAGCGCGTCCTTCCAGGGCAGTACGTAGGCGACCTCGACCTCGTAGCGCGAAGCGTCCACCTGGCGCGCGCAGTTGAGCAGCAGCTGCTCGGCGCCCCCGCGGCCGAGGCCCTTGGCCAGCCAGAGCACCCGGGTGCGTCCGGTCACCGCTCCTCCGCCTCGCGCAGCAGGGCCGGCTCGCCCGGGTCGCCGCCGACCGCACCGGCCTTGGGGCCGTGGCCGTTGACGCCCGGACCGGCGTCGGGGCGCGTCCGGCCCGGTCCGGCGGCGTCACGCCGGGCCCAGCTCGGCGCCGCCCGGTCGGAACCCCGCTGGGTGCCCCACTCGGCACCCCGCTCGGTGCCCCGGTCCGCGCCCCGGTCCGCACTCCGGTTCGCGCCCCACTCGGGCCCCCGGTCCCGACCCCGCTCCAGGGCCCGGTCGGGGGCCCGGTCCACTGCCGGCGCGGCCGGGCGCGGCAGGGTGGACGGGGCGGCCCGGCCGCCCGGTGCCGCCGGTCCGCCGACCGTCCCGGTGCGCCGGCGCCGTCCGCCCGGGCCGAAGCTGGCGAGCAGCGCCACCCCGGCCACCGGCACCCCGGTCCGGGAGAGCAACTCGGCGACCCGATCCGCCTGTTCGGGGGTCACATTGCCGCTGCGCACGGTGACCAGCACCGCGTCGGCGTGCTGGACCAGGTCGTAAGCGTCGTTGGCGTGCAGCAGCGGCGAGGTGTCCACCAGGATCACGTCGGCGTGGCGGCGGGCCCGGCGCAGGACTTCGGCGGCGCGCAGCACCAGTGCGGCCGGGTAGGCGGTGGTGTTGCCGCCGGTGATCAGCGAGACGCCCGCCACGTTGGTCGGCCGGATCAGGTCGTCCAGCTCGCCGAGCCGCTCACCGCTGAGCAGCTCGGCCATCCCCGGACCGCCGCCCACGCCGAGGTGGGCGTGCAGCTGCGGGTGGCGGAAGTCGCAGTCCAGGACGAGCACTTCGCGACCGGTCTCGGCGAGCGCGGCGGCCAGGTTGGCGACGGTGGTGGTCCGTCCGTCCCCGCTGCCGCCGGAGGCCACCAGCACCACGGGTGCCGGATCGGCGTGCCGGCGCGGGGCGGGCTCGGCGCGCTCCCACTCGGCGGGCCCGGCGGCCGAGCGGCCGAGCGCGTCCGGCCCGGTGAGCAGCAGGGTGGAGCGCAGCGAGCGGTACGCCTCGGCGGCCGGGTCCGAGGGGCGGGCCCGGACCAGCGGTTCGCGCAGCCGCCGCAGCCGGCGGGAGAGTTGCGGCACCTCGCCGATCACCGGCAGGTTGAAGCCCTCCTCGACGGCGTTGCGGGTGCGCAGCCGGGTGTCCATCCGGCTGAGCATCAGCGCGGCGACCACGCCGAGGCCGAGGCCGAGCGCGACCGCCAGGCCCAGCCGGACGTTCCGGCTGGGTGAGGAGAGCAGGTTGCCGGCGTTCTGCCGGGCGTCGATGCTGCCCCACTGCTGGATGGCGTCGGTCTGGGCGCCGTTCTGCAGCTTGCTGATGGCGGTCAGCGTGGCGGTCAGCGAGGTGGACGCGGCGGTCAGCTTGGGCTGGAGCTTCGGCTGGTCGCCGGCCGAGGAGCGGTTGAACTGCTGCTGGATGTCGTCGAGTTGCTTCTGCTGGGCGTCCGCCTGCGCCTGCAGCTTCCGGACCGTCTCGGCGGCGCTCTTGGCGGACTCGTCGCTGAAGCCCTTGATGATCGCGGCCGAGTAGGCGGCCGCGAGGTCGGAACAGGACTGCTGGGTCGGCCCGGTGGTGGCGATCGAGAGCATCTGGGCGCTGTCGGCCGTCACGGTCCGGCGGGCGATCACGGCGGCGGCGTCGCCGATGCCGAGCTGGTGGGCCGCCGCCGTCGCGACGTCCGAACCCTGCGCGTACGAGAGCACCTGGTCGGCCCGCACGGTGTCGCCGGCCCCCGCGACCGGCGTGATGGCGACCTTGCACTTCCATTTGGCGTTGTCCACCGTGTCACCGGTGGGGGTCAGCAGCCAGCCGACGACGAGTGCGGCGAGCGTGCAGCCGACGAGCAGCCGCCAGTACCGCCGCAGGACGGTGAAGTGGTTTGCCGGTTCCACCGGTGGGATCCCCTCGCGTTCGTGGTGCGGTGGTGCTGGTGAGCTCCCCTCGGGAGCGCGGCGGTCCGGGTGCTGCTGCCTCTGTCTGTCCTGCGCCACGCTCTCGGCCCGGTGGAATCCCTCGCCCGATGTCGCAACTCGCCCCCTGACGAACCGCTGCCCGACCCGCCCCCCTGACGGCTCGCTCCCCGCCGACCCGCGCCCGGCGGCGCAGCGGTGCCGGGCCCGGCCGGCCCGGTCGGGGCCGCGCCCCCGCCCACGCCGGGCCACGCCCACGCCGGCCACGCACGCCGCGCACCGGCCGCCGGTCATCCTGCGATGCTTGCCGAGCCCCGACGTGCGGCGCAACCGCTTTGGCGATACTGGGACCGCCCGATGACCGGGACGGCGCCCGGGACCGACGGGATCCCGTCAGATCGTGCGCAGGCGCAGGGAGCGCTCGTAGAACCCGACCATCTGCGCCGACACCTGGTGCAGGGTGAACGAGGTGAGGAACCGCGCCCGCGCCGACTTCGCCCGCACCCGGGCCGAGGCCCGGTCCTGCACCGTGTCGACCAGCGCGGCCGCCAGCGCGGCCGGCTGCTCCGCCGGCACCAGCCGGGCGTAGTCCTCCGAGCCCACCGTCTCGCGCAGCGCCGGCACGTCCGCGCAGACCAGCGGCACGCCGACGCCCATCGCCTCCATCGCCGCGCTGCCCAGCCCCTCCCAGCGGGACGGCACGGCGAACGCGTCGGACGCGGCCATCAGGTCGAAGACGTCGCCGCGCGGCCCGAGGAAGCGCACACCGCCCGCCGCCTCGGCGAGGGCCGTGAGCCGGGCCGTCTCGGTGCCCGCGCTGCCGGCCAGCAGCAGCACCGCGTCCGGCTCCGCCCGCAGGACCGCCGGCCAGGCCTCCAACAGCACGTCCAGGCCCTTCTGGTACTGCTGGCGGGCTGCCGCGAGCACCACCGGCGCGTCCTGCGGCAGGCCCAGCGCGGCCCGGACGGCGGCTCGCCGCTCCGGGGTGACGGTGCCCAGCAGCTCCGGGTCCCGCCCGCGCGGCACCACGTCGATCCGCTCCCGCGGCACCCGCAGCCGCTGCGCCATCGCGCCCGCGACGTGCCTGGTGAGGGCGTGGAACCGGCGGGTGCCCTGGGCGGTCACGGCGTCCACCGTCTGGGCGGCCCGCACCTTCCAGGGGCTGAGGCCGCGCGCGTTGAGGTGCTCCGGCCCGTACGCCGAGTTCACCAGGCTGGAGACCACCGGCGTACGCGCCGACAGCGCGGCGGCGCGGCCGAGGACGTCCGACTCGTACAGCGTGGTGTGGACGAGGTCCGGGCGGCGTTCGCGGACCAGCCCGCGCAGCGCGGCGAGCGTCCGCCCCCGGGTGGTCCGGCCGACGCCGAAGACATCGGCCCCCGCTCCGGTCAGCTCCGGCTGGAAGCCCCCGGGCGAGTCCTTGAGGTACGCGACGTCCAGCTTCACCCCGGACCGCACCAGTTGGGGGGCCATCGCCACCAGGCCCTGCTCGGCCCCGCCGACCCGGCTCACGCTGTCGATCACATAGAGCACATGCACAGGCCAACCCCCGCCCTCCGGGGCGCGGCCGGTCTCCCGTGCCGGTCGGCACCCTGACTGCCGATCAGCATCGCAGGTGGCGCCGCCCGCCCGCCAGGTATTCGGCCAGGAGCCTCCCGCCGCCCCGGGCGGTCGGGGGCGCGCACCGGGGCGCGCGCCCGACGCCGGCGGCGTACGACGGCACCCGACCGGCGCCCGACAGGGGTAACCGCGCTGGCGCGCGGGCCACCGCCGGGTTGTGCGAAGGGGCTGCCCCGGACGTCCCCCTGTGCCAAGGTCGTTCCCATGCCCGACGCGACACCGGCGAAGACGGCCGGAACCCGCCCCCGCATCCTGCACGTGATCACCGACCCGCGCCGCCGCGGCGCCCAGAACCTCGCCCGGGACCTGCACCGGGAACTGCGCCGCCGCGGCCAGGCCTCCGCCCTGCGGGCCCTCGCCCCGCACCCCGACGCGGCCCCCGACGCACCCGACACCCTCGCCACCACCGTGCTCGGCCGCGCCCGGCTGCACCCCGCCACCCTGCTCGCGCTCCGCGCCGCCGCGCGCACCGCCGACGTGGTCGTCGCGCACGGCTCCGCCACCCTCCCCGCCTGCGCCCTCGCCCTGGCCGGCACCCGCACGCCGTTCGTCTACGTCTCCATCGGCGACCCCCGGCACTGGACGGCGAGCCCGCTGCGCCGGCTGCGCACCGGCGCCCTGCTGCACCGCGCGGCCGCCGTCACCGCGCTCGCCGACGAGGCCCGCACCCTGCTGCAGGAGCGCTTCAGGCTGCCCGCCGGCAAGGTCCGCACCATCCCCAACGCCCGCGCCGCCGACGGCTACCCGCCCGCCGGGAGCGAGCGCGAGCGGCGCGCGGCCCGGCAGGCGCTCGGCCTGCCCGCCGAGGGGCTGCTGGTCGCCTGGATCGGCGCGATCGCCCCGGAGAAGCGGCTCGACCTCGCCCTCGACGCGCTCGACCGGCTCCCCGACGTCCGCCTCGCGGTGGCCGGCGACGGCCCGCAGCGCGCCGCCCTGGAACGGCACCCGGCCGCCGCCCGGGCCCAGTTCCTCGGGACCCTCGCCGACCCGGCCCCGCTCTACCGGGCCGCCGACGCCCTGCTGCTCACCAGCGACAGCGAGGGCGTCCCCGGCGTCCTGATCGAGTCGGCGCTGGCCGGGCTGCCCGCCGTCGCCACCGACGTCGGCTGGGTCCGCTCGGTGGTCCGCGACGGCGCCACCGGCGCGCTGGTCGCCCCCGGGGACCCGGTCGCGCTCGCCGAGGCGCTGGCCAAGGTGCTGGCCGGCGACCGGACGGCGCTCGGCGCGGCCGCCCGGGAGCACGTGCTGGCGCACTGCGAACTCGGCGTGGTGGCCGACGCCTGGCAGCGGCTCTTCACCGACCTCTGCGGCCGCTGACCCGCGCGGACGGCAGGCGCCGGCCCCGGGCCGGTCCGCCGGTGCGGACGCCGTCCGCACCGCCGTCCGCACCGGCCCCCGGGCCGGGCTGCGCCGATCGGGCGAATCGCGGCCCGGCCCCCTCGGGGCGAGTGGCCGTCGACGATCCGTCACCGCCACACTGCCCGGTGTGAAATCGCTGCTGAGGTCCACCGTCCTGCTCGCCGTCGCGACCGGGATCGCCGCGTCCCCCGTCCAGGCCGGCGCGGCCACCACCCACCAACCGTCCCGCGAGGGCTCCCAGTCCGTCCGCGTCGACCAGCTGAAGCCGGTGCGCGAGAGCGCCCGCACCGAGGCCGTCGAGTTCTTCTGGTACGACTGCGGCCACTCCCAGCAGCTGGAGCAGCCGCTCCAGGCCTGGGCCGAGAAGCACCGCTCCGACGTCAACCTGCGCCGGGTGCCCGCGATCTGGCCGGGCAGCCCCGAGGAGCGCACGCAGCGCGGCCACGCGCGGCTCTACTACACCCTGGAGCGCCTCGGCCTGGTCGAGCGCCTCCAGACCAGTGCCTTCCGCGCCGTCCACACCGACGACAAGGACCTCACCACCGAGGACGCCACCACCGACTGGGCGGTGCGCCAGGGCGTCGACGAGCGGACCTTCCGGGACGCCTACCGCTCCGCCGACGTGCGGCGGGCCGTCGACGACGCCGCCGCGATGTTCGTCCAGAACAAGATCAACGAGCTGCCCACGGTGATCGTCCAGGGCGAGGAGCGCACCACGCCGACCCGGGCCGGCGGTGTCTCGGCGATGCCCGACGCCCTCGACCGGCTGGTCGAGCAGGACCAGCAGCGCCACCCCCGCGGCTGACCCCTCTCCCGACCGACCGATCCCCTTCACCGAACCGACCCCCGGCGACCACACTCTGTGCCAGAGTGGACGCCGGGCCGCGCCGCCGGGATCGAGAACTGCCGTGGTGGCGGGCCCACTTCTCGATACCGGCGGTACCGGAGAGGGCAGGGGTCCGTGGGGGGACAACGCGCGCAGCTCGTCGACGAGCGCGACAGCCAGACATCGGCCGCGTCGTGGCGGCCCGCGGTCGCCGACGGACCGCCACCCGACCTGGTCTTCAAACGACGGCTGCGCCCCGCGCAGGTGGCCCGGGAGCTGTGGGGCGCGCGGGAGCTGGTGCGGGCCCTGGCCGAGCGCGACCTGCGCGCCCGCTACAAGCAGGCGGTGCTCGGCTTCGCCTGGGCGGTGCTGACCCCGCTGGCGCTCTGCGCCATCTTCACCCTGGTGTTCCACCGCGCCGTGAAGATCGACACCGGCGCGGTGTCCTACCCGCTCTTCGCCTACGTCGGCCTGATCGTCTGGCAGTTCTTCAGCAACACGATGAACCAGGGTGCGCTGAGCCTGGCCAACAACCTCAGCCTGCTGAACAAGGTCTACTGCCCGCGCGAGGTCTTCCCGCTGGCCACCATGCTGGTCGCCAGCGTGGACATGGTGATCGGCGTCGGTGTGCTCGGCCTGCTCTTCCTGATCTTCTGGACCGCCCCGACCGTCACCTTCCTCTGGGTGCTGCCGCTGCTGCTCATCCAGTTCGCCTTCACCTACGGCGTCGCGCTGATCCTCTCGGTCGCCGTGGTCTACCTGCGCGACGTCCGCCACCTGCTGCCGATCATCACGCAGATGGGCGTCTTCGCCACCCCCGTCGCGTACCCGCTGGCGCAGATCCCGCAGCGCCTCCAGGAGATCTACGTCGGCTTCAACCCGCTGGGCGCCGTCATCGAGGGCTACCGCGGCGCCCTGCTGTACGGCGACGCGCCGGACGTCACGCTCACCTCGATCGCCGCGGCCTCCTCGCTGGTGTTCCTGGTCGGCGGCTACCTGCTGTTCAAGAAGCTGGAGACGGGGATCGCCGATGTCGCCTAGCCCGACGCACCCCCTGGGGACCATCCGCACCGACCGGGTGTGGAAGCGCTTCAAGGCCGACCAGCAGCGGATGCTGCTGCGCGACAAGGTCGACTCGATGGCCCGTCGGCTCCGCGGTGAGAAGGGCGAGGAGTGGCGCTGGGCGCTGCGCGACATCAGCCTGCACATCGAGCCGGGCGAGTCGGTCGGTCTGATCGGCTCCAACGGCTCCGGCAAGTCCACGCTGCTGAAGATGCTGACCCGGGTGATGTACCCGTACGGCGGCGTGATCGACGTGCGCGGCCGGATCGGCGCCCTCATCGAGATCAGGGCCGGCATCCACCCCGACCTGACGGGCCGGGAGAACATCTACCTGTTCGGAGCGTTGCTCGGCCTGCGCCGCCGCGAGGTGGCCGGCCGCTTCGACGACATCGTGGAGTTCGCCCGGCTCGGCGGTGCGATCGACCGGCAGGTGAAGTTCTACTCCTCCGGCATGCAGATGCGCCTCGGTTTCGCCGTCGCCGCCTACCTGGAGCCCCATGTGCTGCTGGTGGACGAGGTGTTGGCGGTCGGCGACGCCGTGTTCCAGCAGCGCTGCCTGGACCGGATGCGCGAGGTGGCCGAGCAGGGCACCACCATCGTCTTCGTCTCCCACGACCTGCCCGCCGTCGAGTCCATCTGCCGGCGCGGGATCTGGCTGGAGCAGGGTTCGGTGCGGGTGGACGCGGGCATCAAGGAGGCCATGGCGGGCTACCGGGACTCCATCGAGGCGCAGTCGGAGTCCGGCGGTCGCACCGGCGAACCGCTGCGACTGCTCAAGCACGCCGTCCGGGGCGAGGACCGCGACAGCCTGACCACCGACGAGCCGATGACGGTCGAACTGACCCTCGGCGGCGACTACCGGGGGGACGCCACCCTGCACCTGGGCGTCAGCGAGGGCACCTCCAGTCCGATCTTCCAGATCGGCCACGAAGTCCGGCTCACCGGGGAGGACCACCAGGTCGCCTGCGTGATCCCCCGGCTGCCGCTGCCGCGCGGCCGCTACACGCTCTGGGCCGGCGTCTACAGCATCGGCCGGACCGACGGCGGTACCCTGATGAGCTGGCACTCGGTCGGCCAGTTCGACGTGTTCGGACCGATGCTGGACTCGCCGCCGCGCGCGGTGGTGCTGGCCGCGCCGGTGTTCGTCCCGCACCACTGGGAGGAGTGACCCGTGAGCCCGGTCCGGGTGCTGGTCCACCTCAACAACCTCGCCCTGGGCGGCGCCCAGCTCAACGCGGTCGACATCGCCCGCACCCTGCGCGACCGCGGCCACGATCCGGTGCTGTTCGCCCAGGGGGTCGCGGGCCCGGCCCCGCTGCTCGACGTCGCGGCCGGCCACGGCCTGGACGTGGTGGTCGCGGGCGGGCCCGACACCCCGCGCGCGGACGTCCGCCGCCGGCTCGGGCGGCTGGCCGCCGAGCACGGCAGCCAGCTGCTGCACGCCTGGGAGGTCCGGGCGGCGCGCAACTCCTACTTCGGGCCCGGGCGTTACGGCCGTCTGCCGCTGGTCACCACGTTCTACGGGATCCGGATGCTGCGCGGCCTGCCCCGGCACCAGCCGCTGGTGCTCGGCCTCGGCGCCCTGCTGGGGGACGGCCGGGCCTTCGGGCACCAGGACGTCAGCCTGATCGAGCCGCCGGTCAACACCGCCACCGACGCGCCGGGCCGGGGGGACGGCGCCGCGTTCCGTCGTGAACACGGCATCCGGGACGACGAGTTGCTGCTCGCGATCGTCACCCGGCTGGTCCCCGCGCTGGAGAAGGACGCCGGCGCCGAGCTCACCGTCGAAGCCGTCCGGCAGCTCGACGACCCGCGGGTGCGGCTGGTCGTCGTCGGCGCCGGCCCCAGCCTGGAGCGGCTGCGCACCCGCGCCGCCTCGGCCAATGCCGCGCTCGGCCGCCAAGCCGTCCTGGTGCCGGGGCAGTTGGCCGACCCGCGGCCGGCCTACGACGCCGCCGACATCGTGCTCGGCATGGGCGGTTCGGCGCTGCGCGGCCTGGCCTTCGCCAAACCGGTCGTCGTCCACGGCGCGGCAGGCTACACCGCCGTCCACGAGCCGGGCCCGCTGGTCGAACCGCACGCCTCGCGCTGCATGTACGGCTTCGGCGACGGCTCGCGCGGGCCCGATCCGCTGGTGGACCAGCTCCGCGGGCTGCTCGACGACCCGGACCGCCGGGCGCGGCTGGGCGCCTGGGGCCGGGAGTGGGTGGACGGGCGGTTCTCGCTGGACGGCGTCACCACCGCCTTCGAGGACCTGTACGCCCGGGTGCTGGCCCGCCCGGCGCGGGTGACCGGCTGGCTGAAGGACCTGGAGCAGATGACCAGGTACGAGTTCACCAAGCCGGCCGCCCTGCGGTTGCTGGGGCGGTGACCCAGGCGGGCCCGCCCGCCCGCCGGTCTGTCCGGCGCCGCGTGGTCCGGCTCGGGCCCGCCCGCCGCCCTGCGGTTGCCGGGCGGTGATACCGGCAGACCCGCCCGCCGGTCTGTCCGGTGCCGGGCGGACCGCCGGCCGGACGGCTAGCGACGCAGCAGCAGGGTGACGAAGCCCAGCGTCCCCCGGTAGCCGTGCAGCCACTCGGCGCGGTGCCGGTCCACGGCTTCGCGGGCGGCCGCCGCGTCCTGGTGGTCCGGGTTGTCCAGCGCCCACTGGGCGAGCGAGCCCGTCCAGGAGAACTCGTAGTCGTCCCACTCCTGGAGGCTGCTGACGTAGCCGTACACCGGGGTCCAGCCCTCCGCGATCACCCGGTCCGTGGTGGTCGCCAGGTCCGCGAACTCGTCCCGGGTCGCGCCCAGGCCGTCCAGCGCGGCCTGGGTGGGCTCGCGTTCCCAGAAGCCGTCGCCGACCATGACCAGGCCGCCCGGCGCCAGGTGCTCGCGGGCCGCCGCGAGCGTCGGCAGCAGCCCGCCGAAGGCGTGTGTCGCCCCGATGTTCAGCACCAGGTCGAACGGCTCCCGCGAGCTGAACTCCTCCGCGCTCTGGTGGTGCAGGCCGAGCCGGCGCTCCACGCCGAGCGCCTCCGCGGTCTGCCGGGCCCGGGTGAGGGCCGCGGCGTCGAGGTCCACCCCGACCGCCTGCCAGTGCGGGCGCGCGGTCAACGCCCGGACCAGCCAGCCGCCTTCCCCGCAGCCGAGGTCCAGGGCCCGGCCGGCGTCGGTGTGTTCGGTGGCCCGGGCCAGCAGCCGGGCCACCGACTCGTCGGTGATCGGCGCGGCGATGGGGTGGTGGACATGGGCGAGGCGGGAGATTGTCTGACGGTCCATTTGATCATTGTGGACCACGTCGCGCTCAGTACGTGCGGCCTTTCCAGGCCGCCCCGCGGCCGCGCCAGTGCTGCACCGCCGAGTCGACCGTCATCAGCAGGTACAGCGACGCCGTGAACGGCAGCAGCAACGCGGCCGGCGCCGGCTGCCGGTAGTAGCGCAGCATCGGGAGGAAGGTCCCCGTCATCAGGGCCCAGGCCGCGCCGCCCGCCGCGGCCACCGCGCCGTGCCCGGCGGCCAGCCCGGCGACGGTGGCCACCGGCGGCACCAGGTAGACCAGCGTCAGCCCCAGCACCGTCCCGGCCAGCAGGAGCGGGGAGTGCCGCAGCTGGGCGTAGGCGCTGCGCGAGACCATCCGCCACAGCTGGGCGAGCCGGGGATAGGGGCGGACGCTGTCCACCCGCTCGGCCAGTCCGAGCCAGATCCGGCCGCCGGCCGCCTTCACCGCACGGGCCAGCGACACGTCGTCGATCACCGCGCCCCGGATCGCCGCCACCCCGCCCGCGCGCTCCAGCGCCTCCCGCCGCACCAGCGAGCAGCCGCCCGCCGCGGCGGCCGTCCGGGCTCCGGGCCGGTTGCTGCGGCGGAACGGGTACAGCTGGGCGAAGAAGTAGACGAAGGCCGGCACGATCAGGCGCTCCCAGCCGGTCTCCACCCGCAGCCGGGCCATCTGGGAGACGAGGTCCCGCCGGTCGCTCTCGGCGGCGGCCACCAACTCGGCGAGCGAGTCCGGGCCGTGCGCGATGTCCGCGTCGGTGAGCAGCAGGTACTCGACGTCCGGGCCGGCCAGCTCCACCCCGTGCCGCAGCGCCCACAGCTTGCCGGTCCAGCCGGGCGGCAGCGGGGGAGGGGTGGTGACGGTCAGTTCCAGGCCCCCGGGCCCGGCGAGCGCGGCCGCCAGCGCTCCGGTGCCGTCCGAGCTGTGGTCGTCCACCAGGATCACCCGGGCCCGCCCCGGGTACTTCTGCGCGAGCAGGCCCGGCAGGCTGAGCGGCAGCACCTCCGCCTCGTCCCGGGCCGGCACCACCACCGCGACCTGCGGCCAGCGGACCGGTGGCCGGCGGGGCGGCAGCCGCACGTCGGTGCGCCAGAACAGCCCGTGGCAGCAGGCCAGCCAGAGCCAGACCAGCAGGGAGAGGACGGCGATCCACAGCAGGACGGTCACCCGGGCAGTCTGCCGCACCCGGGGCCCGCCACGGGGTATCGACTAGAGTCTTGCCCTGTGAAGATCGCACTGATGGACTCGGGAATCGGCCTGCTGGCCGCCGCCGCCGTGCTTCGGAACCTGCGCCCGGACGTCGATCTGGTGCTCTCCTCCGACCCGGCCTCCATGCCCTGGGGCCCGCGGACACCCGAGCAGATCACGGCCCTCGCGCTGGGCTGCGCGCGGGCGGCGGCGGCCCTCGAACCGGACGCGCTGGTGATCGCCTGCAACACCGCCTCCGTCCACGCGCTCGCCGCGCTCCGCGCCGAGCTGGAGCCCGCGCTGCCGGTCATCGCCACCGTGCCGGCCATCAAGCCGGCCGCGGCCCTCGGCGGACCGGTCGCGATCTGGGCCACCCCGGCCACCACCGGCAGCGCCTACCAGCGCGCTCTGATCCGGGACTTCGCCGGACCGGCAGCCGTCACCGAGGTCGCCTGTCCGGGCCTGGCGGACGCCATCGAGCACGGTGACGACGCCGCGATCGACGCGGCCGTCGCCGACGCGGCGGCCCGCACGCCGGCCGGCACGGCGGCCCTCGTCCTCGGCTGCACCCACTACGAGCTGGTCGCCGACCGCATCCGCGCGGCCGTCGCGCCCACCGCCGCCGCCCACCTCACCCTGCACGGCTCCGCCGACGCCGTGGTGGCCCAGGCCCTGCGCCGGGTCGCCGACCCCACCCGCCGGGGCACCGGCACCCTCACCGTCCTCCACGCGGGCCGCAGCGCCGCCCTCCCGCCCGCCGTGCTCCTCTACTCGCAGGGCCTCGACCTCACCGCCCCGGCCGCCTGATCCGAACGGCCGCCGCGGCGGCCCGGCTGTCGACCCCTCACGCGCGGACCGCGCAGGGAGCCGCTACGTGATGGCTCCGCCGGCCCGGCCGTCGACCCTTGGCTTGGTACTGCGTGTACAGAAGGTCGGCGCGGGACAAGGCCCGCCGGCCGGTCCACCGTCGGCGCTCGGCTCGCCCCCCTCGCCCCCTCGCTGCGGAGCCGGCGATGCACGGGACGTCGGACCGGCCGACGCACCGCGCACCGCCGCCGCCGTTACGCCACGGCCTGGCCGCGCCAGCGCCGGTAGGCCGGTTCGAGTCCGGAGAGGATGGTGTCGAAGCGGCGCGTGTTGGTGGTGGAGTCGACCTGGAGCCGGCTGATCTGCAGCGGGTGGTCGGGAAGGCGCGGGCCCAGGCGGTGGTCGGAGAGGAACCCGAGCCGGTACCCCAGCTCCTGGAGGACGGTTTCGGCGCGCGGGTCGTGCCCTCCGTCGGGATAGGCGAAGGCGATCGGCGGCTCGCCCAGCCAGCGGGTGAGCGCCTCGTGCGCCCCGGTGATCTCGGCCCGGACGGTGACGTCGTCGCAGCGTCCGAGACAGGGGTGCCCCTGGGTGTGGTTGCCGATGGCGACGCCGCCCGCGCGCAGGGCGATCAGGTCGGCGGGGGTGAGCTGTTCCTGCCGGGGCGGTCGCCGGTCCGCGCTCACCCGCAGCTCCTGGAGGCTGCGCCGCCGGTCGGGGTCGGGCATGGCCTTGAGCCGGCGCAGCACCTGGGAGGGGTGCCCGCAGTCCAGCGAGCGGGCGCGCCCGCCGTGCCGGGCCAGGAAGTCGGCCTCGTGCCACCAGAACGGTTTCTCCGTGCCGATCAGCTCGGAGATGACGAAGGCGGCGGCCGGGATGCGCCGGTCGTTGAGCGCCGGCAGGGCGTGCGTGAGCACGCTGCGGTCGGCGTCGTCGAAGGTGACCAGCACACTGCGGGCGGGCAGCGGCCGCCGCTCGGCGACGGCCTGCTGGACGGCCGCCAGCGAGACGGGGGTGGCGAGTCTTCGGAGCCGGTCGAGCTGGGCGCCGAAGGACCGCGGATCGGTCACGCCGTGGTAGGCGAGCACGGCGAGCCGCTGCGCGGCCCGGGCCCGGAACAGCGGTTGGACGGGGGCGAAGCGCAACCAGTCGCCCCGCCCCTCGGGGCGGTCGGCCGCGGTCGGCGCGGCGTGCCGGCGGGCGGCCTGCCGTCCGCGCGGCAGCGGTTGGGGGACCGCCGCGACCGCGGGGGCCGTCGCCGGCCGGCCCGGTGCGGGCGGCGCGGTCACGGACTGCGTGGTCACCGGTGGTGCGGCCGCCGAGTGCCCGGTGGCCCGTCGCCGAGCGGCCGGCTGCCCGGCGGCCGCCTGCGGCAACGAGCGCACGTGGGCGCTCGGCAGGGTGCTGATGACGGACCCGATCCGGGCCATGGAGGTCGACGTCGTGGACTTGGACTGCGGCACGGTTCCCCCTCGGTCGCCGGTGCGGCGTGGCGGTACCGCCGGAGGTTGGAGCCCGGCCTCCGACTCCAGGGCACGGCGGCTCCGCCCCCTGGTGTTTTCCGGTCCTCGGCGGGGACTCCCAACCCGCACCGCGGACGGCTCCTGGATCGCTCAATGTAGTGGAGACAGATGTGCCCGGTGGATGGTTGTACCGGACAGCCGAGGAATTTTCGCGGGCCGAAAACAGGCGCCTCCGGGCGTACGCCGGAGCAGCGGCAGCGCCCGTGACCGGGCGGGACCCCGTTGCGGAGAGTAGTCGAGGTATCGCTTCCTGCGGGCTGCCTCCCGGGCCGCTCCGGGGTACCTTGGCCTCATGGCAGATGCGGAACGTGATCATTTGCACCCTCATGGGGCGACCAGGATGGCCCGCGTGTGGAGCGGTGGCGCGCTGGTCACCCACCAGCTCCCGCTGGCCGTGGTCGGTCTGGCCTGTCTGGCGCTCGGCATCGTGGTCGCCGTGGCGGTTCCGGACAGTGACGGCCCCGCGTGGGCGATGGCCGTGGCCGGCTGCCTCGCGGCCGGGGTGCTGCTGCTCGGCCGGATCGCGTTCGCCCTGCTCCGGTACCGGCGCGGCGCCACCCTCTGAGGCACCGGCCCACGGACCCGCGTCGTCCTCGGCGCAGGCCCGGGCCCCGGAAGGCGGCGGGCGGCGCCTCCCGGGTCGCCCGGCCCGTGGCCCGGGTCCGTGGCCCGGTCCGTAGCCCCGCCGCGCGGCCGTGACGTCCTGACCGGCCCGTGAGCCGCCCCGGCCGCCACCGGCCGTCACCTGAACGGGCGAGCGAGCCCGACCGGTCGGATCGGCCGGTTTCGGCCCATCTGCCTACGCCTTCTCGCTTCTTTCACAATTCCGGGCCATCAGCCCCACAGTTCCCCCTACTGTGATTTCCGTCCGGCAGCCAACTGCGCCGGATGCGAGGCCACTTGACGGCGCCGGGGAGGGCGTCGCAGAGGGGGGAGCAATGAGCGGCACCGCCGCGCCCGGAGCACCCGAGGCGGCCGGACCGGCCGGAGGCATCCGCACCAGGGTCAAACGCCAGCTGGCCCGCAGGGTCGGGGCCCGGCCCGGCGAGGGCGCCACCGTCCTGATCTACCACCGCGTCGGCGGCGACAGCCCCGACGAGCTCGACGTCAGCACCGCCGACTTCACCGCCCAGGCCGACCTGCTCGCCGAGCTGCCGCCGGGCCGGGTGGTCTCCCTCGACGAGGCCGTGGACCGGATCGAGGCCGGCCGCCGCACCCCCGCCACCGTACTCACCTTCGACGACGGCTTCGCCGACGTGTACGACAACGCCTGGCCGCTGCTGCGCGACCGCGCCCTTCCGTTCACCGTCTACCTCGCCAGCGGCCACGTCGGCGGTGAGATGCGCTGGGAGGGGTCGACCGCCAGGGCCACGGGCGCCCCCGCGCTCAGCTGGGAGCAGCTGCGCGAGATGACCGCCTCCGGCCTGTGCACCGTCGCCAACCACACCCGCAGCCACGCCCGCCCCGAGCTGCTCACCACCGCCGAGCTGGACGCCTGCAACGACGACGTCGAGCAGCACCTCGGCGTCCGCCCCCGGCACTACGCCTACACCTGGGGCGTCCCGGTGCCCCACATGGAGCCGGCCCTGCGCGCCAGGTTCCGTACCGCCGCCACCGGCGAGGTCGGCCGCAACGCGCCCGGCGTCGACCCGGTCCGGCTGCGCCGGGTGCCCGTCCGCCGTACCGACCCGATCGACTTCTTCCGCGCCAAGCTCTACGGCCGGCTGATCCCCGAGCGCGCCTACGCCCGGATCGTCGCCACCGCGAAGGCGGTGGGCGCCCGTGCCTGACCCCACCCCGATACCCGCCACCGCGGCCGCCGGACCCGCCCCGCGGCTGCGCGGCCCCGGCGGCCGACCGCTGCGCGTCGCCCACCTCACCACCGTCGACATGAGCCTGCACCTCCTGCTCGCCACCGAACTCAAGGTGGACCTGGAGGCCGGCTTCGACACGTACGGCATCAGCGCGCCCGGCCCGTACGTGTCCGAGATCGAGGCGATCGGCGTCCGGCACGAGCCGCTGCACGCCCTGACCCGGTCCTGGCGGCCGCGCGCCGACGCCGCCGCCGCCCGCGAGCTGCTCGCCGTGCTCGACCGGCTGCGACCCGACGTCCTGCACACCCACAACCCCAAGACCGGCGTCCTCGGCCGCGTGCTCGGGCGGCTGGCCCGGGTCCCGGTCGTCGTCAACACCTGCCACGGTCTCTGGGCGCAGGCCCACGACCCGCTCGCCAAGCGGGCGTTCGTCCTCGGCGCGGAGGCCTTCGCCGCCCGCTTCTCGCACGCCGAGCTGTACCAGAACGGCGAGGACCGCCGCACCCTGGCCCGGGCCGTCCCGGGCCGCCGCTCACGGGTCGTGGGCAACGGCGTGGACCTCACCCGTTTCGCGACCGCCCCCGGCGACCGGGCCCGCGCCAGGGCCGGGCTGCGCGCCGAACTCGGCGTCGGCCCGGACGAACTGCTGGTCGGCGGCGTCGGCCGCAGGGTCGCCGAGAAGGGCATCCGCGAGTACGCGGAAGCGGCCCGCGCGCTGGCCGGCAAGGCCCGGTTCGTCTGGATCGGTCCCGACGACCCGGACAAGCCCGACGCCCACGGCGCCGAGTCCGGCGTCGAGTTCCCCGGCCCGCGCGGCGACATGCCCGCGGTGTACGCGGCCCTCGACGTCTTCGTCCTCCCCTCCTACCGGGAGGGGTTCTCCCGCTCCGCCATGGAGGCCGCCGCCGGCGGCCTGCCGATGGTGCTCAGCGACATCCGCGGCTGCCGCGAGATCGGCACCCACGACGAGCACCTGCTCCTCGCCCCGCCCGGGGACGCCCGGGCCCTCACCAGCGCGCTGGACCGGCTCCTCTCCGAACCCGGCCTGCGCGAACGGCTCGGCGCCGCGGCACGGCGCCGAGCCACGGCCCACTTCGACCAGCGCGCCGTCGCCGGGGTCTCGCTGGAGACCTACGCGGCCGTCGCCCGCGCCAAGGCACTGCCCTGGACGGTCGACTGAACCCACGCACTCCCACCAGACCGCATCAGGGGGAAGGACCGTCATGAAGCGAGGGGGGGACCTCGCGGTCACCGTCCTGGCCGGGATCGTCGCGATTCCGCTGGGCCTGCTGATCGCCCTGCTGATCCGCTGCACGACAGGCGGACCGGTGCTCTTCCGCCAGACCAGGACCGGATGGCACGGGAAGGAGTTCGAGATCCTCAAGTTCCGCACCATGCGGGACAAACGCTTTCCCGAGGAGCCGGACGCTCCCCGGATCACCTGGCTCGGTGACCTGCTCCGCAAGACCAGCCTGGACGAGCTGCCGCAGCTGTGGAACGTGGCCCGCGGCGAGATGGGGGTGATCGGGCCCCGGCCCACCCTGCCCGAACAGGTCGTCCACTACTCCCGCCGCCAGCGCGGCCGGCTCGACGTCCGGCCCGGCCTCACCGGCTGGGCCCAGGTCCGGGGCCGCAACTCCCTCACCTGGCCCGAGCGGATCGAACTCGACCTCTGGTACGTCGAGCACCGCTCCCTCCGGGTGGACCTGCGCATCCTCGCGCTCACCGTCGGCGTGCTGCTGCGCCCCAGCGGGATCACCGCCGCCGGCGGCGTCAACCCCGGCTTCCCGGCGCCCGCCGAGCCGCTGACCGCCGGCCCGGCGGCCGCCGGCCACGAGAGCGCCGGCCACCAGCCCGTCTCCCACCAGCCGGTCGGCTCCGCCGGCAGGCCCGCCGACCCCGGCGTCCGGCCGCTCACCACGATCAGCCTGCCCCGGCAGGCCACCGCGCCCCGGCTGGCGCAGCCCGTCCGGACCACCGTCGAGGAGGTGTCCTGATCCCCGAAGCGGGCAGGATGGCCGCCATGGCCACCGACCACCGAGCACTCTGGATCGCCGGCGCCGGGGGCGTCGGCCGCGAGGCACTGGACACCGCCCTCGCGGCCGGCGTCCCGGTCGCCGGCTTCCTGGACGACCGCGGGCACGGCGGCACCGTCCGCGGCCTGCCCGTCCGCCGGCCCGACGACGTCCCGGCCGGCGCCCGCTACCTGGTCGGGATCGCCGCCCCGGCCGTCCGGCAGCGGCTCGGCGCGCTGCTGGAGGCCCGCGGCGCGCTGCCCGCCACCCTCGTCCACCCCCGGGCCCTGATCGCGCCCGACACCGAACTCGGCCCCGGCTGCCTGGTGATGGGGGGTGCGTACGTGTCGAGCAGCGTGCGCCTCGGCGCACACAGCCAGGTCCACTACAACGCGACGGTCGGCCACGACAGCGTGTTCGGCGAGCGGGTGACGGTCTATCCGGGCGGCAACGTCTCGGGCGCGGTGCTGCTCGCCGACGGCGCCACCGTCGGCAGCAACGCCGTGGTGCTGCAGGGGCGCCGGATCGGCGCCGACGCCTTCGTCGGCGCGGGCGCCGTGGTGACCAGGGACGTCCCGGCCGGTGAGGTGGTGGTCGGCTCCCCGGCCCGGCCGCTGCGCGGATAGCGGCCGGGGACGCCGGCCGTCCGGGTTCCCCGCCGGCCCGCCCGGGTGGTGCCCGCCAAGCCGGCGGACGGCGGCCCGCACGGGCGACCGTCCGCCGGCGGCAGGCTTCCCTGCGCGCGGGCAACGCCGGGGTAGGGGCCCGGCGGTGGACGCCCCGGGTGCCTGCCGCGGTGCCGGATAGGGTGCGGGGCATGGCTATCCCCGCGTTCCTCGCCGAACTCCGCGCCGTGGTCGGCACCCGCCCGCTCTGGCTCAGTGCCGCCGTCTCGGTCGTCTTCGACGACGACGACCGGGTGCTGCTGATCCAGCGGGCCGACGACGGCCGCTGGGCCCTGCCCGGCGGCATCCTCGACCCCGGCGAGCAGCCCGCCGACGGCGCGGCGCGCGAGTGCCTGGAGGAGACCGGGGTGGTGGTCGTCCCCGAGGTGCTCGCCGGGGTCGATGTCTCGCCCGAAGTCCGCTACCCCAACGGCGACGTGACCCAGTACCTGGTCCTGGTCTTCCGCTGTCGCCCGGTGGGCGGTGAGGCCCGGGTCAACGACGACGAGTCGCTCGCGGTCGGCTGGTTCGCGCTCGACGCGCTGCCGCCGATGATCGAGGCGGAGCACCGGGCACTGCGCCAGGCCCGGGAGGGCCGGGGAGCGGCGTCCTTCCTGTGGGAGGGCGGGGAGCGTCCCTGACCGGCCCGATGGCCGATGTCCCCCTGCTGGACGGGCCGGTGGAGGTCCGCGGGGCCCTGCACCTGGAGCGCACCGGGTACGGCCTGCGGCCCTGGCGGCTGCCGGCCTGGACGGCCGCGCAGTTCCCGGACGAGGCGCTGCGCCGGGTGGCCCAGATGCCCTCCGGGGTCCGGCTGGCCTTCCGGACCGCGGCGACGGTGCTCGAACTCGCCCTCCGGACGCCGGCCGATCCCGTGCGCCCCGGCGCGGTCGAGCTGGCGCTGGACTGCGTGCGGACCGACCGGGCCGCCCTGGTCGGCTCCGGCGGCCCGCCGCCGTCCGGGATCTTCCGGACGGCGGCGGGCGCCGCGGCCTTCGCCGAGGGCTGAGCACCGGGGGCCGAGCACCGGGCTGTGAGCGCCGGGCTGTGAGCGCCGGGCCGCGAGCACCGCACCGCCCCGGCCCCGCCCCGCGCGTCAGAGCGTGCGGAACCACTCCGCCGTACGCTCCAGCCCCTCGCGCAGCGCCACCGGCCGGACGTCCGGGAAGAGCTCGCGCAGCCGCGCGTTGTCGGCCTGCGAGTCCCGGACGTCGCCGGGCCGCGGGTCGGTGTGGGTCACCGCGACCGGCCGCCCCAGCACCGACTCCATCGTGCCGACCAGCTCCAGCAGCGACGTCCGGGTGCCGAAGGCCAGGTTGACCGGATCGGCGTGCACCACCCGGCGCAGCACCGCCTCGGTGATCACCTCGGTGACGGTGCCGACGTAGGTGAAGTCCCGGCTCTGGCCGCCGTCCCCGTGCACCGTCACCGGCCGCCCGGCCAGGGCCGCGTCCAGGAAGGCCGGTACCACGGCCGCGTAGGCGTGCCCGGCGGGCTGGAGCGGGCCGAAGACGTTGAAGAACCGCAGCGGCAGCACGCCCAGCCCGTAGCAGTGGTGGTAGGCGGCCAGGTAGGACTCCGAGGCCAGCTTGCTGACCGCGTAGGGGCTCATCGGCGCGGTGCGCATGGTCTCGCGCTTGGGCAGCTCGCGGTTGGCGCCGTAGACCGAGGACGAGGAGGCGGCGGCCACGTACGGCCCGCCGGCCCGGCGGGCCGCCTCCAGCACCTCCAGGGTGCCGGTCGCGTTGGCGTGGTGGCTGGCCAGCGGGTCCGCGACGGAGCGCGGGACGGACGGCAGGGCGGCCAGGTGCACCACCGCGTCGGCGCCCGCGAAGGCCTCGTCCAGCAGGGCGGGGTCGAGGATGCTGCCCTCGTACAGGGCGGCGTCGACGCCGGCCAGGTTCGCCTTGTGGCCGGTGGACAGGTTGTCCACCACCCGGACCTGCTCCACGTCGGGGCGGGCCAGCAGGGCCCGGACCAGGTTGGCCCCGATGAATCCGGCTCCGCCGGTGACGACCACGCGCATGGCTGGGGCTCCCCCTCCGCACCCGCCCGGCCCGCCCGGCCCGGCCCTGTGCCGATGGTAGCCGGGCGGTCACCCGCGGTGGGGCGGAACGGCGAGAAGGGCCCGGCGGTCCCGGCCCGCTCAGTCCTTGCGCTGGCGGTACGCCTCCTCGGCCGCGTCAAGGACCGCCGCGAGGTCGCCGCCGGCGGTGGCCGTCGCGACCGCGGCCACCGCGCCCTCCACGAACGGTGCGTCGGCGAACCGGACCGGGAACGGCAGTCCGTGCTCGTCCGCGTCGGAGAGCAGGGCCCGGACGGTGGTCACCGCGCTGCCGAGGTCGGCGAGCATCACCACGCCGTGCCCCTGGTCGACCCGGCGGGTGGCGGCGGACACCAGGACGGCGCTGATGCCCGGACCGGAGTCCGGGTCGCCGCCGGTCGCGGCGACCGGGGAGGGGGAGTCGGTACCGGCCAGCGCGAGCGCCAGGGCGCGTACCGCGGCGGCCAGCTCCTGGCTGTGCGAGACCAGGACGATCCCGACCCGTCCGTGCAGGGGCGGCCGGCCGGGGGCCGACCGGGGCAGCGGGGTGCGCGCGGGCGGGGTGCGAGGCGCCGGGGGGTGGGCCGAGGGGGCCTCGGAGATGGGGATGACATCGGCGCTGCTGCCGTCCCGGCGGCTCATCGGCTGCTCCTGGGGGCGTCGGGGTGCGGGCCCTCCTCACTCTGGCAGCTCGGGCGCCGCCCGGCGGGGCGGGACACGCTCCGGACGGGGCGCCCGGCCCGATCGACGGACGCTTTCCGGCCGTGGGCCGTAGGGGTGTGTGCGCCGCGGCCTGATCCGACGCGACTTCGCCCCCATCCCCTAGCACAGCGCGGCGGCCCGCGGGGCCCGCCGGCGGAGCGTCGCCCCCGGTCGGGGGAGTCCTCGGCAACCCGCTGACCGGGGCGGCGGCGGTGACTAGGCTGGCCTCGAAAGCCGTCGGGAGGAGACCAGTAATGGCAGCCAATATCGGGACTGACGTGGAGTCGGCCGTGGGCACGGGCGTCGAGGTGCCCGCACCGTCGCCGGAGCTCGCGCCGAGCGGGAAGCCGAAGGTGGACTTCACCGGGGCGACCTGGCTGTGCAGCAGTCAGGGGGTCGGGGATGTCCAGATCGCGTTCGTGGACGGCTACATCGGCATGCGGGACGGCCGCCAGGAGGACGGGCCGGTCCTGGTGTTCACACCGGGCGAGTGGCGGGCCTTCGTGCTCGGCGCCCGGGACGGCGAGTTCGACCTCACCTGAGGCCCGCCCGGCCTGCCCGACCCGCCTGATCGCCTGATCGCCCGTCCTGGCCGCCGCGGACCGGCCGGGGAACAGGGAGGGGAGTGCCGGAACGGGTCCCGTGAGGGGCCCGTTCCCATCTTGTGATCAGCCTTGAGCGTACCCGGTCATAAATTCTGTTGACTGTTAGACAAGCGCAGCTCAGAGTATGAGCACAGGCAGACGCCGTGCCCACCGCCCCCACGCGGCCAGACACGGCGCCTGCTGTGCAGCCCGGCAGTCACGCCGGACCTGCCTCCCAGTCATCCCCTGCGCACCGGGGGTGCGTTGGCCGGTCCCGGCCCACGAGGGGCCGGCAGTCGCCGGGAGGCTGACACCGCTGCCGAGAGCGACTCGACGTCGGTGCCGGGTGCTCGGGACCCGCACGCCCCCACGCGGCGGCGTCCCGAGCAGATCCGCGGGAGCGACGGGCCGGGGCCCCGCGGACCTTGCTTGTGTGGCTTCGAACTGCTGGCTTGTGTGCTGTGCTGTGTGCGACGACGAAGCTGGGTGCTCGGCGGATCGGCACGACGATGTGCACAGTGAGGGATACGCGTGTAGGGCCGCGTTGCGACATGCCGTCCCCCCGAAGGGTGAAACCCAGAACGGCTGTCGTGCTGAACCGAACGTAGCCCGGACGGTTGCTCAGAGTCAACATTGGTCTCTGAGCGTGGATCTCCGTCCAGCGCCCCACCCACCCCGCGAGAGTGGTGTGCCGGGCACGTACGATGTTCCCATGTCTTTTCTCCGCCGTCGCTCCGGACAGCCCACCGGCCCGGACTTCGACGTGCTCGCCATGGACCCGGGCGACTGGCCCGGTGACTTCGGCGCGGCCATGATGACCGGCCCGGACGGCTCCTGTCAGGGGATTTTCCTCCGCTACGACCTGTTCGGAGGCAGAGGCCCGGCGATGTTCATCGGCAACCTCCCCGAGGGCTCGCCGGCCCGCGAGACCGGGGACGAGGTGCCCTTCGAGGTCCGGCAGCTGCTCGCGGCGCTGGAGAACGAAGAACCGGTCGAGTTCGTCTCGGCGGAGGACTTCCCGGTGATGCTCGGGGACGACCTGCTGATCGTGAAGAAGGTCAAGGTCAGCGAGGGCCGGGTGTTCTGCTCGCAGTTCGGCCGCAGCGACGGCGTCCAGGTCACCATCGCCTCCTGGGACCGACCGATTTCGGACGACCTCTTCCAGCTGCTCAAGCCGCTCCCGGCGGACATGTTCCAGCAGGGCTGACCGGCACTCCCGCGGCGGCGCGGCCGGGGCCGTTCCGGGCTCCGGGCACTGCTTGACGGTTTCGATCATCGCTTCGTACAGTCGCGAACATGTCGTGCCGTCTCCCGCTGCTGACCCGTCGCAGCTACCTGGACCTGCGGCGCACCGCAAGCGCGGCGTGTCCGGGCCACTGAGGGGATTCGTCCCCGAGGCGGCGGGTGCCCGGCCGAGTGGCCGGCGCCGATCCGGGGGCGGGTGTTGCGCTGACTTCCGGGGCCGTCCACCGGTACCGCGCGCCCGTCCGGCGTGCCGCCCGCACTTGCCGAGCCCACGCTGCCGCCCGGAGGCACCAGCACCATGACCACCACCGCTGCCGATCAGTCGCCCGTCGCCGCCGCCCTCGCCGGGCTGCCCCGGGTCGTGGACCTGCTGGCGGCGCGCGCCGAGGAACACGACCGCGACGCGACCTTCCCCTACCAGGGCATCGAGGCGGTGCACGAGGCCGGTCTGCTCACCCTCACCGTCGGACAGCGGTACGGCGGCCCCGGCGGCACGCTCGCCGACACCGTCCGGGTGCTCGCCCAACTCGGCCGGGGGGACGCCTCGGTGGCCGTGGTCACCGCCTTCACGCTGCTGCAGCACGCCGAGCAGGCCCGAGTGGCCGCCTGGCCGGCGGCCGGCTACCGGCGGCTGCTCACCGAGTCCCGCCGGGGGCCCGCCCTGGTCAACACCCTGCGCGCGGAGCCGGGTGGCCAGGGCGGCGCCCAGCCGGCCACGGTGGCCCGGCGGGACGGTGACGGCTGGCTGCTCAGTGGCCGAAAGACGTACTGCGCCGGTGCCGAGGCGTTGGCCTGGATGGCCGTCACCGCACGGACCGAGGAGCCGGTGCCGCGGATCGGCACCTTCCTGGTGCGCGGGGACAGCGAGGGCATCGAGGTCGACCCGACCTGGGACCAGCTCGGCCTGCGGGCCAGCGCCAGCCACGACGTCGTCCTGGACGCCGTCCGGGTGCCGGGCGAACTCGCGCTCGGACTCACCGCCCCGAGGAGCAACGGCCCGAGGACCACCGGCCGGGCCGGCGGGCCCGCCCGCGCCGGAACCGCGCCGTCCGGTGCCGAGGCCAGGGGCGTCGAGGCCGGCGGTATCGAGGACGCGGGTGCCGCGGCCGCGGTGCCCGCCGCCGAACTCACCCGCGCCTGGCACGATCTGGCCCTGTCCGCGGTCGCCCTCGGGGTCGCCCGCGCCGCCGAGCAGTGGCTGGTCCGCTTCCTCCACCAGCGCACTCCGGCCAACCTCACCGAGCCGCTCGGCAGCCTGCCCCGGTACCGCTGCGCGCTGGGTGAGATCGAGGCCCAGCTGATCGGCGCCGAGGAACTGGTCAACGGACTGGCACCGCGGGTGGA
This sequence comes from Kitasatospora sp. NPDC022856, assembly GCF_055561235.1. Classification (NCBI taxonomy): domain Bacteria; kingdom Bacillati; phylum Actinomycetota; class Actinomycetes; order Kitasatosporales; family Streptomycetaceae; genus Kitasatospora; species Kitasatospora sp. NPDC022856. The sequence continues at coordinate 39,793 of NZ_JBVHHE010000027.1, read as the reverse complement.
CCGGGCCGAACCGGACGCCGTCGCCCGGACCGGTCCGGCGCAACTGCTCGCCACCCGGGCGGCGATAGCGGCCGTCCAGCAGGCGGTCTCGCTCACCGGCAACCCCGGCCTGAGCCGGCGTCACCCGCTGGAGCGCTATCTGCGGGACGTGCTCAGCAGCCGTGTCCACTTCGCCCCGGACGAGGCCGTCCTGGACGCCGCCGGCCGGGGCGCCCTGGAGCGCGGGCGACGCCTCTGACCGGCCGGGCCCCGCCGCGGCCCGAACGGCCCGGGCCCCGACCGCTCGCGCACGAGCGGCCGGGGCCCGGGCCGTTCGCCCGGCTCAGCGGGTGCCGACGGCGGCGCGGACGGCCCGGCGGGCCAGCGCCGCGTCGTCGTACAGCCGGCGGATCATGATCCGCTGCTCCTCGCCGGCGCCGGGCACGTCGTACAGCCGGATCTCCCGCATCAGCACGAGCACCAGGTTCACCAGGAACGCGTCCCGGGCCAGTGTGCCGCCGCTCTGCGCGAGTTGGCTGATCTGCCGGCGGGCGGCGGTGTCCCCGGAGAGGACGCTCCAGAGCACGGCCAGGTCGTAGCCCGGCAGGTACCAGCCGGCCTGCTCCCAGTCGACCAGGACCGGCCCGGACGGCGCCAGCAGCATGTTGCTGAGCAGGGCGTCGCCGTGACAGAGCTGGAGCGGGGCGTGGCTCAGGCCGTGCAGCAGGCCGCGCAGATCGCCGGCGTCCCGGTCGGTGAGCTGTCCCACCGAGTGGTAGCGGGCGATCTCCACCTGGTAGTCCAGCCGTGGCTGGAAGACGTCGGTCGGCGGCCGCCACAGGTTGAGCGTGCGGACCGCGCCGAGCAGCGCCCGCACCTCGCCCGGGGTCGGCGCATTGGCGGGGTGGCGCTCCCGGGCGGCGGGCCGGCCGGGCACGCGCTCCATGACGAGCACGCAGCGGTCGTGGTCGGCCGCGACCAGCCGGGGCAGCCGCACCGGCGGGCGGTGCCGGACGAAGGCGCGGTAGACCGCGACCTCGTGGTGGAAGTCGGCCACCAGCTGCTCGAAGTACTCGCTCCGCACCGCCTGCGGGGCCAGGCACTTGGCGACCACCGGCGCGCGCCCGATGGTGCCCGCCACCAGGATGTGGCGGCTCCCCTCGCGCAGCACCTGGCGCGGGGTGAAGGCGGGGCATATCCGGGCGACACCCGCCAGCGCGGCCCGTACGGCCGGGGTCTGCAGCGCCGCCGGGTCGATCCGCTCGGGGGCACCGGGCTGACCGGGCCGCATCGGCGGGCGGAGCATCCGGCCGTCGCCGGGCCGGACGGCCGGCATCCGGGCGCCCGGCGGCAGGACGGACTCGGGGGCGCGCAGCCCCAGCGCCGTCCGGGCGGCCTGGCCCCGCGCGTCCGTGGTCCGGCCGTCGGCGCCGCGCGGCACCGCGGGGCGGCTCGGCGGCAGCTGCTTCGGACCGGGACGGCCGACGGCCGCGCCCGGGGGGCGCAGCGCGGTGCGGGTCGCGGTCGGCGTGGGGGAGGTCGCGGAGGAGTACATGGGGTGAGGGTGGTCCCTTTCTGTCCGTCGGCGGGTGCGCCCCGCGGTGCGGGGAGGGCCGGTGCCGCGTGCTTGCTGGCGTGACGGCGGCCCTGTCTCGGTGCGGTGGGTGGAGCGCGGGCGCCGGGCACGGACGCGGGGGCCGGAGCCCCTTGCTTCGGCGGTGACCCGGTCGTTCCGCACCCTGGGGAATGCGGACGACCGGACTGCCGTGGCCGTGCCCGGCGCCCCCGCGCCACCCGGCCGCGCCACCCCCTCGGGTGAGGACCGGGGACGCCCCGTGACACGGTCGGGGGAGCACCCCCCACCTGCCCGGGGCGCCGCCCGACCCGAGGGGCGAGGTGGCGCACCTCTACATCACACCCGGACGGCACTGGTTAGTAATGTGGCGGACCCTGGCGAAGCCTGGCGAATGCTCGCCTGGCACATGACGGAGCATCTAGCCTGAACCAGCCGAGGAACCTGGGGGCTTCACGTGAGCAGGGGACCCAACACCCGACTCGCCGATCTGTTCGTCCTGGCCGGATGGTCGAAGGGCGAGCTCGCACGGCTGGTCAACCGGCGTGGTGCGGCCATGGGAGAGCAGCAGCTGTCCACCGACACCTCGCGGGTCCGGCGCTGGATCGAGCACGGGGAGATCCCGCGCGATCCGGTGCCGAGGGTACTGGCGTCCGTGTTCACGGAGCGGCTCGGCCGTGTCGTCACCATTGAGGACCTCGGTCTGGAACGACACCGGCCCACCAGGACCGGAGCGGCGCAGTCCGCAGCACATCCATGGGAGCCGGATCGTACGGCCGCGGTCCTCACCGAGTTCACGGGAATGGACCTCATGCTCAACCGACGTGGATTGGTGGGTGCGGGCGCCGCGCTCACGGCCGGGGCGGTCATCGCCGACACTCTCAAGGGCTGGCTGGGCGGGGACGCCGTCGCGTACGCGGCCGCCGCGCCGGGCCCCCGACAGGTGGTCACCCAGGGCGGGGCCCGCCCGGTGGTGGACGTGTACGACGCGGGCCCGGTCGGGCTCGACGAGGTGGAGGCACTGGAGCGCTCGGTCCAGGTGTTCCGCGCCTGGGACGCGGCACGCGGCGGCGGCCTCCAGCGCAAGGCGGTGGTGGGACAGCTCAACGAGGTGGGCGGGCTGCTGACGCACCGCCACGGCCAGGCCGTGGAGCAGCGGCTCTGGCTGGTCGCGGCCAACCTCGCGGTGCTGGCCGGCTGGATGTCGCACGACGTCGGCCTGGAGTCGACCGCGCAGAAGTACTTCATGATCGCCGCCGAGTCGGCCAAGGAGGCCGGCGACCGCCCCCGGGCCGGTGAGGCGATCTCCCGGGCCGCCCGCCAGATGGTGCACCTGGGCCGCGCCGACGACGCGATCGACCTGATGGCCGCGGCCCGGGCGAGCGGCGGCCGGGTGCTGCCCAGAACCCGGGCGATGCTGAACACCGTGGAGGCCTGGGCGCACGCCTCGGTCGGGCACTCGCAGGACACCCGGCGGCTGCTCGGCGAGGCCGAGGACCTCTTCGCCGAGGACGTGTCAGAGCCGCCGCCCTCCTGGATGCAGCTCTTCGACGAGGCCGAGCTGCGCGGGATGCAGGCGCTGGTGCTGCGCACCCTGGCCGAGCACGACCTGACGGCCGCTCCGGAGGCGCGCCGCCAGGCCGAGCGGGTGATCAAGCTGCGCGAGGGCACCGGTCAGCTGCGTTCGGCGCTGTTCGACCGGATCACGCTCGCCTCGGTGCACTGGCTCAGCGGGGAGCCCGACGCGGCGGAGCTCCAGGCCAAGATGGTGATGAACCTGATCGGCCAGAACTCCTCGCACCGCACCTGGGACCGGTTGCGCGAGATGTACCGGCTGACCGCCCGCTACCGGGGGCTGCCAGTGGTGGACGAGCTGCGGGTGGAGCTCGGGCGGGAGTTGCGGCAGGCGGACGCCAAGAACCGGCCCAGGTTCGCCTGAGCCGGCCGCGGTCCGTCCGAGCCGCGCGGTGCTCTCCGGGCGTTCGGGGCTGTGAGCCGCCCGGAACTGTGAGCCGTCCGGGGCTGTGAGCCGTCCGGGGCCCGGCGTCGGCCGGGGGCGGCCTGCGTCAGTCGGGGTCGGCGGGGCGCAGCAGCATCCGCAGCGCCGTCACGGTGCCGTCGTTCCCGAGGACCGGCTCGCCCGCGCACTCCACCGTGGTGCGCTCACCGTCGGGGTGGCTGACCTGGAGGGTGCCGAAGGCGTGGCGGCCGTGCACCAGGGCGTCGGTCATCATCCGGCGCAGCTGCGGACGGTCCGCCTCGGCGAGCCGGTCGGGCAGCCGGTCGAGGCTGAGCGGTCCGTGCCCCGGGTCGCAGCCGAGCAGCCGGTACACCTCGGCGGACCACCGGACGTCGTCGGTGAGGAGGTCCCACTCGGCGGAGCCGACCACGGGACCGGAGTGCGCCTGCGTCGTGCCGTCCACTCTGCCGCCCACCGACCCGTCGTCCGCCCCGGTGTCCGTCCGTCGGGCATCGCTGCGGCGGGCGGCCCGGCGGGCGGCAGTGGCAGGCATGCTCATGGCGATTCCATCGGGTCGAGGCCGGCGCCGGGCCGGCGGAGAGGGAGGTGGGGAGGGTGGCCGCGGGGTGGCCGTGAGGTGGGAAGCTGTCAAGCAGTGAGAAGACTGTCGCACAGCGGAGTCACCCTCGTGGGGGATTTGAGCAGATCTCTGGCAAAATTCCCCCGGCATATGCCACTGCGGCAGGGGGGTCGATCGCCCTGTGTGCGGCGAGGTGTCCGAGGCGGTAACCTTCGGTGATTCCGGCGCCCGGGCGCCCACCGCAGTACCGACCACCGACCCCGGCGACGGAAATCCCGTTGCCACTACGACCGCCGCAACGGATGCTGACCTCATGTTCGAGCCAGTGATAGCACCCAGTGCCAGCCTCCTCGGCCTCCTTCAGCGAGGCCGCGGTGACGGGCAGCTCCACGCGCTGGCCGCCGACCGTACCGACGCCATCGCCGCGCTCCAGGAGTGCGTCACCAGGGACCCGAGAGCCGACTGGCAGGTCGAGAACCGCTCCCTCTACTACGCGCGCCTCTACATGGAACTGGAGGCTCCGCTCGACGGCATCGAGGACCACCTCCACGACCCGGAGGACCTCCTCGACGACGACGAGTACCGCACCGGTCTCGCCCTGTCCGTCCTGGGCCACCTCGCCGCGTACGGCCGGCGCGACGCGCTGCTGATGCTGCGCGAGTACGCCGCCACCGGCACCAACTGGGCCTGGGCGCTGGACGAACTCGCGCTGCGCGACGACGACCGCGGCCTGCTGCTGCTCGGTACCGCGGTGCTGGACCGGTTCCCGCCGGGCCCCGAGGGCGACGCCGAGCTGCGTGAGTTCATCCGCGGCGCGTACGAGCCACGGCCGTGGCGGCTCTGGGCGGCCTACCACCCGCGGGTCGCGGCGGCGAGCGAGCAGTCCCCGTTCGACCTCTGGCAGCGCCAGGTGAACCGCACCGGCGTGACCCCGGGCTGGTCCACCGCCGACGTGCTCGTCTGGGCCGACCAGGGCGAGCTCGGCGGCCTCGGCGCCGCCGCCTTCGCCGGCCGGCCCGAGCGCCCGGAGCCCGCCCGCGACGGCGGTGATCCCGCCGGCCCCGATGCCGTGGACCGCAGGGCCGCCGCCGCCGCCCGCTGCCTGGCCGCCGTGGTCCGCCCCGAGGACCGCCCCGCCGTGCTGGAGGCCGCGCGGAACGGACTGCCCGGTGCCCGCCGGGCCGCCCTGCGCTACCTGGTCGACCAGCGGGACCCGGCCGCCGCCGGCCTGATCGAGGCCGCCGCCGCCGATGTCGACGACCGGACGGTGCGCGCCGCCCTGGAACTGATCGGCCGGATGCGCGGCCCCGAGGCGCTGGCCCACGCCCGCCGCTGGGCCGACCCGGCCACCGGCGGCGCGGACAGCGCCCTCGGCGAGGCCGCCGTCCAACTGCTCGCCGACGCCGGGGAGCCCGGCGACGCGGCGCTCGTGGTGGCCGGGCTGCGCCGCTGGATCTCGGTCCGCGGGGTCGGCGGCCCCGGGCTCGGGTCGCTGGTCGACGGTGCGGGGCGGCTTGCCGCCGCCGAGGCCGTCCCCGTCCTGCGCCACATCTACGGCGAGGCCGCCTCCTCCGAGCTGCGCGGCCGGGCCGCCCGCGCGCTCGCCGCGACCGACGTGGCCTTTCCCGAGGGCCCGGCCGTCGAGTGCCTCTGGGACTGCGAGGAATCCACCCGTGAGCTCGCCGCGAGGCACGTCGCCACCACCGGCGACGCCCGCGTGCTGGAGCGCCTGCGCCGCCTCGCGGCCGACCCGGCCGAGGAGGCCGAGGTCCACGCCGCCGTGCGCGGCCGGCTGACCGCCGCCCGCGAGCGAAGTCGGTAGGACCCCCCGACACCACACCCGGGGCGACACCCCGATCCCGGGTACGACGAAGCGGGCCGGGCACCAGATCTGGTGCCCGGCCCGCTTCGTCGTACCCGGGAGGTCCTCGGTGGAACCGCGTTCTACTTCACCACGCCGGCGTCGGCCGCCAGGGTGCCGGTGCTGACCAGGACGATGATCAGAATGCCCAGCGCCACCCGGTACACCACGAACGGCATGAAGCTGTTGTTCGAGATGTACTTCAGGAACCACGCGATCGCCGCGTAGCCGACCGCGAAGGCGATCAGGGTGGCCAGGATGGTCGGCCCCCAGGCCGGTGAGGGGCCCTCGCCGATCTTGGTCAGCTCCAGCAGGCCGGAGGCCAGCACGGCCGGGATGGCGAGCAGGAACGAGTACCGGGCGGCCGCCTCGCGGCTGTAGCCGAGCAGCAGCCCGGCGCTGATGGTGCCGCCGGAGCGGGAGACGCCGGGGATCAGCGCGAGTGCCTGCGCCATGCCGTAGGCGGCGGCGTGCGGCAGGGTCAGGTCGGTGATCGGCTTGGCGTGCCGGACGGCCCGGGTCCGGTCGGCCACCGCCAGGATCAGACCGAAGACGATCAGCGTGGTGCCGATGATCCGCAGGTCGCGGAGGTTGGTCTCGATGGTGTCCTGGAACAGCTTGCCGAGGATGCCGATCGGCAGCGTGCCGATGATCACGAACCAGCCCATCCGGGCGTCCTGGTGCGAGCGCAGCGCCGGGCGGAACAGCGAGAGCGTCCAGGTCTTCACGATCGAGGCGATGTCCCGGCGGAAGTAGATCAGCACGGCGGACTCGGTGCCGAGCTGGGTCACGGCGGTGAACGCCGCACCCGGGTCGTCCCAGCCCAGCAGGGCCGAGAAGACCCGCAGGTGGGCACTGGAGGAGATCGGCAGGAACTCGGTGAGCCCCTGGATCAGGCCGAGGACGGCTCCGTGGAACCAGTCGATCACCGGACACCCGCCCGGGGTATCCGTCGCTCGATGAGCATCAGCGGTCCTTGTAGGTCGGTGCGGGAGCATGCCGTCGGCATGCACGGGGCACATGCCGATGGCATGCGAACCGCCGGGTCCGCCCGGCGCTCGGGCTGCGCGGGCCCGGCGCGCGCCTGATGCTACGCGGTGAAGGTGACAGCCTCGCTTCCGCCCCCGTTCCGGCCTGCCCGGTAAGGGGGCGGCCCGGCTCCGCTCAGCGCGGGACGGGGCGGGCCCGGACCCAGGTCCGGTCCTCGGTCAGGTGGGCGTCCACGGCCAGCCCCGCCTCGGCCAGGGCCCGCTCGAACGCGGCGGTGTCGAGCGGGCGGGACAGGAAGGTCTGGGTCCAGCGCGCGTCCGGGAACTCGTACTCGACGTGCACCGAGTTCACGCCGTCCCCGACCGGGGTGACCGACGCCACCCGCACCAGCCCGTCCCGGCCCAGTGGACGCTCGCGCGGCACGTCGCGCATCCAGTCCTCGCCCTCGCGCTGCAGCAGCACCAGGCCGTCGTCCGCGACGTGCCGCCGGCAGGTGTCCAGCAGCCCGCGCCGGACGGCCGGGTCGCCGGCGTGCACCAGGAAGGAGGCGAGCAGGACGACGTCGAACCGCTCGTCGAGGTCCAGCCGCTCGATCGGGCTGCGCACCGTCCGGGCGCCCCGGACCCGGGCCAGCATCTCGGCGGACTCGTCCACGGCCGTCACCGTGAAGCCGAGGTCGAGCAGGGGGTGGGTCATCCGGCCCACCCCGCAGCCCAGCTCCAGGATGCGGGCTCCGGCGGGGACCGCCTTCCTGATCACCTCGGGCTCGCCGTTCAGCGGCAGCCGCTCGTACATCTCCACCGCGCACCCGTCCGGGGTGATCGGGCCCGGTCCGGTTCCCTCGTACCCGTTGCGTCGTTCATCGGCCATGCGTCCCATCGGAGCACGGGCGGGCCGGAGGGGGAAGAGGGCGACGCGGTGCCCGGACTGCTTGCTCGATACCCCTGGGGGTATATGTTCGAGGACGACGAGCCGAGAGGCACGGCACGGAGCAAGCGGAGGACGACATGGCGCATCCCGCACAGCACGAGCACGGACACCTGCACCAGCACGCCGAGCACGGCCACGAGGCGCACGCCGGCCACGCCGGTCACGGCCGCCACGGTGGTCACGGCGACGGTGGGGCGAGCTGGCGGACCGCCGCCCAGGCGACCCTGCACTGCCTCACCGGCTGCGCCATCGGCGAGATCCTGGGCATGGTCCTCGGCACCGCCTTCGGCCTGCACAACGGTGCGACCGTGGTGCTCTCGGTGCTGCTGGCCTTCGTCTTCGGCTACGCCCTGACCATGCGCGGTGTGCTGAAGGCCGGGCTGGACGTCCGCGCCGCCGTCAAGGTCGCGCTGGCCGCCGACACCGTGTCGATCCTGGTCATGGAGCTGATCGACAACACCGTGATGGTCACCGTGCCGGGGGCGATGGACGCGGGCCTCGGCGACGCGCTGTTCTGGGTCGCGCTGGCGGGCTCGCTCGCCCTCGCGTTCACCCTGACCGTGCCGGTCAACAAGTGGATGATCGGCCGGGGGCGCGGCCACGCGGTCGTCCACGCCCACCACCAGCACTGACCACGAGCGGGTGCGCCCCCGTCTCCCGGGTTCGGCCGGGAGGCGGGGGCCGCGGTGTCCCGGGTCAGGGCCGGTCGAGGGCGGTCAGGGTCTCGCGCAGCCAGGCCAGCTCGGCCTCCGTGGTGGCGCGGGCGATCAGCAGCATCCCGCGTCGGAACGGGTCGCCGAACTCCTCGGCGCCCACCGGGCGGGCGCCGTCGTAGAAGAAGCTGGCCGGCTCGCTGAGGAAGGCGAGCCGGCGGCGCAGCACGGCGGCCTGTGCCCGCGGGTCGTCGTCGAGGTGGCGCAGGAAGGCCAGCACGGTGAACCAGCGGTTCTCGTCGCTGATGTCCAGGTCCTCCGGGGTGCGGAGCCGGTCGAGCAGCGCGGTCCGGCCGGCCTCGGTGAGGTGGAGGGTGTGCCGGGGCGCCGCCGCCGTACCCGGCTCGGTCGTACGGACCAGCAGGTCGTCGGCCTCCAGGCGTTTGATCGCCGGGTAGAGCGTGCCGTCGCTGATCGGCCGGACGTGTCCGGTGAGTGCGGCGAGATGGCGGCGCAGCTCATAGCCGTGCAGTGGCCGGTCGCGGAGGAACCCGAGGATCGCGAGCTTCAGCATGGGGCCACTCTCTCAGATCGGGCTGCGTTGACTCGCTGTCGCTATACCTCGCTGCCGAGGTATGGTCCTTCCGTCGCGGTGATCCGCGGCGCCCCGCCGGCCGGGCGTCCGGCCCCGCGTCAGCCCTGCTCTGCCCTGCTTCAGCCCTGCCCCGAGAAGGAGTACGACCATGCGCCAGGCCATCGTCACCCCGAGCGAGGACCGGATCCGCTGGGTGGAGGTGCCCGGTGCCGAGCCGGCCCGGGTCTATCTGCACGGCCTCGGAGCCAGCTCGCCCGTCTACTTCGCCGGTGCGGCGGCCCACCCGCTGCTGGCCGGGCGCCGCTCGCTCCTGCTGGACCTGCTGGGCTTCGGCATCAGCGACCGGCCCACCGACTTCCCGTACACGCTGGAGGCCCACGCCGACGCGGTGGCGGCGGCGCTCGACGAGGCCGGGCTGGCGGAGGTCGAGCTGGTCGGGCACAGCATGGGCGGCGCGGTGGCGATCGTCCTCGCCCACCGGCACCCCCGGCTGGTCGCGAACCTCCTCCTGGTCGACGCCAACCTCGATCCGATCACGCCGGTCCGCTGCCCGGGCAGCAGCGGGATCGCGACCTTCGGCGAGGAGGAGTTCCTGGCCGGCGGCCGGGAGGAGGTGCGGAGGTGGGTCGGGCCGCTCTGGTGGTCCACGATGCGGCTGGCCGGTCCCGAGGCCCTCCACCGCAGCGCCGTCCACACCGCCCGGGGCACCGTGCCGACCATGCGCGAGATCCTGCTGGACCTGGAGATCCCCAGGACGTTCCTCCACCCGCAGGCCGACGGCGAGCTGCCGGGGGCGGAGCGGCTGCGGGCGTCGGGGGTCGAGGTGGTGGCGGTCCCGGACTGCGGCCACAACATCATGTTCGACAACCCGGACGGGTTCGCCGCGATCGCGGCCACCGCGCTGGCCCGTCGAGCCTGAGACCGCCCTGCCCTGTCCTGCCCCTTCGCCGGGTGGCCGCGCGCCCTGGCCGGCGATCGATCCGTAACCGCTCGCCGGAGACCCGGGCTTCGAGCTGCTGCCGGCCCTCCGCGACCGCCGGGCAAGCCTCGCCGCCACCGCCGACCTCTCGCGCGTCCTGCACCGCCGACTCGACGCGATGACCGATGCCCGTGCAACGCCCGGACCCTCGCCCGTGTCCTCCGGAACGCGCTCCGGGAGGTCGAGGAAGCAGCTGCTGACCCCCACTCAAAGCGCTTTCTCCGACGCCTCGTTGGCCAGGTGGTCCCGAGGTGAAGGGCGCTGCCCGGGGTCAGTAGGATCCACCCGTCCCAGGGGAGGAGACGGGTGTGGGTGCCGACTGGTGCGAGCGGTGCGAGATGTCGTGGTGCGATTGCCCGGCCGACGGGTCGGTGCCGCGACTCGACCGTGCGATGGCGGTGCTGGGTGCCACCTGGGCGGGCTGGCCGACCGGGGCGACGGCCATCGTCTCGCCCACCGGCTACGCCCATCTGCCGGGGTGCTTCCATCTCACGGAGAGCGTCCTCGCCGCGCCCCGGTACGGCTGGGTGACCGAGCCGGTGTCCGGCCACCACGTCACCCGTGCGCAGCCCCTGCGGGCCACCGCGGGCAACCGCGACCGGATCGCCACCAAGTCCTGCCCGACCTGCTTCGAGTGAGCCGCCCGGTGGTGGGCGCCGGGCCCCGGGCCCCGGGCCCCGCTCACCCCCGCAGCAGGACGAACCGCAGCGGCGTCCCCGGGCGGGCCTGGGCGGCCGCGGCGAGGTCCGCGGGCGGCACGACGCCCACGACGGGGTAGCCGCCGGTGGTGGGGTGGTCGGCCAGGAAGACCACCGGCCGTCCGTCCGGCGGGATCTGGACGGCGCCCAGCACCATGCCCTCGCTGGGCAGTTCACCGCTGACGGCCCGGCCGACCGGCGGGCCGTCGGTGCGCAGCGCGATCCGGTTGCTCGCCGCCGCCACCCGGTACCGGTCGCGGGCCAGCCGGGCGACCGCGTCCGGTGCGAACCAGTCGGCACGCGGCCCCGGCCGCAGCCGCAGCACCAGCTCGGTCGGGGGAGCGGGCAGGGGCACCAGGTCGGGCGCGGGCCGGTGGGGCGGGGGAGGCCCGACCGGCAGCACGTCGCCGACGGCCAGCGGAGCGGGGCCCAGCCCCGAGAGCAGGTCGGCCGAGCGGCTGCCGAGCACCGGGGGCACCGCGATCCCGCCCGCCACCGCGAGGTAGCCCCGTACGCCGTGGGTGGCGGCGCCGACCTCCACCAGGGCGCCGTCGGGGACGACGACGGGCGCGCCCCAGGCGGCGGGCCGCCCGTCCACCAGGACCGCGGCGGGCGCGCCGGTGACGGCGACGACGGCCGGCCCGTGCGCACGCAGGGCGACCCCGCCGAGGGTGGTCTCCAGCGCGGCCGCGCCGGGCCCGTTGCCGACCAGGCGGTTGGCGGCGCGCAGCGCGGGCTCGTCGAGCGCGCCGGCCCGGGGCACGCCGAGGTGGGCGACGCCGCGCCGCCCGAGGTCCTGCACGGTGGTCAGCGGCCCGGGCCGGACGACCGCCAGCGACCGGTCGGCCGAGGGCCCGCCGGGCGCCGTCACCCCGCACCGCCGCGCACCGCGGTGAAGCGGACCCGCACGCCCGGGGCCAGCAGCGCGGCCGGCTCCCGGGAGGGGTCCCAGAGCGGGAGGCCGGTGCGGCCGAGGAGCTGCCAGCCGCCGGGGGAGGATCGCGGGTAGACGCCGGTGTAGGGGCCGGCCAGGGCGACCGAGCCGGCCGGGACGGAGCTGCGGGGGGAGGCCCGGCGCGGCGTCCCGTACTGCCGCGGCAGGCCGGTGAGGTAGCCGAAACCGGGGGCGAAGCCGCAGAAGGCGACCACGTACTCGGGCGCGGTGTGGATCCGGACGGCCGCCTCGGGGGAGACCTCCCAGAGCGCCGCGACCTCGGCCAGGTCGGCGCCGTCGTAGACGGTGGGCACCTCCAGCAGGGGACCGGGGGCGGCGCCGGCCGCCGTGGGGCGGGCGGTGCGCAGCAGGGCGGTGAGCGCCCGGACGTCGGCCACGCCGTCGAGCAGGACGGTCCGCGCGGCCGGGACGATCTCCTCCACCGGGGTCAGCTCACCCGCCGCCTGCCGTTCGCGCAGCCAGCCGTACAGCGCGCCGACCTCGGCCGTCCCGGCGACCTCGACCAGCAGCGCCCGCTCGCCGACCGCCCGGACCAGGGGTGCGTCGCCGACCGGGGCGCCCGGGGGCCCGCCGTCGGGCGCGCCGCCCGCCCGGCCCGCCGTCCCGCCGCCGGTCGTCACGCGAAGGGCTCCACCCGCACGCCCGCCGAGGCGAGCGCGCCGCGGATCCGCCAGGCCAGCTGGGCGGCCCCGGGGGTGTCACCGTGCACGCACAGCGAGCGCGCCTCGACGCCGATCGGCTCGCCCCCGACGGCCTCGACCACGCCGTCCCGGGCCATCGCGACCGCGCGCGTGATGACCGTCTCGGGGTCGTGGATGACGGCGTCCGGTTCGCTGCGCGGCACCAGGGTGCCCGCCCAGGTGTAGGCGCGGTCGGCGAACGCCTCGGCGACCACCGGGAGCCCGACGCCCTCGGCGACCGCCAGCAGCCGTGAGCCGGGCAGGCCGAGCACCGGGAGCGGGCCGTCGCAGACCGCCCCGGCCCGCAGCACGCCCGCGACCACCGCCTCGGCCTGTTCGGCGTCGGTCACCACCCGGTTGTAGAGGGCGCCGTGCGGTTTGACGTAGGAGACGCGGGAGCCCGCCGCGCGGGCGAACACCTGGAGGGCGCCGATCTGGTAGGCGATCTCGTCGGCCAGCTCCTCCGGAGGGACGTCCATCGCCCGGCGGCCGAAGCCGGCCAGGTCCCGGTAGGAGACCTGGGCGCCGATCCGTACGCCGCGCTCGGCGGCCAGCGCGCAGACCCGCCGCATGGTGGACGGATCTCCCGCGTGGAAGCCGCAGGCGACGTTGGCGCTGGTCACCACGGAGAGCAGGGCCTCGTCGTCGGTCAGCGTCCAGCGTCCGAACCCCTCGCCGAGGTCCGCATTGAGATCGATCACCGCATCGGCCACGCCCGTCCGCCTCCCAGCAGCTGTTGAGCCAGATCGTAGGGCCTGCGCGTGACGGCCGTCGCCGCTGCCCGGGTCGCTGCCGGGTGCACGGGTGGGAGCGCCGCCCGGGCGTCCCCCGGACGGCTCAGCCGGCGACGGTGGCGGCGCCGGCGGCCCGGTCCAGCGGCCGGAGCGCGCGCAGCACGACCAGCAGCGGCAGCACGCCGACGAGGCCGAACGACATGTCGATGAATCGCCAGTACAGCGGGATGCTCCGGAGCGGTCCGCAGACCAGTGCCAGCGGGATGACGCCCGCGCAGGCGAGGACGGCCCACCGGACGACCCAGATGTTGCGGACCGGGTCCTTGATCGGCCCCCAGAACGCGGCCGCGATGACCAGGTGCGCGAAGGCCAGCCAGTCGGTGCCGTAGGCCAGGAAGGGGTAGCGGGCACCGGTGTCGGCCACGCCGTCGCGGATCCGCTCGATCCACTCCAGGACGCCCGGCAGGTGGTCGGTGACCGGGGCCGCCGGGCCGGTCGCGAGCTCGGCCAGCCAGCGGGTCTCGGTCTCCAGCGGGAAGGCCGTCAGACCGCTCAGGACCAGGCAGACCACGAAGGCCCAGAGCCACCGCCGCACCCGCCGGAGGACGGGCTGTTCGGCCGCGGGCGGGGTTCGGATCAAGCTCTCGGACGTGCCGTTCATACCGGTCGACCCCCATGCCGAAGAGGAGCTGGGACGGGCTGTCCCACCTGCACGGAAGTGACTCTAGACGGTCGAATTGAACGTGTTCAACTTGCCCTGGGCCTGCCCCCGCGACCGGGCTCACCCCGGGGAGCCGCGCGGGCCGCCCTGCCGCCGCCGAGCCCCCGGGCACGCCGAAGGGCCCGGCGCCGCTCCCGGCACCGGGCCCCGCCGTACGACCCCGTCAGGCCGTGTACGTGTACCGCCCCGCCGCGACCGGCGCACTGGTCCCGCCGGCGGTGGTCACCGTCACGTCCACCACGCCGGTGCCGGCCGGGGCGGTCGCCGAGCAGAGCGTCGGCCCGCACGAGTGGAGGGTGGCCGGCACCCCGCCGAAGAGCACCGTGCCGGCGGCCAGTCCGCTGCCCCGGACGTAGATCCTGGTGCCCCCGGCGGCGGGCCCGGTGCTCGTGGTCAGACCGGTCACCACCGGCGCGGGGGGCGCCGGGGGAGCCGCGCCGGTGTAGTCGAAGGCGTGCGGCGCGGCCGCGGAGCCGCCGGGGGTCACCACCGTCACCGGCGCGCTGCCGGCGCCGCCGGGCGCGGTCACGGTGCAGGTGGTGCCGGTGCAGCCGCCGGTCGCGAGGGCGTCGCCGAACAGGACGAAGCCGTTGTCCAGGCCGGTGCCCGTCAGGGTGACGGCGGTGCCGCCCGTCCCGGGGCCGGTGGTCGTGCCGATACCCGTCACCGCCGGGGCGGGCGGGGCGGCCGGGGTCTGCGGGCCACTGCCGAGCAGGTGGTCGGAGACGTTGTCGGACGGGTCGGTGTCGTTCCGGTTCGCCGCCGTGACCTTGATCGTCCCGGTCGGCCCGGTGCCGTGGGAGGCCACGTAGACCTTCATGAACTCGCTGCGCCCGGGAGCCCGGGTGCCCGTGAAGAAGGCGTCCAGCCGGCGGCCGTCGGGGGAGACCGTCTCGGTGAAGGAGTAGTCGGGGAGCGAGGTGATCGCCGCGCCGCTGGTGGTCAGACCGGCCGGCAGTTCGACGGTGAGGTGGGTGACCCCGGTGAGGTCGGCGGTGCCGGAGGAGGTCCAGGTCACCGCGAAGTTGGTGCTGTCGACCGGGAAGATCGGGTAGTTGCCGGCCTGAGTCACGCTGACGTTCGGGCCGGTGGCCGCCGTGCGGGCGGCGGTCGCGGCCGGGGTCGCGGTGCCGGCCGCCGCGGTGCCGGCGGTGAGCGTGGCCACGGCCAGGGCGGCGGTCAGGCCGCCTCGTACCAGTCGGATGATCATATGAGGCATGATGGCCGTGGGGCCCGGATCGTGCGGGTACTTTCCCGAAAGCCGGTTCCACCGCCCGCGGTGCGACCGCCTGTCCGGGCCGTCCGTAAGGTCCGTTTCGGTCGATGTCGGTGCCTACCTCTAATCTTGTCCACCGTGACCGCCATCGCTGACCCGCCCACCGAGTCCGGGCCCCGGCCGCCCGCCGGGCCCGCCGGGCCCGCCGCCGCCGCGCGGCCCGCGCCCGGCCCCGCCGCCGACGAGGGCCTGGCCCGCCGGCTCAAGGCGCTGGCCTGCACGGCCCCGCTGCACGACCTGGACAGCCGCAAGGTGATGCTGGCCGGCGAGTACGGCGGCTACGCGATGGCCGAGGTCGGCCTCGCCGCCATCGACCTGGTCACCCTGCACATGGACTTCGACACCGGGGCCGACCGCGAGATAGTGCTCGCCCGGCTGCTGCCCCGGGTCGCCGCCCAGGCCGCCACCCGCCCGACCGCCGAGCACGAGCGGGTCGCCCGCTGGGTGCTGGAGTCGCTGATCAACGTCGGCAGCGTCGACCGCGGCTTCCGCGCCGTCTACGGCACCTTCGGCCAGGACGGCGCGTACGTCCGGCGCGACTACGACTTCAAGCTGATCGAGGAGGTGCCCGGCCCCGACGGCGGCGTCTACCTGCGCACCACCGACGAGGCGGTCAACGTCCTGGTCGGCGCCCTCGACACCGACGTCACCTCCGCGCAGATCGCCGCCGAGGTCAAGCTGGAGGTGCTGATCCGGCGCGGCCGGCTGGCCGACGCCCAGCTCGCCGCCGAGCAGGCCCGCTACCGCACGGTCCAGTACGCCGAGACGCTGCGCCGGGCCCTGGACGCGACCCGGCGCAACGTGCGCGCCGTCGACTGGATGCAGGCCGTCCCCGACCTCATCGACGAGGCGCTCGACCACATCGCCGACCGCTACCGGCACGAGAACGCGATTCTCACCAACATCCGCAAGGCCCGCGACGAGGCCGAGGAGCCCGAGCACAAGCGCCGCGCCGCCGAGCTGGTCGACATCGTCAAGGACTGCATCCGCCGCCACACCCAGCTGCAGACCCGCCTGCTGGAGGCCGGCCCGCTGTTCCGCGCCGAGCAGGACCGCCAGGCCTTCGCCGCGCCCGGCGCCCGCAGCGGCATCGACCTCTACGGGCAGCTGCTCGCCCCCGTGCTGCGGCTGCCGGTGGAGCAGGCCGTCCGGCCGACCGGCGCGTTCTTCACCCGCGGCACCGGTCTGCGCACGCCGGTCTCCGTCCGGGTCGCCGACCTGGTCGACCTGCTGCTCACCCCGCCGGTCGAGCGCGAGCACCTGGGCGCCGAGCTGCCCGATCCGGACCTCGTCGCCACCCCCGACGACAGCCGGTTCACCGAGGCGCAGCTGGAGGCCGCGCTGGTCCTGCTCGACCTGCCCGCCGACGCCCCCCGCCGGCTCTCCGGGCTGCTCGCCGACGCCCGCCGACAGGATCCCGAACTCCCCTACCTGGTCGCCCTGCTGGCGGTGCACGCGGCCAGCCCGCCGGTCGGCACCGCCTACCGGCAGGGGGAGGAGCGGCTGCTCTTCGCGGTCGACGACGGCACTCCGCTGCGGGACCGCGAGTTCGGCGGCGCCGACCTCATCGTCGGCAGCGCCTTGCTGGACGCGGCCGGCATGGCGGCCGACCGCAAGGACGCCAGTTGACGACCGGCCAGCCGACGCACCCCCGGCGCCGCCCCGCGGCAGCCGAGACCGACCGCCCCACCACCCGCACCAGTGGCAACACCCCCGAGGAGCACCGCCCGTGACGACCCACCACGACACGTCCTGGGCACCCGAGGCCGAGCCCGCCGCCCCGGCCCCGATCACCCCGGCCGACGTCGCCGACGCGGCCCGCCTGGTCTCCTTCGGCCTGCAGGCCAAGCTGCTCCCCGCCCGCGACGCAGAGTACGCCGAGCTGGTCCGCCGCCACCGCGAGGACCCGCCCTTCGCCCGACTCGCCGACGCCGTCGCCACCGGCATGGGCCTGGTCGTCCTGGAGGTCTCGCCGCGCGCCGGCATGGCCGTGGCCGCCGCCGAGGACTCCGTCTTCGCGGTCCGGATGGGCGACTACTCGCGCCGCGCCGCCTCCGAGTCGACCGACCGCTTCCTGCACGGCCTGGCCCACCTCGCCGTCGCCGCGATGGCCTTCCCCCGCCCCGAGGACCTCGCCGACGACGGCTACCTCGGCCGGATCACGGTCAACGGCGTGGACGCCTTCGTCCGCCAGGCCTGCCGCCGGCTGGAGGAGCAGGCCGAGGCCGACGGCGCCAACACCGACCCGCAGAGCGACGCCCCCGGCCTGGAGGCCGCCTGGCGGGTCTGGGCCCGGCGCACCGCCACCGGCGCCACCAAGGACGCCCGCCGGCTGTCCGGCTCCACCATCGGCATCGTCGCCAAGGCCGTGATGTTCCTGGTCGACTCCGGCTTCCTGCAGAAGACCTCGGACGACGCCGGCGGCACCTACCGCACCACCGCCCGCTACCAGCTCCAGGTCCGCGACCTGGCCGGCAGCGCCGCCATGGCCGAACTGCTCGACCTCGGCATCGTCCCGGTCTCCGACGGCACCGCCAGCCTGCTGCCCCCGGACACCGGGGACGAGCTGGTCGCCGACGCGGGCCTGCCGTTCCACGCGCTCTGACCCCGGGCCCCCACCCGGACCGGCCCGCCGCGCCACCGGGCCGGGCACCCCTGACCACGCACTCCTGACCCACCCGCACTGGAGAACCGCCGCACATGTACGAGCTCAACCGGGTCCGCCTGTACTCGATCGGACCGGCCGGCGCCCGCTACGCCGACACGGTGCTCGACCTGCGCGGTGTCGGCGAGCCCGTCTCCGACCCGGCCCCCCAGCAGATCGGCCTGTTCGGCGAGGAGCCGGACGGGCCGATCCGCCGGCCCGCCCCCGCCGGGGTGCTCTTCCTGGAGAACGGCGGCGGCAAGTCCGTCCTGCTCAAGCTGATCTTCTCGGTGATGCTCCCCGGCCACCGCAACACCCTCGGCGGTGCCAGCTCCGGCGTGCTGCGCAAGTTCCTGCTGGCCGACGACTGCGGCCACGTCGCCCTGGAGTGGCAGCACACCGTCACCGGTGAGCCGATCGTGGTCGGCAAGGTCAGCGAGTGGCGGGGCCGGCAGGTCTCCTCCGACCCGCGCAAGTTCGCCGAGACCTGGTACTCCTTCCGCCCCGGGCCGGGCCTGACGCTGGACTCCCTGCCGGTCGCCGAGCGGGTCAGCCTGGCCGGCGACCAGAAGGCCCGCGGCCGCCGCCGCACCATGAAGGGATTCCGCGACGCCCTCACCGAGGCCGGCAAGGCCCACCCCCACCTCGACCTGGTCTTCGAGGACGGCCACGACCGCTGGACGGAGCACCTCGGCGAACTCGGCCTCGACCCCGAACTCTTCCGCTACCAGCGCGAGATGAACGCCGACGAGGGCGAGGCGGCGGGCCTGTTCGCGGTCAAGCACGACAGCGACTTCACCGACCTGCTGCTGCGCGCCGTCACCGACACCCGGGACACCGACGGCCTGGCCGACCTCGTCCACGGCTTCGCCGCCAAGCTCGGCCGCCGCGCCGAGCTCACCGCCGAACGCGACTTCACCGCCGGCTCGCTGGAGCTGCTGGAGCGCATCGCCGAGTCCACCATCGCGCGGGAGACCGTCCGCGAGGCCCACCGCACCGCCGAGCGCCGCACCCGCCGCCTCGCCCACGCCCTGACCTCGCGCGCCGCCGCCGAACGCGACCGCGCCCAGGACCTCTCCATCGAGGTCGCCGCCGCCGCGAGCGCCGTCACCGCGGCCGAGGCCGACCGCACCCGGCACACCCTGATCACCGCCGAGCTGACCCACCGGCACGCCACCCTCGGCCTGGCCGCCGCCACCACCGAGGCCGCCGCGCTGCGCCGCGAGCTCATCGACGCCCGCACCCTGCACTCCGCCTGGCAGGCCGCCGAGGCCGTGCTGCGCCAGCGCGCCGCCGCCGACCGGGTGGCCAGGGTCGCCGCCGCGATCCGCGAGGCCGAGCTCGACGCCGCCCCGGCGCTCGCCGCCCGCGCCCGTGCCGCCACCGCGCTGGCCCGCGCCCTGGAGAGCGCCGCCGCGGCCGCCGAGGAGCGCGCCGACACCGAGGAGCAGCGCGCCGGCGAGCTCCAGGCGGACGGCGCCAAGGCCCAGTCCGACGCCACCGAGGCCGCCACCGCCGCCCAGAAGGCCCGCAGCGAGTCCGACCACCTGCGCCAGCGCCTCGCCGAGGTCGAGCGGGAGACCGCCGCCGCGGTCGAGGCCGGCTGGATCGACCCCGGAACCGCCGAGCCCGACCCGGCCCGCGCCGCCCTGCACGCCGCCGACGTGGAGAAGACCGCCGCGGCCGCCCTCGCGCAGGCCCGCACGGCCGCCGAGGCCGCCGCGGCCCGGCTGCGCGAGGCCGCCGCGGCCACCGGCCGGGCCGAACTCGCCGAAGCCCGCGCCACCGACGCCCGCAAGGCCGCCGCCCAGGCGCTCGCCACCGAGCAGCGCACCGCGGCCCTGCTCGCCACCGAGCCCAGGCTCGCCGACCTGCTCTCCCTCACCCCGTACCAGGAGGACGCGGACGAGGACTCCGGCTTCCTCACCCCCGCGGTCCTCGACCGCTCCGCCGAGACGCTCCGGGAACTGCTCGACGACGCGATCGCCACCGCCGAACGCACCCTGTTCGACCTGCGCACCGCGGCCGCCGACGACTCCCGCATCCTCGCCGCGCTCGGCGACGGCGGCCTGCTGCCGCCCGGCCCGGACGTGCTCGCCACCGTCGAGTACCTCGCCGAGCACGGCATCCCCGCGCTGCCCGGCTGGCGCTACCTGGCCCAGTCCGTCGACCCGGCGGACCACGAGGCGATCCTCGCCGCCCGGCCGGAGCTGGTCGACGGCGTGGTGATCACCGACCCCCACTCGCTGGACCGGGCCCGCGAGACGCTGCACTCCGCCGCGCTGCTGCCGCGCTCCACCGTCGCGGTCGGCGCCGCCGCCGCGCTGATCGCGCCCATCACCGGCGAGCCCGCCTTCTTCCTCGTCCCGCCGAACCCGGCCATGCACGACGAGACCGCCGCCGACGGCGAGCGCCGCGAGCTGCGCTCACGCGCCACCGCCCGCGAGGAGCACATCCGCGAGCTGGCCGCCCGGCTGGGCGGCGACCGCGCCCTCGCCGCCCGCCTCGCCTCCTGGCACGCCAGCTGCCCGCCCGGCACCCTCGCCGAGCTGGCCGCCGCCGCCGAGGCCGCCCACGAGCACGCCGAGCAGGCCGCCGCCGCGCTGGCCACCCTGCGCGCCGACCACGACGAGGCCGAGAGCGACCACGCCGCCGCCGCGTTCGCGCACGAGGAGCAGCGCGAGGCCGCCCAGCAGGCCCGGCGCCGCGCCGACGCCCTCTCCGGCCTCGCCTTCCGCCTGCGCGAGCGCGCCGGCTGGACGCGGAGCCTGCGCGAACTCGCCGAGGACGCGACCGAGTGCGACCGCCGCCAGGCCCAGTGCGCCGAGCGCGCCCGCACCTGCGACGAGGACCGCCGCGCCGCCCAGCGCGCCGCCGACGACGCCCGCCGCACCGCCCGCACCCTGCGCGCCGAGCGCGCCGAGATCCCCGCGGCCGAGCAGGCCGACGAGCCCGCCGCCGCCGCCCCCGTCGCCCTGCCCGCCCTGCGCGAGGCCTACCGCGCCGCGTCCCAGCTGTACGAGAAGGTCGGCGTCGGCGCCGACCTCCGCGCCGAACAGGCCCGGGCCGAGGGGGACGAGGCCGCCGCCGCGACCGAACTCGACCGGCTCACCAACAAGGTGCGCACCCGGGCGGAGGAGCTGCTGGGCAGCCCCGACGGCGCCGACGGCCCGGCCCGCCAGGCCGCCGCCGCCCGCGCGGAGGAGCTGGTCGCCACCATCGAGGCCCGCGCCGCCGCCGCCAGCGAGCAGCTCGGCCGGCTGCGCGGCGAGGCCGAACGCTCCGCGCCCGCCGACGGCGAGGCGCACACCGAGCTGCCCGAGGACCTCGTCCCCACCGACCCCGAGCACGCCCAGGTCCTGCTGCGCACCGCCACCACCCGGCTGGCCGAGCGCCGCGAGAGCGTCGACGCCGCCCGCACCGCCCACGCCGACCTGCAGCGGACCTTCGACGCCGCCCAGGCCGCCGCCGCCGACTTCGACGAGCACGCCGGGCAGCTGCGCGACGGCCTGCGCGAGCACCAGGACGAGGACGGCCGCCCGGTCGAGCCCTACCTGGGCCCGCTCGCCGACGCCCGGACGGCCGCCGCCGAGGCCCGGCGCGCCCTGCGCACCGCCGCCGGCGAACTCTCCGCCGCCGAACTCGCCGTCCGGGACGCCTCCGACGCCCTCGTCCGGCACGCCAACGCGGCGCGCTACGAGGCCGTCCGCACCCCGGCCCGCCAGCAGATCCGCGAACTGCCCGCCGCCGCCCTGCCCGACCACGCCGCCGCCTGGGCCACCGCCTTCGCGCCCCGGCTGCGGGTGCTGACCGACGAGCTCGCCCAGCTGGAGCGCAACCGCGGCTCGATCGTCGACCGGCTGCGCGGCCTGGTCGAGTCCTCGCTCACCACGCTGCGGGCCGCCCAGCGGCTCTCCCGGCTGCCCGAGGGCCTGGGGGAGTGGTCCGGCCAGGAGTTCCTGCGGATCCGCTTCGAGGACCCGGACCACGCCACCCTGGTGGAGCGGCTGGGCGAGGTGATCGACGAAGCCACCCGCGCCGCCGTCCGGAAGAACAGCGACCTGCGCCGCGACGGGATGTCCCTGCTGCTGCGCGGGGTCGCCGCCGCGATCGGGCCGCGCGGCGTCAGCGTGGAGATCCTCAAGCCGGACGCGGTGCTGCGGGCCGAGCGGGTCGGCGTCGGCCAGATGTCGGACGTCTTCTCCGGCGGCCAGCTGCTCACCGCGGCCATCGCGCTGTACTGCACGATGGCCGCGCTGCGGGCCAACGACCGGGGCCAGTCCCAGCTGCGGCACGCCGGCACGCTCTTCCTGGACAATCCGATCGGCCGCGCCAACGCCACCTACCTGCTGGAGCTCCAGCGGGCGGTCGCCGACGCGCTCGGTGTCCAGCTGATCTACACCACCGGCCTGTTCGACACCACCGCGCTGGCCGAGTTCCCGCTGGTCATCCGGCTGCGCAACGACGCTGACCTGCGGGCCGGCCTCAAGTACATCTCGGTGGAGGAGCACCTGCGCCCCGGCCTGCCCGCCCCGCAGGACCCGGACGGCCCGGCCATCCACGGCGAGATCACCGCGACCCGGATGTTCAAGCGCCCGGTGGAGGCCCCGGGCCAGGCCTGACCCCCGCTACCCCGGCGCCACCGGCCCGCCTACCGTGGGGGCATGCTGACGATCGCTCACTTCAGTGACATCCACCTCGGCCAGGAGTGGCGCCGGGACGGCGGCGCGCGCGTACCGGCGGGCCGAGCGGGTGATGGCGTACCTCAACGCCCTGCCGGGCCCGCTGGACGCCGTCCTGATCACCGGCGACCTCGCGGACCACGGCCTGCCGGCGGAGTACGAGCAGGCCGCCAAGGTGCTGGTCTCCCGCCACCCGGTGCTCACCTGTCCCGGCAACCACGACCGGCGCGCGCCCTACCGGGAGGGACTGCTGGGGGAGGCGCCCGCCGACGGCCCGGTCAACCGGCGGCACGAACTGCCCGGCGCCGACCTGCTGCTGCTCGACTCGTCGATCCCCGGCCGCGACGACGGCCTGCTCGACGACGGGACGCTGGCCTGGCTGGACGCCGAGCTGGCCGGGGGCCGTCCGGACCGGCCGGCACTGGTGGCCTTCCACCACCCGCCGGTCGTCCTCCACCTGCCGACCGTCGACCCGATCCGCCAGTTCGGGGAGGAGCGGCTCGCCGAGGTGCTGGCCCGCCACCCCCAGGTGGCCGCCC
The DNA here is from genome assembly GCF_055561235.1 of Kitasatospora sp. NPDC022856. Classification (NCBI taxonomy): domain Bacteria; kingdom Bacillati; phylum Actinomycetota; class Actinomycetes; order Kitasatosporales; family Streptomycetaceae; genus Kitasatospora; species Kitasatospora sp. NPDC022856. Next base: position 16,764 of record NZ_JBVHHE010000027.1, on the reverse strand, counting down.
TGCTCTGCGGCCACTCCCACACCGGCGCGGCCACCGTGTTCGCCGGTCTGCCCGTACTGGTCGCGCCGGGTGTGGTGTCGACCGTCACGCTGCCCTGCGAGGGCGGCCCCGGGATCAGCTTCGAGCAGCCGCCGATGCTCGCCTTCCACGTTCTGGACGACGGGGGCCGGCTCACCACCCACTACCGGGCCGTCGTGCCGGCCTGACCACCCACCCGGGCCCCCTGCGCGGTGGGCACCCACGGCTGGGGCGCCGTCCCGGTCGGGGGGCCCGCCGGGCGCGGCACCGGCCGGACCCCGGCGGGCGCCCGGCTGCCGGCCATCGGCGAGGCGGAGTTCGGCCCGCGCATCCGCTGGGCGGCGACCTGGCGCGAGATGAGGATCTCCAGCAGGCACCACATGGTGCCGAACACCCCGAGCCCCATGGCCATCAGCGCCGGCGTCATCAGCCAGCTGTCCGCGTACGAGCCCAGCGCCGCGACGACCAGGCCGACCAGGGTGAAGGACAGGCAGAGCACCGCCCGGACGGCGGCTGCGCGCACCTCGTCGGGCAGGCGACGGCGGCGACGGCGTGCGGATGGCATCGGGCGACCCCCAGGCGCGCTCACGACGGCGGGACGGGCGCGCCGGAACGCGCCCCTGCGCACCACTCTGCCCCGTGGTACCCGAACCATGCGCGGGAATCAGCCGAACTGGCGTCAAATCGTGTGATCTGCACCGGAAACCGCGCCCTCGGGCGAATCACCCCAGCTGCTGGTCGAGCTCCGCCAGCGCGCCCTCGGCGATCGTGCGCATCGCCCGCTCGGCGTGGGCCGCGTCCCCCGCGCAGATCGCCTCCGCGACCTCGCGGTGCAACCGGATCGCGTACGGCTCGGGCTGATGAGGCATCAGATGGTACTCCGTGCGGCCGGTGAGCACCGCACCGACGGTGTCGCCGAGGTGGGCGAACATCTCGTTGCCGGAGGCCTTCAGGACGGTCGCGTGGAAGGCGATGTCGTGCCGGAGGAAGGCGGTCAGGTCGGCGGCCCGCGCCGTCATCGTCAACTCACCGGCGAGGGAGAGCAGTTCGCGGCGCTCGTCGTCGCTGGCGTGCCGGGCGGCGAGCGCGGCCGCGGCCGGCTCCACCGCGACCCGCAGCGAGCCGAGCGAGCGCAGCTGCGCGGGCCGGTCGGTCCCGGCCAGCCGCCAGCGGATCACCAGCGGGTCGAAGACGTCCCAGGCGGACTTCGGCTGGACGGTGCTGCCGACCCGCCGCCGGGAGGCGACCAGCCCCATCCCCTCCAGGATCCGCACGGCCTCGCGGACCACCGTCCGCGACACCCCGTACCGCTGCTCCAGCTCCTCGGCGCGCAGGACCGCACCCTCGGGGATCTCACCGGAGGCGATGGCCGGTCCGAGGTCGGCGAGCAGTCGGCCGGGCAGCCCCTGGATCTCCATCCGGCCAGCCTAGAGGGCCCGGCCGGCCCGCTCGCCGGGCGGCCCCCGCAACGCGCAAAAGTATGACGATTTGGTTTCCGACTCTTGAATACGTCATATCTTTGGAGCGATAGTGGCGGCCTGGCAACGAAGGAGCACCACCCATGGCTCTCAGCGTCGAGAACCACGACACCCCCGCGTCGCCCCTCACCCTCGTGGTGATGGGCGTCTCCGGTGTCGGCAAGACCACCGTGGCCCGCCTGCTGGCCGACCGCCTCGACCTCCCCTACGCCGAGGCGGACGACTTCCACCCGCCCGCCAACATCGCCAAGATGTCGGCCGGCATCCCGCTGGACGACGCGGACCGCGCGCCCTGGCTGCGCGCCCTCGGCGGCTGGCTGGGGGAGCGGGCCGAGGCCGGCACCGGCGGCGTGGTCACCTGCTCGGCGCTGAAGCACCGCTACCGCGACACCCTGCGCGCGGCCTGCCCGGGCGCCTTCTTCCTGCACCTCAGCGGGGGGCACGAGCTGGTCGGGGACCGGCTCGCCCACCGCACCGGACACTTCATGCCGCCGTCGCTGCTCGACTCGCAGTACGCCGCCCTGGAGCCCCTCGGGGCGGACGAGCGCGGTGCGGTCCTGGACGTCGGCCCGACCCCCGAAGAACTCGTCGAGATGGCCGTGGCACTGCTGCGGCCCGTCAATGGAGACCTCGCGTGACCCCCACCCTGCTCGCGGCGGCCGCCCCACCGGCCCTGCCGCACACCGACAGCGACGCCCAGCTGCTGATCGCGGTCCTGCTCAGCATCGGCGCCATCGTGGTGCTGATCACCCGGCTGAAGCTCCACCCGTTCCTCGCCCTCACACTCGGCTCGGGCCTGCTGGCCGCCGTCGCGGGCGCCCCCTTCGACAAGCTGCTGGGCAGCTTCTCCACGGGGTTCGGCGCGACCGTCGCGGGCGTCGGCCTGCTGATCGGGCTCGGCGCGATGCTCGGCAAACTGCTCGCCGACTCCGGCGGGGCGAACATCATCGCCGACACCGTGCTCGCCCGCTCCGGGCCCAGGGCGCTGCCCTGGGCGATGGCGCTGATCGCGGCCGTCCTCGGCCTGCCGCTGTTCTTCGAGGTCGGGGTCGTCCTCCTGATCCCGATCGTGCTGCTGGTGGCCCGCCGCGGCAACGTCCCGCTGATGCGGATCGGCATCCCCGCGCTGGCCGGGCTCTCGGTGCTGCACGGCCTCGTCCCGCCGCACCCCGGTCCGCTGGTGGCCGTCGACGCGCTGAAGGCCGACCTCGGCATCACCCTGGCGCTCGGCCTGCTGATCGCCGTGCCGACGCTGATCGTCGCCGGCCCGCTGTTCGCCCGGCTCGCCGAGCGCTGGGTCGGCCCGCTGGAGATCCCGCAGGCCACCGCGCCCGAGGAGACGGAGAAGCCCGCGCACACCCCGGGCTTCGGCGCGGTCCTCGCCACCATCCTGCTGCCGGTCGCCCTGATGCTCGGCAAGGCCCTGGTCGACGTCGTCGTCGACGACCCGAAGGCGATGCCGCAGCGGATCTTCGACTTCATCGGCTCGCCGCTGATCGCCCTGCTCGCCGCGACCCTGCTCGGCATGGTGACGCTCGGCCGGGCGGCCGGCTTCACCAAGGACCGGATCTCCGACACCGTCGGGAAGTCGCTCGGCCCGATCGCGGGCATCGTCTTCATCGTCGGCGCGGGCGGCGGCTTCAAGCAGACCCTGATCGACGTCGGCGTGGGCAACGCGGTCAGCGAGTGGTCCGCCAAGTGGCACATCTCGGCGCTGCTGCTCGGCTGGCTGATCGCCGTGCTGATCCGCCTGGCCACCGGCTCCGCCACGGTCGCCACGATCACCGCCGCGGGCATCCTCGCCCCGCTCGCCGCCGACATGTCCGCGACCCACGCGGCGCTGCTGGTGCTGGCCATCGGCGCCGGTTCGCTGTTCTTCTCGCACGTCAACGACGCCGGCTTCTGGCTGGTGAAGGAGTACTTCGGGATGAGCGTCGGCCAGACCCTCAAGTCCTGGTCGGTGATGGAGACCGTGATCTCGGTCGTCGCCATCGCCCTGATCATGCCGCTCAGCCTGATCATCTGACCGCGCCCCCGCGCCCCGGAGGGCGGTACCCGTCTCCACGGGTACCGCCCTCCGGGGTTGCCCGACGGCGGGTCGCACGGCCCGACCGCGGCCCGGCGTGCAGCCGAACGGGTCCAGGGGACCGCCCCGGCAGCCGACCCGCAGGAGCCCGTGAGCCCGGCCGTGCGGACATGCCGAAGGGCGGGCACCCCCAGCCCGGGGTGCCCGCCCTTCGAGTCCTGTGCGCCGGCCCTACGGGGCCGAGCGCTTCACGGGACCGCCCTCACGCGGCCACGCGTCACTTGGCGCGCTTCGCCAGGAAGGCGTCGACCTCGGAGCGGATCTCCGGCGTGTCCAGGCCGCGGACGGTCATCGTGGTGCGGCGGCGCAGCACGTCGTCCGTGGTGTACGCCCACTCGCTGTCGGCGGCGTAGGCGACCTGGGCCCAGACGTCCGGGCCGTCCTCGTGGATCGGCCGGCCGAGCTCCGGGTTCTCGTCGATCATGCGGGCGATCTCGAAGGAGAGCGTGCCGTAGTGGCTGGCCAGGTGCTTGGCGACCAGCGGCTCCATCCGGGAGCCGGGCTCACGGTCGATCAGCAGGCGGTGCGCGACGGCGTTCGGCGCGCCGACGCCGGGCAGCGGGACGGTCCGGGCGATGGTCGACATGTCCTCGCCGAGCGTGGTGCCGGGCACGTGGGCCAGCTTCTCCAGCACGGTCCGGCCGATGTGCCGGTAGGTGGTCCACTTGCCGCCGGCGACCGACAGCATGCCGCCCCGGCCCTCGGTGACGACCGTCTCGCGCTTGGCGGCGGCGGTGTCGCCGGGGCCGCCGGGCAGCACCCGCAGGCCGGCGAAGGCGTAGGTGATCAGGTCGCGGTCGATGTGCTCGTCACGGATGGCGTGCGCGGCCTCGCCCATGATCTGGTCGATGTCCGCCTCGGTGGCCCGGACGTCCTGCGGGTCGCCGGTGTACTCCTCGTCGGTGGTGCCGAGCAGGACGTGGTCCTCCCACGGGATGGCGAAGGAGACGCGGTACTTGTCGATCGGGATGGTCAGCGCGGCGCGCCACGGGGCACGGCGCTTGACCACGACGTGGGCGCCCTTGGAGAGGCGGATCGACGGCGCGGCGCCGGCGTCCTCCATGGTGCGCAGGTGGTCGACCCACGGGCCGGTGGCGTTGAGCACCAGGCGGGCGTTCACGCCGAACTCGGTGCCGTCCAGGCGGTCCTTGAGGTCGGCGCCGGTGACCCGGCCGCCGGTGAAGCGGAGGCCGGTGACCTCGGCGTGGTTGAGCACCACGGCGCCGGCGTCGACGGCGGCGCGCACCGTCATCACGGCGACGCGCGAGTCGTTCATCTGGTGGTCGCCGTAGACGGCCACCGAGCGCAGGCCCTCGGTGCGCAGCGCGGGCACCTGCTGGGCGGCGTGCGCGGCGGTGGAGACCCGGCCCATGCCGTCGCGGAAGGCGGAGAGCGCCGAGTAGAGGAACACACCGGCGCCGAGCTTGGGCGCGCTGTGCGGGCCGCCCTTGTAGACCGGCACGAAGAAGGTCAGCGGGTTGACCAGGTGCGGGGCCACGTCGGTGGCGAGCGCGCGGCGCTCCTTGTGGTTCTCGGCGACCAGCTTGACCGCACCGGTCTGCAGGTAGCGCAGACCGCCGTGCACGAGCTTCGAGGAGGCACTGGAGGTGGCCCCGGCGAAGTCGCCGGCATCGACCATGGCGACCTTGAGGCCCGCCTGGGACGCGGTCCAGGCGACGGCCGTGCCGAGGATGCCGCCCCCGATCACCAGCAGGTCGTAGGTGGCCTTGCCCAGCAGCTCGCGGGTCTCGGCGCGGGAGGCGGTGCGGCCGGCGAAGCGCTCGGCGCCCAGGGTCGGGATGGTTGCCATGGTGTGTGTACGGCGGCGCGGGTCGGGCGGCGCCGTTACTCCTCTCGGTGTGCGGTGCGGCCCCTGCTGAGAGGCCGGTTCGGCCCGGTGCGGCGGGCCGGTGAAACGGGAGCGGGCCGGCCGGGGCCCGGGGGCCCCGACCGGCGTCCGCGGTCAGATCTGCTCGTCCTCCTCCACCCAGCCCATGGTGCGCTCCACGGCCTTGAGCCACTTCTTGTACTCGCGCTCCCGGGTGGCCTCGTCCATGCGCGGGGTCCACTCGGCGGCGCGGTGCCAGTTGGCCCGCAGGGTGTCCAGGTCGCTCCAGAAGCCGACCGCCAGGCCGGCCGCGTAGGCGGCGCCCAGCGCGGTGGTCTCGGCCACGTACGGGCGCTCGACCGGAGCGTCCAGCACGTCGGCGATGTTCTGCATGAGCAGGTTGTTGCTGGTCATGCCGCCGTCGACCTTGAGGGCGGTGAGCTCGACGCCGGAGTCCTTCTGCATGGCGTCGACGACCTCGCGGGTCTGCCAGGCGGTGGCCTCCAGCACGGCCCGGGCCAGGTGGCCCTTGGTGACGTACCGGGTCAGACCGGCGATCACACCGCGGGCGTCGGAGCGCCAGTACGGGGCGAACAGGCCGGAGAAGGCCGGGACGAAGTAGGCGCCGCCGTTGTCCTCGACGGTGTTGGCGAGGGTCTCGATCTCGGCGGCGGTGGAGATGATGCCGAGCTGGTCGCGCAGCCACTGGACGAGCGAGCCGGTGACGGCGATCGAGCCCTCCAGCGCGTACACCGGCTTCTGGTCGCCGATCCGGTAGCCGACGGTGGTCAGCAGCCCGTGGTACGAGTTGACGACCTCCTCGCCGGTGTTCAGCAGCAGGAAGGTCCCGGTGCCGTAGGTCGACTTGGCCTCGCCCTTGTCGAAGCAGGTCTGGCCGAACAGCGCGGCCTGCTGGTCGCCGAGGGCGGAGGCGACCGGCACGCCGGCCAGGTCGCCGACGGCCTCGCCGTAGACCTCGGCGGAGGAGCGGATCTCCGGCAGGACGGCCATCGGCACGCCCATCGACTCGGCGATCTTGTCGTCCCACTCCAGCGAGCGCAGGTTCATCAGCATGGTGCGGCTGGCGTTGGTGACGTCGGTGACGTGCTTGCCGCCGTTGACACCACCGGTGAGGTTCCAGATCACCCAGGTGTCCATGGTGCCGAACAGGATGTCGCCGGCCTCGGCGCGCTCGCGCAGGCCCTCGACGTTGTCCAGCAGCCAGCGGATCTTCGGGCCGGCGAAGTAGCTGGCCAGCGGGAGGCCGGTCTCGCGGCGGAAGCGGTCCTGGCCGACGTTGCGGCCCAGCTCGCGGCAGAGTCCCTCGGTGCGGGTGTCCTGCCACACCAGCGCGTTGTGCACCGGCTCGCCGGTGTTCTTGTCCCACAGGACGGTGGTCTCGCGCTGGTTGGTGATGCCGATCGCGCGGATGTCGTCCTTGGTCAGACCGGCCTTCTCCAGCGCGCCGCGGACCACCGACTGCACCCGGGTCCAGATCTCGGCGGCGTCGTGCTCGACGTAGCCGGGCTGGGGGAAGATCTGCCGGTGCTCCTGCTGGTCGACGGCGACGATCCGGCCGTCCTCGCCGAAGATGATGCAGCGGCTGGAGGTGGTGCCCTGGTCGATCGCGGCGATGTAGTTACCGGTGCCAATGGAGGTCATGAGGGTCCTCGGCTCAAGAAGGGGGTTGCGGGGTGGGTGGGTCCGACTCTCGGGTCAGTCCCCGTGCTCGGGTGGGGTGGAAACCCGAGGAGCGTCAGAAGGCGACGTGGTACAGGCCGCCGGCCAGCAGGCCGCCGATGACCGGGCCGGCCACCGGGATCCAGGCGTAGGACCAGTCGGAGCCGCCCTTGTTCGGGATCGGCAGGAGCGAGTGCACGATGCGCGGGCCCAGGTCGCGGACCGGGTTGATCGCGTAGCCGGTCGGGCCGCCGAGCGAGAGGCCGATGCCGACGACGGTGAGGGCGACGATCAGGATGCCGGTGCCGGAGAGGCCGAGGCCCTTGTTCAGGCCCTGGGTGAGGATGCCCAGGCAGAGGACCATGGTGCCGATGATCTCGGTGAGCAGGTTCTGGACCGGGTTCCGGATCTCGGGACCGGTCGAGAAGATGCCCAGGGTCGCCTCCTTGTTGGCCTGGAACTGGCCGAGGTAGGTGACCCACACGAGGACGGCGCCGATCATCGCGCCGAGCAGCTGGGAGCCGAGGTAGACCGGCACCTTGCTCCAGTCGCCGCTGTCGACGGCGAGGGCCAGGGTGACGGCCGGGTTCAGGTGCGCGCCCGACTTGGGGGCCGACATGTAGGCGGCGATCATCACCGCGAAGCCCCAGCCGAAGGTGATCGCCAGCCAGCCGGCGTTGAGGGCCTTCGACTTCTTGAGCGTCACGGCGGCACAGACGCCGCCGCCGAGAAGTATCAGCGCGGCGGTGCCGAGGGTTTCGCCGACGAAGATGTCGCCGTTGGAGAACGCGGACACAAAGACTCCCTTGTCCATATGGCCCGGAGGTGCGGGTGGGGGCAGGTGGCTGAGCGATCGCTGTGCGGGTGAGCGCATTGTGGGAGTGATCTGCTCGGCCATCGTTCGACAATGTCGACCGTCATGCGGAAGCTTCCTCCCCAGGCCGCCTTCACGTCAAGGCCGGGTTACGCAGCTGTGACCCTTCACTCGAAGTTACCAATCGACTCACGTCAAATATGGACAAAACGCTAAGGCGCGGACAGGCATCCCGCCTGTCCGCGCCTCAGCGTGAACGTCAGATGTCCGCGGCCGCCGCCGCCGGCGCCGGGGTCAGAACCGTCCGGCGCCCAGGTCCCGGGAGATCGCCCGGGCCGCGCTGCGCACCGAGGCGACCAGCGAGGGCCGCACGAAGCCGTCCTCGCAGACCCGCTCCACCGGGCCGCTGACGCAGACCGCTCCGACCGGGTTGCGCCGCCGGTCCTGGATCAGCGCGCCGATCGAGGCCACGCCCTCCCAGGTCTCCTCGATCGAGTCGGTCCAGCCGCGCTCCCGGGTCAGCGCCGCCTCGGCGTCCACGTCAGCCAGGTCGGTCAGGGTCCGCGCGGTGTACGCCTCCAGCGGGCCCTCGCCCAGCTCCCCGCGGGCCACCGGGTCGTACGCCAGCAGCACCTTGCCGAGGGCGGTGCTGTGCAGCGGCTGCATCGAGCCGACCTCCAGCACCTGCCGGGTGTCGTCCGGACGGAAGACGTGATGCACGATCAGCACGCCCTGCTGGTGGAGCACCCCGAGGTAGACGGTCTCGCCGGCCGCCCTGGCCAGGTCGTCCGCCCAGACCAGGGCCCGGGCGCGCAGCTCGTGCACGTCCAGGTAGCTCTGGCCCAGCCGCAGCAGCTCCGCGCCCAGCTGGTACTTGCCGCTCTCCGGGTCCTGCTCGACGAACCCCTCCTGCTGGAGGGTGCGCAGGATCCCGTGGGCGGTGCCCTTGGCGAGGCCCAGGGCCGTCGCGACCTCGGACAGCCCCAGGCGGCGCTCGCCGCCGGCCAGCAGGCGCATGATCGCGGCGGCCCGGGAGAGCGACTGGATCGGGCCGGGCATTCGGTACCTCCGCGCTGACAGGCGGTCGACAATGTCGACCGCAGTGGTAACGGGACGAGTCTGCCAGGCCGCGCCCCGTCCGTGCACCTTCCCCCTCGGTAATCTCCGTCCGGCGCGGTCAGACCCGCCCGCGCGCCACCTCGGCGGCCAGCGCCGCGATCTCCCGCGGGCCCACCCGGCAGCAGCCGCCCACCAGCCGGGCGCCGTCGGCCAGCCACCCCGCCACCCCAGCCCGGCCGCCGCCGGGAGCGGCCCCGGGCACGCCGAACGTCGCCGCACCGCGCCAGGCACGGGCCCCGGCGTCCCAGCGCTCGCCGCTGTTCGGATAGACCACCACCGGCTTGCCGGTCACCCGGGCCGCCGTCGCCACCGCCCGGTCGGCGTCCTGCGGCGTGCAGCAGTTCACCCCCACCGCGACCACCTCGTCGGCGTCCGCGGCCAGCGCGAAGGCCTCCGCCAGCGGCTGCCCGGCCCTGGTCCGGTCGCCCGCCACGCTGAACGACAGCCAGGCCGGCACGCCCAGCCCGCGCACCGCCCGCAGCAGCGCCCGCGCCTCGTCCGCGTCGGGCACCGTCTCCAGTGCCAGCACGTCCGGCCCGGCGGCCGCCAGCACCTCCAGCCGCGGCCGGTGGAACGCCTCCAGCTCGGCGGTCGTCAGCCCGTACCGGCCCCGGTACTCCGAGCCGTCGGCCAACGCGGCGCCGTACGGCCCCACCGACGCGGCGACCCACAGCGGCCGGTCCGCCCGGACCGGCGCCGCGGCGCGGCGCGCCAGCTCCACCCCGAGCGCCAGCAGCCGCTCCGCCTCCGCCCGGCCCAGCCCGCGCCGGGCGAACCCCTCGAAGCTCGCCTGGTAGGTCGCGGTGATCGCGACCTCCGCCCCGGCCTCGAAGTACGCCCGGTGCGCGGCGACCACCGCCTCCGGGGCGTCCGCCAGCAGCCGGGCCGACCACAGCGCGTCCGACAGGTCGTACCCGGCCGCCGCCAGCTGGTTGGACAGCCCCCCGTCCAGGACCAGCGGACCGGCGGCCAGCGCGGCGGCGAAGCCCGGCGGGGCAGGGGCGGGCATGGCGGCCTCCTCGGGGGCAAATCTCCTGGTCACAGAGTAGAAGACCGGACGCCCCCGGCCGGCCCGAAAACCATTTGCCGCCCGGCCCCCGGATCGCTACGTTGTGCTCACCCCGAGAACGACGGCAGGACGGCGGCCCGCCGGTCCTCCCGGTACCGCCGACCGCACGACACGCCCGCCACACCCGACGCGCCCGGCAGCGCCCGACAGCGACCGACCGGCCCGACGAAGCGCCAGCGGAGAGGAGCCCGCCATGACCGTGGAACGACCGCCCGCCCACGAGAACGACTGGCTCGCCGCCTACGACCCGCGCGCCTACACGCCCGTCGCCGTCACCGTCGACGTCGTCGCCCTGACGCTGCGCCACGGCAGCCTGCACGTCCTGCTGGTCGAGCGCGCCGCGCCGCCCTACCAGGGGTACTGGGCACTGCCCGGAGGCTTCCTGCGGGCCGGCGAGGAAGGGCTCGACGAGGCCGCCGCCCGCGAGCTCGCCGAGGAGACCGGCCTGCTCGGCACCGCCGACGCCGAGGCCGCCCTCAGCCGGATCCACCTCGAACAGCTCGGGACGTACGGCGCCCCCACCCGGGACCCGCGCATGCACGTGGTCTCCGTCGCCTACCTCGCCTTCGCCCCCGACCTGCCCGACCCGCAGGCCGGCTCGGACGCGGCCACCGCCGCCTGGCACGCCGTCACCGACCTCGACCTCCGGCCGTCCACCGGCCGGTCCCCAGCCGCCGGTGTGCCCGCCGACACCCACGGGGGTGGCGTCGGCGGGCACACCGGCCACCAACCCGCGGCCGACGGCCCCGCCGGCACCACGACGCTCGCCTTCGACCACGCCCGGATCGTCGCCGACGGCCTCGACCGCGCCCGCGCGAAGATCGAGTACAGCCCGCTGGCCACCGCCTTCCTCCAGTACGACTTCACCATCCCCGAGCTGCGCGCCGTCTACGAGGCGGTCTGGGACGAGAAGCTCCACCCCGGCAACTTCCACCGCAAGGTGCTCTCGGTGCCCGGCTTCGTCGAGAGCACCGGGACGACCACCGAGCGCGGCGGCGCCCGCGGCGGCCCACGGGCCCGCACCTACCACGCCGGCGACGCCCGCCTCCTGCACCCCGCGCTGCTCCGGCCCACCCGGGAGGACGAGATCCGCTGACCGGCGCCACCGGTCGCGCCCGCGCACTACCATCCGGCCATGACGACTCAAGAGGTGAGCAGGACGAGCAACCGGCCGAACTCCCACTGCCACTGGTGCGGCACGCCCTACCCGCCCGGCACCACGGCCTGGCCCCGCACCTGCCCCGGCTGCTCCGAGATCAGCTACCGCAACCCGCTGCCCGTCGTCGTCACCCTCCTCCCGGTCACCCAGGAGAGCGGTGCGCCCGGCCTCGTGGTCATCCGCCGCACCATCGAGCCCGGCTACGGCCAACTCGCCCTGCCCGGCGGCTACGTCGACTACGGGGAGAGCTGGCAGCAGGCCTGCGTCCGCGAACTGCGCGAGGAGACCGGCATCCTGGCCGAGGCCGGTGACGTCACCCTGGTCGCCACCGACTCCGACACGCACGGCGGCTTCCTCTGCCTCTTCGGCCTGCTCCCCGCCCGCCCGCTCGCCGAGCTCCCGCCCTCGGTCCCCACCGAGGAGACGGAGGGCTGGCAGCTCGCCGACCCCACGACCGCCCTCGTCTTCGCCTTCCACACCCGGGTCTCCCAGGCCTGGTTCAACGGCGAGTACGCCCACCACTGACCGTGCCCGGGGACGGGGCTGACCAGGCTCGCACGGCCGCGGCAGACCCTGGCGTACCGCGCGATCACATGGCAGGGTCTGCTCCGACAGCCCCAACCGGACGGGCCCTGCCACAAGCACCCCCGTCCCATCCAACGGCCGGGAGACCACCACCGTGAGCACCCCATCCCAGGACCAGCCGCTCTGGCGCCCCAACCCCGCTCGCGCCGCAGCCACCGGCCTCGTGGCCTTCCAGGCCTGGGCCGCCGAACACCACGGCGCACCGGCCGCCCCGCTGGCCCCCGTCGACAGCGACGAGCAGGCCGCCCGGCGCTACGCCGACCTGCACAGCTGGTCCACCGAGGACCTCGACCGCTTCTGGACGGCCGTCACCCAGTGGTTCGGCGTCCGCTTCACCGAGGCCCCCGAAGCCGTCCTCACCGACGCCGCCATGCCCGGCGCCCGCTGGTTCCCCGGCGCCCGCCTCAACTACGCCGAGCACGCCCTGCGCGCCGCCGACGACGAGGCCAACGCCGACAAGCCGGCGATCCTCCACCTGGACGAGACCACCGAGCAGCCGACCGTCCTCACCTGGTCCGAGCTCCGCCGCCAGGTCGGCTCGCTCGCCGCCGCCCTCCGGGCCCGCGGCATCGGCCCCGGCGACCGCGTCAGCGCCTACCTGCCCAACATCCCGCAGGCCGCCGTCGCCCTCCTCGCCAGCGCCGCCGTCGGCGCGGTCTGGACCAGCTGCGCCCCCGACTTCGGCGCCCGCAGCGTCCTCGACCGCCTCCAGCAGATCGAGCCCGCCGTCCTCTTCGCCGTCGACGGCTACCACTACGGCGGCAAGGACCACGACCGCGCCGAGGTCGTCGCCGAACTCCGCCGCGAGCTCCCCAGCCTGCGCACCGTCGTCCACGTCCCGCTGCTCGGCGCGCCCGCCCCCGACGGCGCCCTGCACTGGGACGACCTGGTCGCCGACGACGTCGAGCCGGTCTTCGAGGCCGTCCCCTTCGACCACCCGCTCTGGGTCCTCTACTCCTCCGGGACGACCGGCCTGCCCAAGGCCATCGTCCAGAGCCAGGGCGGCATCCTGCTGGAGCACCTCAAGCAGGCCGGGCTCCACCTGGACCTCGGCCCCGAGGACCGCTTCCTCTGGTACACCTCCACCGGCTGGATGATGTGGAACTTCCTCCTCGCCGGCCTGCTCACCGGGTCCACGATCGTCACCTACGACGGCAGCCCCGGGCACCCGGACACCGGCGCCCTCTGGTCCGTCGCCGCCCGGACCGGCGCCACCGTCCTCGGCACCTCCGCGGCCTACGTCATCGCCAGCCGCAAGGCCGAGCTGCACCCCGGCCGCGACCTCGACCTCTCCGCCGTCCGCTGCATCGGCACGACCGGTTCCCCGCTCCCGCCCGACGGCTTCCGCTGGATCTACGACGAGGTCAAGCAGGACGTCTGGCTCGCCTCCGTCAGCGGCGGCACCGACGTCTGCTCCTGCTTCGTCGGCGGCGTCCCGACCCTGCCGGTGTACCTCGGTGAGATCCAGGCCCCCTGCCTCGGCGCCGCCGTCGAGTCCTGGGACGTCCACGGCCGCCCGCTCACCGACGCGGTCGGCGAACTCGTCGTCACCAAGCCGATCCCGTCCATGCCCACCGGCTTCTGGAACGACCCCGACGACGCCCGCTACCACGACAGCTACTTCGAGATGTACCCCGGCATCTGGCGCCACGGCGACTGGATCACCGTCACCTCCCGCGGCACCGTGGTCATCCACGGCCGCTCCGACTCGACGCTCAACCGCCAGGGCGTCCGGATGGGCTCCTCCGACATCTACGAGGTCGTCGAGCGCCTCCCCGAGATCGCCGAGTCCCTGGTCATCGGCCTGGAGGAGCCCGACGGCGGCTACTGGATGCCGCTCTTCGTCGTGCTCGCCCCCGGCGCGGTCCTCGACGACGGCCTGGTCGGCCGGATCCGCACCTCGCTGCGCACCGAGCTCTCCCCGCGCCACGTCCCCGACGAGGTCATCGCCGTCCGCGGCCTGCCGCACACCCTCACCGGCAAGCGGATCGAGGTCCCGGTGAAGCGCCTGCTCTCCGGCACCCCGCTGGAGCAGGCAGTGAACCCGGGTTCGGTCGACGACGTCGAGCACCTGCGCTACTTCGAGCAGCTCCGCCGCGACCGCCGGGCCTGACCCCGGACAGCACGAACCCGGACAGCACGAAGGGGTGCCCCCATGACGGTGGGGGCACCCCTTCGCAGTCCTCGCTCCGGCCGCGCGCCGGTGTCACTCGCCGGACAGCACCTGCTGGGCCGCGGCCCGCGCGTCCTCGGCGCTGTCCGCGGCGCGGGCGGCCTCGGCCGCCCGGCGGCACTGCGCCAGCGTGTACTTGGCCAGCGTGGCCCGCACATAGGGGATCGACGCCGCGCCCATGGAGAGGCTGGTGACGCCGAGCCCGGTCAGGACCACGGCGAGCAGCGGGTCGGAGGCGGCCTCGCCGCAGACGCCACAGCTCTTGCCGGTGGCCCGGGCGGCCTCGGCCGAGAACGCGACGAGGTCCAGCAGCGCCGGCTGCCACGGGTCCTGAAGCCGCGCCAGCGCACCCACCTGGCGGTCGGCGGCGAAGGTGTACTGCGCGAGGTCGTTGGTCCCCAGCGAGAGGAACTCCACATCCTGGAGGATCGACCGCGCCCGCAGCGCCGCCGACGGGATCTCCACCATCGCCCCGTACTTGGCGCTCAGCCCGGCCTGGCGACACGCGTCCGCGAAGTCCTTGGCGTCCTTGCGGTCGGCCACCATCGGGGCCATCACCTCAAGGTGCACCGGCAGCCCCTCGGCCGCCTTCGCCAGCGCGCGCAGCTGGGTCCGCATGACCTCGGGGTGCTCCAGCAGGGTCCGGAGACCGCGCACACCCAGCGCCGGGTTGGGCTCGTCGGCGGGGGTCAGGAAGTCCAGCGGCTTGTCCGCGCCCGCGTCCAGCGCCCGGACCACGACCCTGCCCTCCGGGAACGCCTCCAGCACCTTGCGGTACGCCTCGACCTGCTTCTCCTCGCTGGGAGCCTTGGCCGAGTCGTCCAGGAAGAGGAACTCCGTGCGGAACAGGCCCACGCCCTCCGCCCCGGCCTCCAGCGCGGCCGGCAGGTCCGCGGGACCGCCGACGTTGGCGAGCAGCGGCACCCGGTGCCCGTCCGAGGTCTGCCCCGGGCCGGAGGAGGCGGCCAGCGCGGCCTTGCGCTCGGCGGCCGCGCGGCGCAGTTCGTCCTGCTTCTCCTGCGACGGTTCCAGCAGCACGTCGCCGGAGCTGCCGTCCACCGCGACCACGGTGCCCTCGGCGACATCGGTCGCCCCCGGCAGCGCGACGACGGCCGGCACGCCCAGGGCGCGGGCGAGGATGGCGCTGTGGCTGGTCGGCCCGCCCTCCTCGGTCACGAAGCCGAGCACCAGGGTCGGGTCCAGCAGCGCGGTGTCGGCCGGCGCCAGGTCACGGGCGAACAGCACGTACGGCTCGTCGCTGTCCGGAACGCCCGGCATCGGCACGCCCAGCAGCCGCGCCACGATGCGGTTGCGCACGTCGTCCAGGTCGGCGACCCGGCCGGCCAGGTACTCCCCGGCGGAGGCGAGCAGCGCGCGGTAGGCGGCGAAGGCGTCGTAGACGCCGCGCTCGGCGCTGCTGCCTACGGTGATCCGGCGGGCCACGTCGGCCATCAGCTCCGGGTCCTGGGCCATCAGCGCCTGGGCCTCCAGCACGGCCTGTGCCTCGCCGCCGGCCAGGTTGCCGCGGGCGATCAGGTCCGCGGCCACCGCCTCGACGGCAGCCTGGGCGCGGGCCTGCTCACGGGGGGCGTCCTCGGTCGGGATCTGGGTGGCCGACGGCTCCAGCACCGCCGTCCCCATGTGCCGCACCTGGCCGATCGCGACCCCGTGGCTCACACCCACGCCGCGCAGCGTCTTCTCCATGTCACCTGTCTCCGCTGAGAGAAGCGGCCCCGCCGGGTACCGCTGTGTGCCGGGCCGCCCCACCGAGTCCGGAGGGGCGGGTCTGCAGTAAAGAAAGAGGTCAGCTCCAGCTGAAGAGGGCGTCGCCCACGGCGACGTCCCCGTCCTCGCGAAGGTCGCCGAGCGAGTCGGGGGCGGCCTCCAGAGCGACGATCGGCGAGATCGGCGACTTGCCCGCGGCCTCGACGGCGGCCGGGTCCCACTTGATGACGGCCTGGCCGCAGGTCACCGTGTCGCCCTTGTTGACGAGGAGCTCGAAGCCCTCGCCGTTGAGCTGCACGGTGTCGATGCCGAGGTGCGTCAGTACGCCGTGTCCGTCCGCGTCCACGACGACGAACGCGTGGGGGTGCATGGAGACGACGACACCGTCCACCGGGGCCACGGCCTCGGTCGGCCGGCGCACCGGGTCGATCGCGGTGCCGGGGCCGACCATCGCGCCGGAGAAGACCGGGTCGGGCACGCCGGCGAGCCCGACGACACGGCCGGTCAGCGGCGACGTCACAGTGGTCATGGTTGAGCCTCCCAAGTGCGCAGTACAGAGAGCGGCCGCGAACTGCGGCAAGGACATCGACTGAAGCCTAAATCATGTCAACTTCGGACATCTACTGACATTCCCGGGCGAACACTCACGCCCTGCCCGCCCTCACCGGCCGGCCATCTCACCGACCGCTAGTGGTCTAGTCCTCTTGGCCGATGCGCCGCACTCTACAGGCATCTTGGCGAATCGGGACCATTGCTGTATATGCTCGCGAGAGCAACAAATCATGCCTCCGAGCGGGTGAAGCTCGGCGTGCCCCGATTCGCGCTCCGGCCGACGACCCGCTATGGTTGGTCGAGTCGCCGCAAGTCGACGGTTAACAGCAGATCTCAGAAGCGAAAAGCACCGGTAAACGGAGCGGAAAGCGTCTGGTAAGCTGGGAAACACGAAAGAACGAAGCGCCCGGAGGGCCCGCTGGAAGGCGGTCCGAAGGAAGTGTCCGTTCCTTGAGAACTCAACAGCGTGCCAAAAGTC
>NZ_JBVHHE010000026.1:92653-101216 GCF_055561235.1 Kitasatospora sp. NPDC022856 | reverse complement strand
ATGACGGCTTCGGTGCGCAGGGGGTTGATCTCGGAGACGGCGCCGACGAGCGTGGTCTTGCCGACACCGAAGCCGCCGGCGACGACGATCTTCGCCGAGGTCGTGGCGCGGGTGGCTCCGTTAGAGCTTGCGAAGTCCACTGAGGACCCTTTCGAGCAGCGTGACGTCGGGCGTTCCGCCCGACTCGCCCGCGGCGGCGGGCTGGTGGATGGCGACGAGACCGGCCTCGGCAAGGTCGGCGACGAGGATGCGGGCGACACCGAGCGGCACGCCGGCGAGTGCGGAGATCTCCGCGATGGACTTGACCTCACGGCAGAGGTTCACGATCCGGGCGTGCTCGGGCAGCAGGCCGCCGGTCCGCTCGGCGGAGCTGGTGGTCGAGATCAGCGCCTCGATCGCGAGCTGGTACCGGGGCCGGGTGCGGCCTCCGGTCATCGCGTACGGGCGGACCAGCGGCTGCTGCTCGTAGCCGTCGGACTGCTGCCCGCCGTAGCCGCTGCCGTACCCGCTGCCGTACGAGCCGGCGGGTGTCGAAGGCGGGGTCATGGGTCCTCCTTGTGCTGCAGCCTTGGGCAGCCGGTTCCAGCTGGGGCGATGCCAGCTGAGGCGAAATCAGCTGCCTGAGGGTAGCTGAGGGTGAGGCGCCGGGCCTGGTCGGGTCAGGCCCGGCGGGGAGGTGGGACGGGTGGGGTCGCCGCTCAGGGCACTCAGTGCAGGAGACTGCCCTGGAGTTCTGCGCGGAGTGCGGGGGTGAGGACGGCGCCGGCGCGGTCGACGAGCAGTGCCATCTCGTAGCCGACGAGGCCGATGTCGGAGTCCGGGGAGGCGAGGACGGCGAGGGCGGAGCCGTCGCTGACGGCCATCAGGAAGAGGAAACCGCGCTCCATCTCGACGACGGTCTGGTTGACCTCGCCGCCCTCGAAGATCCGGCTGGCGCCGGAGGTGAGGGAGGTGAGGCCGGAGGCGACGGCGGCGAGCTGGTCGGCGCGGTCGCGGGGGAAACCTTCGGACATGCACAGCAGGAGGCCGTCGGCGGAGACCACCACCGTGTGCGACACCCCGGGGGTGTTGTCCACGAAATTGGTGATCAGCCAGTTCAGGTTCTGTGCGGCCTGGCTCATCTGGTTCAACTCAACGCTCCTGGTGATCTGCGCCGTTGCCGTCGGTGCGGCCCCCGAAGCTATCGAATCCGGACTGCTGGGCACCATGCTGCGGGCCCGCCTGGTTGCCCTGGCCCGGCCCGGCCGCCTGCTCGGCGCCGACCCGGCGGCCCTGCTGGATGCCGCGGCGCAGGTTGGTGAGCCGGCCGCGGACCTCCTCGGGCGCACGGGACACCTGGGGGCCGGTCAGCGGGGACGCCTCGGCGGTACCGGAGACCAGGTTGGCCTGCGGGGTCCGCCGGGGGAGACCGGACATGGTGACGCCGCTGGTCGAGGGCTCCCGGACCTGCTCGGCCCGGCGCCAGCGCTCGTCGTTCGCGGACGGCCGCCACGGCGCGTCACCCGGCCCGCCCGGCCCGCCCTGCGGGGCCTGCTGCGGCTGGCCCTGCTGGGGGGCCTGCTGCTGAGCCTGGTGGGGAGCCTGCTGGGCGTGCTGGTGCTGCTGCGGGGCCTGCTGGTGCTGGCCCTGCTGCTGGACGCCGGGCGCACTGGTCCCGGGCCGGCGCGGCTGGTACTGACCCGCCCGCGCCGCCTCGGCCTGCTCGGCCGACTCGAAGATCGGCGCACCGCCCTGCGGGCCGCCGTCGGACGGACCGGTCGGCAGCGCCATCGGCTCCTGGCGGACCGGCTCGGGCCGGAGCTGCTCCTGGCGGACCGGCTCCGGACGCGCCGGGTTCGGCAGCACCGGCTCGACCAGACCGAGGCCGAGCGGGTCACGCGGGTCGATCTCGCTCGCCTCGAAGCGCGGCCGGGCGAACTGCGCGGTGCTCTCCATCGACGAGGGCTCGGCCGCGGGGAGCGGCTGGGCCTGCTGCGGCGGGAACTGCTGCTGCTGCCGCTCGCGCTGCGGTGCGTCCGGGCCGGGGCGCTGCGGACGGCGCGGACCCTGCGGGCCCTGGCCGCCGGGGCCGCCCTGGCCCTGCGGTGCCTGGCCCTGCGGTGCCTGGCCCGGCTGGCGGCGCTGCGGCAGACCCTCCTGCGGGCGGTTGCCCGGGCGGGCGCCCTGCGGCGCGCCCGGACGGCCCGACTGGTCGGCCCAGCCGTGCTGCGGCTGCTCGCCGGTCCGGGGGCCCGGACCGCCGGCGAAGTCCCCGCCGGGGCGCGGCCGCTCCTGGCCGGGGCGCCGGCCCTGGCCGGGCTGGCCCGGGCCCTGGCCCTGCTGGCCCTGGCCCGGCTGACCCGGACCGGGCTGCTGCTGGCCGCGGCGCGGCAGCGCACCGGGACCGCCCTGCGGCGGAGCCTGCCGTCCCGCACCGCGCTGCGGCAGACCGCCCTGCGGGTTCTGGCGGGCCTGCGGGACCTGCTGCTGGCCCTGAGGGGCCTGCTGACCCTGGGGGGCCTGCTGGCCCTGCGGCTGGCCCTGGAGCGACTGGCCGACCTGTCGGGTCGGCAGCGCGCCGCCGGCCCGTCCACCGGGGCCGCCCTGGCCGCCCGGAGCACCGGGACCGCCCTGGCCGAGCTGCGGACGGCCCTGCGGGGCACCGCCCGCCGGACCCTGGCCGAGCGCGGCCGGGCCGCCGTTCGGGCCGCCGGCCGGACCGCCGGGCACCTGGCGCTGCTGGCGCGGTGTCGGGGCGACCCCGCGCTGCTGCTTGGCCTGCGCCGAACCGGGGCGGGCCGGAGCCCGGCGGTCGGCGGAGTTGGTGACGTCCACCGGGAGCATGACCAGCGCGGTGGTGCCGCCGGAGTCGCTGGGGCGCAGCTGGATGCGGATGCCGTGTCGCAGGGACAGGCGGCCGACCACGAAGAGGCCCATCCGGCGGGAGACGGAGACGTCCACCGTCGGCGGGTTCGCCAGGCGCTCGTTGATGTCGGCGAGGTCGTCGGGGCTGAGGCCGATGCCGGTGTCGTGGATCTCGACCAGCACCCGGCCGTCCGGCAGGGCGTGGCCGGTCACCCGGACGCGGGTCTGCGGGCTGGAGAACGAGGTGGCGTTCTCCAGCAGCTCGGCGAGCAGGTGGACGAGGTCGTTGACGACGCGGCCGGCGACCTCGGCCGACGGCACGGTGGCCAGCTCGATGCGCTCGTACTGCTCCACCTCGGAGGCGGCGGCGCGGAGCACGTCGACCAGCGGGACGGGGCGGGTCCAGCGGCGGCCCGGGTCCTCGCCCGCGAGGACGAGCAGGTTCTCACCGTTGCGGCGCATGCGGGTCGCGAGGTGGTCCAGCTTGAAGAGGTTGGCCAGCTGGTCCGGGTCCGCCTCGCGGCTCTCCAGCTCGGAGATGAGCGACAGCTGGCGCTGGATGAGGCCCTGGCTGCGGCGCGAGAGGTTGGTGAACATCGCGTTGATGTTGCCGCGCAGGAGGGCCTGCTCGGCGGCGAGGCGGACGGCCTCGCTGTGCACCATGTCGAAGGCGTGGGCCACGTGGCCGATCTCGTCCGCGGAGTCGATGCCGACCGGTTCGACGGTGACGTCGACGTCGTGCGGGTCGCTCTCGGACAGCGTCTTGACCAGCTCGGGCAGTCGCCGCTCGGCGACGTCCTCGGCCGCGGACTGCAGCCGCGTCAGCGAGCGCACCATCGAGCGGGCGATCAGACCGGCGCCACCGAGGGCGACCAGCAGCACCAGCGCGACGGCGGCACCGATGATCAGGGCCTCGGTGTCGGCGGCGGACTGCAGCTCCTGGGCCTTGCCGTCGAGGTCCTCGATCAGCTTCGACTCGATCCGCCGCTCGGCGGTGATCTTGGCGGTGGCCTGCTCGTACCAGTCCTTGAAGCTGACCGGCTCGGTCTGGTGGATACCGCTCTGCTGGAGCACCGAGCGCGCGTACCGGTCGGCGGCGGCGACCACCGAGTTGTAGCTGAGCTGGCCGCGCAGGTTGTCCAGGTCGTGCGAGGTGTAGATGTTGTTGAAGCTGGTGAGCGCGTTGTCGTAGGAGGCGCGCAGCCGGATACCGAAGGACTCGTCGCTCAGGCTGAGGTCGGGGGCCTTGGGGTTGGCGAGCGCGGCGCTGATCAGGGCGCGCTGCTGCGAGGTGGCGTTCTTGGCCAGCGAGAACTGCTGGAGGGCGCGGGTGGCGCGGACCAGGTCGCGGTTGTTGGACGCGAGCGCGATGTCCTGGGTGATCGACAGCAGGTCTCGGATGATCACGTCGTAGGCCGTGATCGTCGACTGGATGTTCTGGTTGTTCTGGTACGGGGTGTTGCGCGCGTCCGAGATCGAGTTCAGGTCCTTGCGGATCTGGAACAGCAGCGCCTTGCCGCCGGAGAGCTCCAGGTTCTCGAACTTGTCCGAGGACGCGGTGAAGGTCCGGCTCAGGTCGTCGGTGATCTTGCGGGCGTTGACGATGTCGTCGTCGAGCGGGGCGTTCGGCTCGTGGGTGATCGGCCCGGCGCTGATGTCCCGCTCGGTCTGCAGGGCGTCGGCGAGGTTGGTCGCCTTCTTCGCCAGGTCCGAGAGGTTGGCCATCTGGGCGAGCTGCTGCGAGGCCTCGAGAGAGGTCTGGATGCGCAGCCCACCGAGCACGAGGGCGACCAGCACCGGGAGCGCGAGCAGCGCGATGAGGCGGGTACGGATCCGCCAGTTGCGCATCGCCAGCCGGCTCATGCCCTTGGCCCGTCGGCGGGTCAGCGTCTTGCGGAGCTTGCCCCGGGCCGATTTCCGGTCCTGTTCGGCGTCGTCCTCCGGGCGGCCGACCGCCTCGGGTGCCGGCTCGACGGGGCCGCCGGGCACCGCCGCCTGCTGGGGTGGTGCCACGGGCTCACGCGACTCCGGGTCACCCGCGGCGCCGCTACCCCTTTTGAAACGTCCCTGCACTGGCGTCGCAACCTCTGGACCGGGCGTCCCGCCGCGTCGCCGCAGCCTGGACGGTGTGGAGTTTCCATCCGCACCCCGGCCGGTCCGGGAGAGCGGGCACCGGGGTGGACTACTCCCTACCCACGGTCCGTGGCATTCCAGCACAGCCGGGGAATCCCAACAAGGGCCGCCAGGGCGAGCGGGGCCACACTACCGACCGCGCGCGCGATTTCACTGACTGTGCGGTAACCGGACCGGAATACCGCCTTTTTCGGACACTTGCCGGATACATGCCAACCGGACCCGAGATCAACGGGAGGTGCAGAGGTTCCCGAATGACCGATATGCGGGGTTTTGTCGGCGAAACTTGATGAAGCGATATGTCGGATATCGGAGAATTGCTCTTCAATTTGTGAGCAAAATCACAGCACAATGTGTAGCTTTGGTCACGGCGGCTGTGGAAAGAGATCCGTAACCTTGCTGTCTCCGGCGCACGGCCACGATCAGCCTGCCCAGAATCTCCCCGAACCACTCAGGCCGGTGCCGCGCCACGTCGACGCGCCGGTCGCGACCCCGAGGTGCTGACGAGATGTCCCAGGCGAACACGGCCGCCACCAGTCCCGAGCTCTCCAGCCGTTCCACGGCGAACCCGCGCCGGACGACGCTGGCCTCGGTCGAGGACTTCAGCGGGATCCCGGGCGCCCGCCGGGCCGAGCACGTGGCGACCTACGCCACCGAGCTGCCCACCAACACGGCCAACCCGCGCCGCACCCAGCTGATGGTCGCCCCGGCGGTGGCCCCGCGGAGCTGACACCCCGCACGAACCCGGAAGGCGCCGCACTCGCGGCGCCTTTCGGTTTGCTCCCGCCGGGTCGGGCGCAACCGCGCTGAACAGGGGCAAAGCGGTCGGGGGAGGCCCCACGCGATAGCCTGGTCGACGATTGAGCGGGGCCGGGCCCACACGGGCGCGGCGCCCACCAGCGCCCGGGCGCGCCCCGGGCGGCCGACGAAGCGAGGGGTAGCCCAGCCGTGCGCATTGCCAGGTTTTCCGTCCGGGAGGGGAGCCCTGCCGCCGGCACCGTCTCCTTCGGTGTGGTCGAGGGTGACCCGGCGCAGCCCGAGTCCCTCGTGGTCCACGCCCTGGCCGGCCACCCGTTCGGGCAGCCCCAACCCACCGGTGAGAGCTACCGCTTCCAGGACGTGCGGCTGCTCAGCCCGATGCTGCCGAACAAGATCGTCGCGGTCGGTCGCAACTACGCCGCCCACGCGGCGGAGCTCGGCCACGACGTCCCGGACGTCCCGCTGACCTTCTTCAAGCCGTCGACCTCGGTGATCGGCCCGACCGAGTCCATCGCGTACCCGCCGTTCTCCTCCGACGTCCACCACGAGGCCGAACTGGCCGTGGTCATCGGCCGGATGTGCCGCGAGGTCCCGCTGGACCGGGTGCCCGAGGTGATCTTCGGCTACACCTGTGCCAACGACCTCACGGCCCGCGACATCCAGCAGCGCGAGGGCCAGTGGGCCCGCGCCAAGGGCTTCGACACCGCCTGCCCGCTCGGCCCGTGGATCGAGACCGACCTCGACCCGAGCGACCTCGCCGTCACCTGCACGGTCAACGGCGAGCTCCGGCAGGCCGGCCGCACCTCCCAGATGGTCCGCTCGGTCGCCGAGCTGATCGTCCACATCTCCGAGGCCATGACGCTGCTGCCCGGCGACGTCATCCTCACCGGCACACCCGCTGGGGTGGGCCCCCTCAACGTCGGCGACGCGGTCGCCGTCTCCATCGAAGGCATCGGCACTCTCACCAACAAGGTGATCAAGCGTGGCTAACACTGACCCGAGCGTTCGGGTTCGCTTCTGTCCGTCCCCGACCGGCAACCCGCACGTGGGCCTGGTCCGCACGGCCCTCTTCAACTGGGCCTTCGCCCGCCACAACGGCGGCACGATGGTCTTCCGGATCGAGGACACCGACTCCGCCCGCGACTCCGAGGAGTCGTACCGGCAGCTGCTCGACGCCATGCGCTGGCTCGGCTTCGACTGGGACGAGGGCCCGGAGATCGGCGGCCCGCACGCGCCGTACCGGCAGTCGCAGCGGATGGACATCTACGCGGACGTGGCCCGCCGGCTGCACGAGGCCGGCCACGCCTACCACTGCTACTGCTCCACCGAGGAGCTCGACGCCCGCCGCGAGGCCGCCCGCGCGGCCGGCCGCCCGTCCGGCTACGACGGCCACTGCCGGGAGCTGACGGACGACCAGGTCGCCGTCTACAAGCTGGAGAAGCGCGAGCCGATCCTGCGGTTCCGGATGCCCGACCGCACCATCGCCTTCGACGACCTGGTGCGCGGCACGCTCAGCTTCGAGCCGGAGAACGTGCCCGACTACGGCATCGTCCGGGCCAACGGCGCACCGCTCTACACCCTGGTCAACCCGGTCGACGACGCCCTGATGGGCATCACCCACGTCCTGCGCGGCGAGGACCTGCTCTCCTCGACCCCGCGCCAGATCGCGCTGTACGCGGCGCTCGCCGAGATCGGCGTCGGCGACGGCGGCACCCCGCGCTTCGGCCACCTGCCGTACGTGATGGGCGAGGGCAACAAGAAGCTCTCGAAGCGCGACCCGCAGGCCTCGCTCAACCTGTACCGCGAGCGCGGCTTCATCCCCGAGGGCCTGCTCAACTACCTGTCGCTGCTCGGCTGGTCGCTCTCCGCGGACGACGACATCTTCTCGGTGGAGCAGCTGGTCGAGGCGTTCGACATCGCCGACGTCAACGCCAACCCGGCCCGCTTCGACCTCAAGAAGTGCGAGCACATCAACGCCGAGCACGTGCGCCGGCTGGCCCCGGAGGACTTCGTCCGCCGCCTGGTGCCGTACCTCCAGGCGCCCGGTCTGCTGCCGGCCGAGCCGACCGCCGAGCAGCTGGAGCTGCTGGCCAAGGTGGCACCGCTCACCCAGGAGCGGATGGTCGTGCTGAGCGAGATCGTCACCATGGCGGGCTTCCTCTTCGTCGACCCGGCGGACTTCACGCTCGACCCGGACGACGCCGCCAAGGTGCTCACCGCCGACGCCCGTCCGGTGCTGGAGGCGAGCATCAAGGCGCTGGAGGAGCTGGCGGACTTCTCGCCCGAGCCGATCCAGGCCGCGCTGCGCGCGGCGCTGGTGGACGGGCTGGGCATCAAGCCCAAGTTCGCCTTCACGCCGCTGCGGGTGGCCGTCACGGGCCGCCGGGTGTCCCCGCCGCTCTTCGAGTCGATGGAGCTGCTCGGGCGCCCCGAGACGCTGCGCCGGCTGACCGCCGCGCTGGCCGCCGTCCCGGCTGCCTGAGCACCGCCACCGGCGGCCGCGGGCCGGGTTCTGACCTGGCCCGCAGCCGCCCCGGCCGCGGCCTGGGCTTATCGATTTTGGACCGGGGCCGGACGTCGGGTAATGTTCTTTCTGCGCCGCCCGGGAGGGAACGGACGAGGGAGCGAAACCCCGTCGGGACCGAGCGAGGGGCGCAACGCCTGAGAAGGGCCCGCAGGGGTTCAACTCTGGTGGGGTATGGTGTAATTGGCAGCACGAGTGATTCTGGTTCATTTAGTCTAGGTTCGAGTCCTGGTACCCCAGCGCAGTACAGCACTGTCGAGTCCATCGCAGTGCAGGCACCACCGCAGTACAAACAAAGATCCA
>NZ_JBVHHE010000026.1:0-92555 GCF_055561235.1 Kitasatospora sp. NPDC022856 | reverse complement strand
CAAGCCCCCGTTGTGTAGCGGCCTAGCACGCTGCCCTCTCACGGCAGTAGCGCCGGTTCGAATCCGGTCGGGGGTACTGATCCCGCAAGGGATCGCCTGGAAAGCCCCCGTTGTGTAGCGGCCTAGCACGCTGCCCTCTCACGGCAGTAGCGCCGGTTCGAATCCGGTCGGGGGTACTGATCCCGCAAGGGATCGCCAGGATGCCCCCGTTGTGTAGCGGCCTAGCACGCTGCCCTCTCACGGCAGTAGCGCCGGTTCGAATCCGGTCGGGGGTACCAGAGCATTAAGCCGGTGGGCTTGCCCATCGGCTGATTGCTTTGTTGGGGTATGGTGTAATTGGCAGCACGAG
Source organism: Kitasatospora sp. NPDC022856 (assembly GCF_055561235.1). Classification (NCBI taxonomy): domain Bacteria; kingdom Bacillati; phylum Actinomycetota; class Actinomycetes; order Kitasatosporales; family Streptomycetaceae; genus Kitasatospora; species Kitasatospora sp. NPDC022856. The sequence continues at coordinate 92,206 of NZ_JBVHHE010000026.1, read as the reverse complement.
TGATTCTGGTTCACTTAGTCTAGGTTCGAGTCCTGGTACCCCAGCCAGAAATTAGCAAGGCCCTGGTCCGCCGGGGCCTTTTGTGTTTTCCGCCCGCATTTCCGGGTGATTCGGAAAAGGACCCGCGCACCTCGGTGCGCGGGCCCTTTTCGACGTCGGCGGGCAGGGGTGGTCAGCCGCGGCGCAGGGCCTCGGTGAGCCGGTTGGCGGCCTCGATGATGGCCTGGGCGTGCAGCCGGCCCGGGTGGCGGGTCAGGCGCTCGATCGGACCGGAGACGGAGACGGCGGCCACGACCCGGTTGGAGGGACCGCGCACGGGGGCCGAGACGGACGCCACACCCGGCTCGCGCTCGCCGATCGACTGTGCCCAGCCGCGGCGCCGGACGCCGCTCAGCGCGGTCGCGGTGAACCGGGCGCCCTGGAGGCCCCGGTGGAGCCGCTCGGGCTCCTCCCAGGCGAGCAGGACCTGGGCGGCCGAGCCGGCCTTCATCGGCAGGGTGCTGCCGACCGGGACGGTGTCCCGCAGGCCGGAGAGCCGCTCGGCGGCGGCGACGCAGATCCGCATCTCGCCCTGCCGGCGGTAGAGCTGTGCGCTCTCGCCGGTGACGTCGCGCAGATGGGTCAGGACCGGGCCCGCGGTGGCGAGCAGCCGGTCCTCGCCCGCCGCGGCGGACAGTTCGGAGAGACGGGGGCCGAGGATGAACCGGCCCTGCATGTCCCTGGTGACCAGTCGGTGATGTTCGAGTGCGACGGCGAGCCGGTGGGCCGTGGGCCGCGCCAGACCGGTGGCGGCGACCAGCCCCGCCAACGTGGCGGGGCCCGACTCCAGTGCGCTCAGCACCAGAGCGGCCTTGTCGAGAACGCCGACGCCGCTAGAGTTGTCCATGCCCTAAGACTGCAGTCTCATTCCGCGAGACGCAAGTTCAATCCGGCGAGAAAAGCGCCACTCTGGATGCAGCAGCCCGGGAGACATCCAGAATGCGGCCTCAACAGAGTGTCCGCATGGTGGACACCGATCCGGCGTGCAGGTCACGCGGCGCGCCTCACAGGGCGGCGCCAGGCAGTGACCCCGATGAACACGAGAAGGCCGGCAACGCGGCCGGCTGGAGGGAATCCGATGGGACGGACACTCGCAGAGAAGGTCTGGGACGACCACGTCGTCCGGCGCGCGGAGGGCGAGCCCGACCTGCTCTTCATCGACCTGCACCTGCTCCACGAGGTCACCAGCCCGCAGGCCTTCGACGGCCTCCGGCTGGCCGGGCGCACGGTCCGCCGGACCGATCTCACGATCGCGACCGAGGACCACAACACCCCGACCCTGGACATCGACAAGCCGATCGCCGACCCGGTCTCGCGGATCCAGCTGGAGACCCTGCGCCGCAACGCCGCCGAGTTCGGCGTCCGGATCCACTCGCTGGGCGACGTCGAGCAGGGCGTCGTGCACGTGGTCGGCCCGCAGCTCGGGCTGACCCAGCCGGGCACCACCGTGGTCTGCGGAGACTCCCACACCTCCACCCACGGCGCCTTCGGCGCCCTGGCGTTCGGCATCGGCACCAGCCAGGTCGAGCACGTCCTGGCCACCCAGACCCTCCCGCTGGCGCCGTTCAGGACGATGGCGATCACCGTCGAGGGCGAGCTGCCCGAGGGCGTCACGGCCAAGGACCTCATCCTGGCGATCATCACCCGGATCGGCACCGGCGGCGGCCAGGGCTACGTCCTGGAGTACCGCGGCTCGGCCATCCGCAGCCTCTCCATGGAGGCCCGGATGACCATCTGCAACATGTCCATCGAGGCGGGCGCCCGGGCCGGGATGATCGCTCCCGACCAGACCACCTTCGACTACCTGGAGGGCCGTCCGCACGCGCCGAAGGGCGAGGACTGGGACGCTGCGGTCGAGTACTGGAAGACCCTGGGCACCGACGAGGACGCGGTCTTCGACCACGAGATCTTCATCGACGCGACCCAGCTGACCCCGTTCGTCACCTGGGGCACCAACCCGGGCCAGGGCGCGCCGCTCGGCGCCCAGGTGCCGGACCCGGCCTCCTTCGCCGACCCGCAGGAGCGGATCGCCGCCGAGAACGCCCTGAAGTACATGGGCCTGGAGGCCGGCACCCCGCTGCGCGAGGTCGCGGTGGACGCCGTCTTCGTCGGCTCCTGCACCAACGGCCGGATCGAGGACCTGCGGGCCGCCGCGGCCATCCTGGACGGCCGGACCATCGCCGAGGGCGTGCGGATGCTGGTCGTCCCCGGCTCGGTGCGGGTCGCCCTGCAGGCCGTCGAGGAGGGCCTGGACAAGGTGTTCACCGCCGCCGGCGCCGAGTGGCGCCACGCGGGCTGCTCGATGTGCCTGGGCATGAACCCCGACCAGCTGGCCCCCGGCGAGCGCTGCGCGTCCACCTCGAACCGCAACTTCGAGGGCCGTCAGGGCAAGGGCGGCCGCACCCACCTGGTGTCGCCGCAGGTCGCCGCCGCGACCGCGGTGCTCGGCCGACTGGCCGCACCCGCCGATCTCCCGTCCGACGTCGCTGTGGAGGCCTGAGCAGCATGGAGAAGTTCACCACCCACACCGGTCGCGCCGTGCCGCTGCGCCGCAGCAACGTCGACACCGACCAGATCATCCCGGCCCATTGGCTCAAGAAGGTCACTCGTTCCGGTTTCGAGGACGGCCTGTTCGAGGCCTGGCGCAAGGACGAGTCGTTCGTCCTGAACCGGCCCGAGTACCAGGGCGCGACCGTCCTGCTGGCCGGCCCCGAATTCGGCACCGGCTCCTCCCGGGAGCACGCCGTCTGGGCATTGCAGAACTACGGGTTCCACGCGGTCGTCTCGTCCCGCTTCGCCGACATCTTCCGCGGTAACTCGCTGAAGAACGGCCTGCTCACGGTCGTGCTGCCGCAGGAGACGGTGGAGCGGCTCTGGGCGCTGGTGGAGGCCGATCCGACGGCCGGGATCACCGTCGACCTGGAGGCCCGCGAGGTGCGCGCCGAGGGCGTCACGGCCCCGTTCGAGCTGGACGACAATGTCCGTTGGCGGCTGCTGAACGGGCTGGACGACATCAGCATCACCCTGCAGAACGAGCCCGACATCGCGGCCTTCGAACAGACCCGGCCCGCCTTCAAGCCGCGTACTCTGCCGGTCGCCTGAGCGGCTCGGGAGAACAAGCATTCTGACGTTCCACCGGATGGTCCGCCTCCCCTCGGGGGGGCGGACCATCCGCCGTTCCGGGCCCGGAGTTACCCCCCGGCGCCGGCCCCCGATTGCCGATTTGGCATTGCCGCAGAGGCCCCGCGCAAGCACAACTGCGGGTAGATGGCACAATCAGTACATGCACCGGCACCATGAACCTCCGTACGCGGGCGGCGAACCCGCGTCACCGGAGTCCACGGGCCGGGGATCCGAACGCCGAATTGACGATCGGCCGGACGCCGCCACCTCACCTGCTGAGGGGCCGGACGACCCGGAAGTCGCAGCGCTCTACGCGCTTGTGGCCGAGCGGTTGAAGCAAGCTCACGCCCGCGTGCATGCGCTGAACGTGTCTGCCGATGCAAAGACCGCTCTCACCCGTCAACTCCTGATCGTCACCGAGGCCGCCAAGCGCGATCTTCCGGAGGCGGCAAGGCGGTTGAGTCGCTTTGTGCATGACCTCGACGAGGGGCGCCCGCCCGTCGCCTGAGGTCGCCGACGCGCAAATCCATTGCGACACTAGGGTGATTCGCGCGTTTGGTAATTGAAAGTCCGCAGATACATACCTAACGTGCGAAATGAACGGATGGAATCATCCGGCGCCCGTTTCCGAAGGGGAAGACGTGAACAAGGCTCAGCTTGTCGAAGCGGTGGCCGAGCAGCTGGGCGGTCGCAAGGCTGCCGCAGAGGCCGTCGACGCAGTGCTCGACACCATGGTCCGCGCCGTCGTGGCCGGTGACCGGGTGTCGGTCACCGGTTTTGGCACCTTTGAGAAGGTGGAGCGCTCCGCGCGCTTCGCCCGCAACCCGCAGACCGGCGAGAAGGTCAAGGTCAAGAAGACCTCGGTGCCCCGCTTCCGTCCCGGCCAGGGCTTCAAGGACCTGGTCAGCGGCAGCAAGAAGCTGCCGAAGGAAGGCCCCTCGGTGAAGAAGGCCCCCAAGGGCTCCCTCACCCCGGGCAAGAGCGGTGTCGCCGCGACCCCGGCCGCCAAGCGCGCCGCCACCAAGCGCGCCGCCTCGGCCGCCGCCGCGGCCCCGGCCGCCACCAAGAAGGCCGCTGCCAAGAAGACGGCGACCACGGCCGCCGCCAAGAAGACCACGGCCACCCCCGCCAAGAAGGCGACCGCGACCAAGAAGACCACGGCCGCCGCCGCCAAGAAGACCACGGCCGCCGCGACCAAGAAGACCACGGCCGCCGCCGCCAAGAAGACGGCGACCACGGCCGCCGCCAAGAAGACCACGGCCACCGCCAAGAAGGCGACCGCCACGGCCAAGAAGACGGCTCCCGCGAAGAAGACCGCCACCCGCAAGACCACCGCGCGCAAGACCAGCGCGAAGTAGTCCTCGGACGGCTCTTCAGGGCCGTGGCGCACCCCCTCCCGGAATTCCGGGTGGTCGGGCCGCCACGGCTCTTCGGTTTTCCGGGGCCAGTCTCGGCCCCGGCGCGCGGCTGTGGAGCGGCGCGGGCCCGGTCAGGCCTCGGCGGGGTCCGGGAAGGTCTGCAGCGTCAGGAAGACCACCCGGCGGGCGTCGCCCGCGCCCTCGGTGCGGATCCGCACCCGCTGGCCGGGGCGCAGCAGCCGCAGGCCGCCGGCGTCGAAGGCGGCGGCGTCGAACGGCACCGGGGTCCCGTCGTCGAGCAGCACGGAGCCGGCCCGGGTGGCGGGGTCGAAGGTGAACGCGGTGGCCTGCATGGAAGCAGCATAGCGAGCAGCACCGACAGGCCCCCGGGGCAGCTCGCGGAGGCGGCCCGGCACGGATGGGGAGTTGCTGGCACGCCCGTCCGGAGCGGGGGTCAGAGTTGCTCCCGCGCCCGTCCGGAGCGGTTCGCGGCGGGGAGCCCGAGCGCCTGCGCGAGCCGGGCCGACAGGGCGCCGGTGTGCGGGCCGACGCCGAGTGCGAGCGCCGCGCCGAGGTCGGCGCCGGTGTCCACGTCCCGGCGCACCGACTCCACGTCGTCCAGCCGCAGTTCGCGGGCGCCGCCGGCCGCGTGCCGGGCCCGGGAGCCGTCGCCGAAGGCGGGTGCGAGCGGACCGCCGGGGGAGCGGGCCAGCAGCGTGGTGCCCAACCCGGGGGCGTCGGCCAGGAAGGACCGCCCGGCCGGCCGGGCCGCGGCCAGCACCCGGGCCAGTTCGGCCGGGCGCAGGGCCGGCAGGTCGGCGGAGAGCGCGGCCAGCGGGGCGTGCGGGGCGAGCGCCAGCGCGGCCGCCGCGCCGTGCGCCAGCGCGTCGTTGAGGCCGCCGCCCGGTTCGTCGCCGACGACGACCGCGCCCAGCGCGGCCAGCCGCTCGCCGGCGGCGCCGTCCCGGGTGACCACCAGGACGCGGGACACGCCCGGGGTGGCCAGCGCGGCGGTCACGGTGTCCAGGGCGAAGGAGAGCGCCAGGTCCGCGCGGTGCGGCCCGGCGAAGGGTGCCAGCCGGGTCTTCGCCAGGGCGAGCCGCTTGAGCGGCAGCACCAGCGACCAGCCTGCGGTGGGTGCGGGGGGCGCGACGGGCCCGCTGGGGCGTACGGTGTCCTGGGTCATCGGCGTCATTGTGACGCCGGTCCCGGAACCCTCGCCAGGCCGTCCGAACTGTGCGGACGTGCGTTTGGTCACGCCCGCCCGACGTGCTGGCGGGGTTGCTCGACAGCCGCTCCGCGGTCGGGCGAGACTGTTCCGCGCCCCGACCCCGTCCGACGGGGGTCGCGGGAGGCGAGAGACTGCGGCACCCCGCGTGCCGCACCTGGATGAGGAGGACCTGGGGTGGCCCGCCGCTCGTATGCCGGCTTCGGCAACGCCGATTACGGCATCTGGTACCGCTTCGCGGCCGTGCTGGTGAAGCCGGTGACGACCGCGCTGGTCAAGCCAGACTGGCGGGGCTGGGAGCACCTGCCGAAGGAGGGCGGCTTCATCGCCGCCGTCAACCACAACTCGATCATCGACCCGGTGGTCTACGCGCACTGGCAGTACAACAGCGGGCGGCCGCCGCGGATCCTCGGCAAGTCCTCGTTGTTCTCGGTCCCGTTCATCGGCTTCATGCTGCGCAAGACCGGCCAGATCCCGGTGTTCCGCGAGTCGACCGACGCCGCGCACGCGTTCCGGGCGGCCATCGACGCGGTGAACGGCGGCCAGTGCGTCCAGTTCTACCCGGAGGGCACGCTCACCCGGGACCCGGACCTGTGGCCGATGACCGGCAAGAGCGGGGTGGCCCGGGTCGCGCTGATGACCGGTGCGCCGGTGATCCCGGTGGCGCACTGGGGTGCGCACGAGATCATCCCGCCGTACGGCCGGGGCGGCTCGGGGAAGGGCCGGTTCAACCTGTTCCCGCGGCACCGGGTGACGGTGGCGGCCGGGCCGGCCGTGGACCTGAGCAAGTACCAGGGCCAGGAGCTGACCGCCCAGGTGCTCCGGGACGCGACCGAGGACATCATGCGGGCGATCACCGCCGTGCTGGCCGACATCCGCGGCGAGGAGCCGCCGGCCGAGCGCTACGACATGCGCACGGCGGCCCGGCACCGGGCGGAGGCGGCCGCCGCCGAGCGGCAGCGGGCCGCCGGCACGCGCAAGAACAGCACCGAGGAGGCCGGCAAGTGACCCGATGTGCCGTGTTCGGAACGGGTTCCTGGGGGACCGCGTTCGCGATGGTGCTGGCCGACGCGGGCTGCGAGGTCACCCTCTGGGGGCGCCGGCCGGAGCTGGTGGACGCGATCCACACCACCCACGTCAACCCCGACTACCTGCCCGGCGTCCCGCTGCCCGGGTCGGTCCGGGCCACCGTGGACCCGGCGCGGGCCCTGGCCGGCGCCGACTTCGCGGTGCTCGCGGTGCCCTCCCAGACGCTGCGCGAGAACCTCGCCGCCTGGGCCCCGCTGATCGAGTCGCAGACCGTGCTGGTGAGCCTGATGAAGGGCATCGAACTCGGCACCGCCAAGCGGATGAGCGAGGTCATCGCCGAGGTCGCGAAGGTCGGGGCGGAGCGGGTGGCCGTCGTCAGCGGCCCCAACCTGGCCCGGGAGATCGCCAACCGGCAGCCCGCCGCGAGCGTGGTGGCCTGCACCGACGAGGCGGTCGCCAAGCGGCTCCAGGCGGCCTGCCACACGCCCTACTTCCGCCCCTACACCAACACCGACGTGATCGGCTGCGAGCTGGGCGGCGCGGTGAAGAACGTGATCGGCCTGGCGGTCGGCATGGCGGACGGCATGGGCCTCGGCGACAACACCAAGGCCACGCTGATCACCCGGGGCCTGGCCGAGACGACCCGGCTGGGGCTGGCGCTCGGCGCCGACGCGTACACCTTCGCCGGGCTCGCCGGGATGGGCGACCTGGTGGCGACCTGCTCCTCGCCGCTCTCCCGCAACCACACCTTCGGCACCAACCTCGGCCGCGGGATGTCGCTGGCCGAGACCATCGCGGCCACCCGGCAGACCGCGGAGGGCGTCAAGTCCTGCGAGTCCGTCCTCGACCTGGCCCGGCGCAGCGGCGTCGACATGCCGATCGTCGAGGCCGTGGTGGACGTGGTGCACAACGGGCGCCCCACCCAGGAGGCGCTGCGGGCGCTGATGTCGCGCTCGGCCAAGGCCGAGCGGCACTGACCGCGCGACGCCGGGCGACCGGGGCGGTTGACGTCCCGGAAACGGCTCGCACGGTAGTCTCACACCCGATATGAGCATCGAACAGACCCCCCCGAATCCGTCCGCGAAGCCGCGCGTAGCGCTCGTCTTCGGTGGCCGCAGCTCCGAGCACGCCATCTCGGTGTCCACCGCGGGCAGCGTGCTCAGGGCGATCGACCGCGAGAAGTACGACGTGCTGCCGATCGGCATCACCCACGAGGGCCGCTGGGCGCTGGTCAGCGACGATCCGGCCCGGATGGCCATCACCGACGGCCGGCTGCCGGACGTCGCCCAGGTCGCCGAGGCCGTCGACGGCCAGGTCGTGCTGCCGGTCAGCCCGGACAGCCGCGAGGTGGTCTGGAGCGAGCCGGGGGCGGTGCCGAAGGCGCTCGGCGAGGTCGACGTGGTCTTCCCGCTGCTGCACGGCCCCTGGGGCGAGGACGGCACCCTCCAGGGCCTGCTGGAGCTGTCCGGAGTGCCGTACGTCGGCAACGGCGTGCTCTCCAGCGCGGTGGGCATGGACAAGGAGTTCACCAAGCGGGTGCTGGCCTCGCACGGCCTGGGCGTCGGCTCGTACACCATCGTCCGGCCGCGGGAGTGGGAGAGCGAGGCCGGCCGCGCCGCCGTCCGCGAGCGGGTCGGGGAACTCGGTCTGCCGGTGTTCGTGAAGCCCTGCCGGGCCGGCTCCAGCATCGGCATCACCAAGGTCAAGGACCTCGCCGGGCTGGACGCCGCGATCGAGGAGGCCCGCCGGCACGACCCCAAGCTGATCATCGAGGCCGGGGTGTCCGGGCGCGAGATCGAGTGCGGGGTGCTGGAGTTCGAGGACGGCCCGCGCGCCAGCGTCCCGGCCGAGGTCCTGGTCGGCGGCGACTACGAGTTCTACGACTTCGAGGCCAAGTACATCGACTCCTCCGAGGTGCGCATCCCGGCCGAACTCGGTGCGGCCGAGCTCGCCGAGATCCGCCGTCAGGCGGTCGCCGCGTTCGAGGCGCTCGGCTGCGAGGGCCTGGCCCGGGTGGACTTCTTCCTGCTGGACGACGGCAGCTGGATGATCAACGAGGTCAACACCATGCCCGGCTTCACCCCGATCTCGGCCTACCCGAAGATGTGGGAGGCCAGCGGGCTGTCGTACCCGGAGCTGATCGACCGGCTGCTCCAGGCGGCGCTGCGCCGCCCGACCGGGCTGCGCTAGCCGCCCGGGCACCTGCCGCACACCCGCGCAAGGGCGGTCCGGGAGCTCCCGGACCGCCCTTCCCGTGCTCTCCGGCCGCTACGGGATGTTGGCCTTCACCACGCCGTTCAGGGCGGAGACCGGGTCGAGCGGATTACTGAAGGCCCCGCCGGGGACGGTCACCTCGACGTACGCCCGGCGCATCGTGGTGATGAACCGGTATCCGCCGTCGTCGAGCTTCTGCGCCCACCAGGTGACGTCGTCGATGGTGGGGGAGAGGTCCTTGGCGTGCTCGCCGTTCAGCGCCTGCGGCCGGTCCACCCCGCAGCGCAGCACGGTGCGCGGCGAGCTGGCCCAGGCGGCCACGTACGGGGAGCCGGGCGACGGGTCCTTGCGGGCGTGGCCGAGCACCTCCTGGGGCAGCGCCGCGGCCAGGTCCCGGCAGTAGCCGGCGGCCCTCCCGGTCGGCTTCGGCACCTCGATCGCCGCGGGCGCGCCCCAGCTGCCGAGCAGCACCACGACGGTGCAGCTCAGCGCCAGCGGCAGGGCCAGCCACCGGACGGGGGCCGGCAGCGCAGTCAGGAAGCTGGGGACGCGGAGTTCTCGGGCCACCCGCCGATGGTAGCCGGGGCCTACAGGTGGACCACCGGACAGGTGAGGGTGCGGGTGATGCCCTCCACCTGCTGGACCTTGGCCACGACCAGGCGGCCGAGGTCGTCCACCGTCTCGGCCTCGGCCCGCACGATCACGTCGTACGGTCCGGTGACGTCCTCGGCCTGGAGGACACCGGGGATCTCGGAGATGGACCGGGCCACGGCGGTGGCCTTGCCGACCTCGGTCTGGATCAGGATGTATGCCTGTACCACGGGGGGACCTCCCGGCGGCTGGGAACGGGGATCGGCGCCGTGATCGCCCGCTCGGGCGTTCGGGGGTGGGGAACGGACTCACCGGCATTCCGATCACCACGCTACCGCGCAGCGGGCCGGGGAGGGGAGACTTCTGCACCCCCGGAGGGCGTACGCTGCGCGCGGGGGAGCGGGGGGCACCAGTTCCGATTCGGATGGAAACGCGAGAGGACGGCAGATGCAGGGGACCGTGGGCGAGCTCGGCGAGTTCGGACTCATCAGGGAGCTGACGGCCCGGGTACCGCTCACCGACGCGGTCGACCTCGGTCCGGGCGACGACGCCGCGGTGGTGAAGACGCCGGACGGCCGGGTGGTCGCCACCATGGACGTGCTGATCGAGAACCGGCACTTCCGCCGGGACTGGTCGACCGCCTACGACGTGGGCCGCAAGGCCGCCGCCCAGAACCTCGCCGACGTGGCCGCGATGGGCGCGGTGCCGACGGCGATCCTGCTCGGCCTGGTCACCCCCGCCGATCTGCCGACCACCTGGGCCACCGAGCTGATGGACGGGCTGCGCGACGAGTGCCAGGTGGCCGGTGCCACGGTGGTCGGCGGCGACGTGGTGCGCGGCGACGTCATCACCCTCGCCATCACGGCGCTCGGGGATCTCCAGGGGCGCGCACCGGTGACGCGCGCCGGGGCTCAGGTGGGCGACGTGGTCGCCGTCACCGGCTGGCTCGGCTGGTCCGCCGCCGGGCTGACCGTGCTGCAGCGCGGGTTCCGCTCGCCGCGCGCCTTCGTCGAGGCGCACCGCCGGCCCGAGCCGCCGTACCACGCGGGCCCGGCCGGCGCCGAGTTGGGCGCCACCGCGATGGTCGACGTGAGCGACGGGCTGGTGGCCGACCTCGGCCACGTCGCCCGGGCCAGCGCGGTGGACATCGACCTGCGGGCCGCCGACTTCGACGTCCCGGCGCAGATGGCCGACATCGGGCAGGCCGTCGGGGTGGACCCGCTGGTCTGGGTGCTCTCCGGCGGCGAGGACCACGCGATCGTGGCGACCTTCCCGCGCGGGGTCCAACTGCCCGCCCGCTGGCGGGTGGTGGGCGAGGTGACCGGCCGGGCCCGGCCGTCCCGCGGTGGCCGGGTGACGGTGGACGGCGAGCCCTGGGACCGGGTCGGCGGCTGGGACCACTTCGCGGAATGAGCGGAATGAGCGGAGTGAGCGGAGTGAGCGCGGCGTCAGCCGTCCGGCGGGCGGCCGCGGGCCGGCGCGGGCGCGCGCATCGGCCCGGACGCGCGGGACGCCCCGGCGAGCGGCGCGCGGGCCCGCGCCGGGGGACGGCGTAGGCTTGCGCTGAACCGGATCCACCTGCTGCTCCTCGGACGCGGGTGGTCTGAACCACTGCGGAGCGGGAGAGCACAGCCACCATGCGCATCGGTGTCCTGACCAGCGGCGGAGACTGCCCCGGGCTCAACGCGGTGATCCGCTCCGTGGTGCACCGGGGAACCGATGTGCACGGTGACGAGATCGTCGGCATCGAGGACGGCTTCCTCGGCCTGATCGAGGGCCGCACCCGGCCGATCTCGCACGACGACGTCACCGGCCTGCTGACCCTCGGCGGCACCATCCTGGGCTCGGCCCGCGTGCAGCGCGACCGGATCGCCTGGGCGGTGGAGAACGCCGAGACCCTCGCCCGGGACATCGGCATCGACGCGCTGATCGCGATCGGCGGCGAGGGCACGCTGACCGCCGCCAAGATGTTCAGCGACGCCGGACTGCCGGTGGTCGGCGTGCCGAAGACCATCGACAACGACATCGACGCGACCGACGTCACCTTCGGGTTCGACACCGCGGTCCATGTCGCGACCGACGCGATCGACCGGCTGAAGACCACCGCCGAATCCCACCAGCGGGTGATGGTGGTGGAGTTGATGGGCCGGCACACCGGCTGGATCACCCTCACCGCCGGAATGGCCGGGGGCGCCCACGGCATCCTGATCCCGGAGAAGCCCTTCGACATCGAGGCGGTCGCCCGGATGGTCGAGGACCGCTTCTCCCGGGGCAAGAAGTTCGCCATCATCGCGGTGGCCGAGGGCTCGGCCCCGATGCCCGGCACGATGCGCTTCGACCACGGCGTCGTCGACCAGTTCGGCCACCGGACCTTCGGCGGGATCGGCAACCGGCTCGCCAACGAGCTGGAGAACCTGCTCGGCAAGGAGGCCCGGCCGGTCATCCTCGGCCACACCCAGCGCGGCGGCACCCCCACCGCCCGGGACCGGGTGCTCGCCACCCGGTTCGGCTGGCACGCGGTGGAGGCCGTCCACAAGGGCGCCTTCGGGCACTTCACCGCGCTGCGCGGCAACGACATCGAGCTGGTGCCGGTCGCCGAGGCGGTCACCCACCTCAAGACCGTGCCGCAGGACCGCTGGGCGGAATCCGAAGCCGTGCTCTGAGGCGGCGCGGGTAGGTTGGGGCCCATGTCCCTCCCGTCTTCCGCCCCCGCTCCCGGCGGCCGCCCCCAGGGCGGCCCCTCCTCCGCACCCCCGCGGGTGCTCACCGTCGCCGGATCCGACTCCGGCGGCGGCGCCGGCATCCAGGCCGACCTCAAGGCGATGCTGGCCCTCGGCGTCCACGGCATGAGCGTGATCACCGCCGTCACCGCGCAGAACTCGCTCGGTGTCCAGGGCTACTGGGAGCTGCCGGCCGAGGCCGTCCGGGCCCAGTTCCGCAGTGTGGTGGACGACATCGGCGTCCAGGCCGTGAAGACCGGGATGCTCGCCTCGATCGAGCTGGTCGAGACCGTCTCCGAGCTGCTGACCGGGGTGGACGCCCCGGTGGTGGTCGACCCGGTCGGCGTCTCCAAGCACGGCGACGCGCTGCTGGCCGCCGAGGCCGTCGCCACCGTCCGGGAGCGGCTGCTGCCGGTCGCCACCCTGGCCACGCCCAACCTGCACGAGGTGACGCAGCTCACCGGGCGCACCGTCGAGGACGAGGCGCAGATGCTCGACGCGGCCAAGGCGCTGCTCGACCTCGGGCCGCGCTGGGTCCTGGTGAAGGGCGGGCACCTGGAGGGCGAGGCCGCCGACCTGCTGTACGGCGGGCCGGGGGAGGAGCACTGGTACCGGGCGCCCCGCTACGACAACCGGCACACCCACGGCACCGGCTGCACACTGGCCAGCGCCATCGCCGCCGGGCTGGCCAAGGGCGAACCGCTGCCCGGGGCGGTGGCCTCGGCGAAGGCCTACATCACCGGCGCGATCGCCGGCGGCTTCGCGCTCGGGTCCGGCATCGGCCCGGTGGACCACGCCTGGCGCTGGCGCTGAGCGCACCGGGGCCGCAACGACCACGGGCGGGCCCGAGGGCCCGCCCGTGGCGGCTCCGGGCAGGCCCGGAGAGAGGGGTCGGCACTGGAGAGCCGGGATCCAGAAACAGGAAGCCGGCCCATCCGAGGATGGACCGGCTTCCTGGAGGACCGGCTTACCGGTCTGCGCGTCAGCGCGAGACCTTACCGGCCTTGATGCACGAGGTGCAGACGTTGAGCCGCTTCGGCGTCCGCCCAATCACAGCGCGCACCGTCTGAATGTTGGGGTTCCAACGACGGGGGGTACGGCGGTGAGAGTGGGAGATGCTGTTGCCGAAGCCCGGCCCCTTGCCGCAGACGTCGCAGTTGGCAGCCACAGGAGTCACTCCAAGACTTCAGATCATTTACGTTCGAAACCCCGCCAACCCACCGGAGCACTCACGTGAACCAGATCAGATCAATGGGGTGAGCCTGGACTGTTCCAGGCAACCGGAAGAGCATACAACGCTTGCTTCCGTTCAACGAAACTACCACGTCTGCGCAGGTGATCGCCGCGCTCGGCGCTTCCGGCGGCGGCCCCCGGCCCCCGATAACCTGCCGGTACCAACCCTCGCCGTTCAACCTCAGGCCATCACGGCGTCCCATCCGGAGGAGACCTGGTGCTGACCACGCTCGACGCCCCGGCCGTGCGCAGCTGGTGCCAGCTGGCCCTGCGCGCGCTGGGCCAGGCCCGCGAGGAGATCGACGCACTCAACGTCTACCCCGTCCCGGACGGCGACACCGGCACCAACCTCTACCTGACCGTGGAGTCCGCCGCCGCCGCGGTGGAGAGCCGGTTCACCGACCCGGCGGGCGGCCCGGCCCCCGGGCTCGCCGAGACCGCCCGGGCGATGGCCCGGGGCGCGCTGGTCGGCGCCCGCGGCAACTCCGGCGTGATCCTCGCCCAGTGGCTGCGCGGCACCGCCGAGCAGCTGGCCCAGGGCGGTGGCGCCGACCAGCTGCGGGCCGCCCTCCAGGGGGCCGCGGACGCCGCCTACCAGGCGGTCGCCGAGCCCGTCGAGGGCACCCTGCTGACCGTCGCCCGGGTGGCCGCCCGGGAGGCGACCCGGGCCGGCGACGGGCTCGGCCAGGTCGCCGACACCGCGTACCGGGCCGCCCGGGACGCGCTGCGGCGCACTCCCGAGCAGCTCTCCGTGCTGGCCGAGGCCGGGGTGGTGGACGCCGGCGGACGCGGCCTGGTCGCCGTCCTCGGGGCGCTCGCCGACGCGGTGGCCGGCCACCAGCCGATGGGCCCGGTCGCGCTGCGCGGTGACGTCCGGCCGGTCGAGAGCTGCCAGGGGCACGTCCGGCCGCCCGGCCCGGGTCACCCCGCCTTCGAGGTGATCTACCTGCTGGACGCCCCCGACGAGGCGCTGCCCGCGCTGCGCGAGCGGCTCGCCGGACTGGGCGACTCCCTGGTGATCGGTGGCGGGGACGGCCTCTGGAACGTGCACGTCCACGTGGACGACGCGGGGGCCGCGGTGGAGGCCGGGCTGGGGGCCGGGCGGCCGCACCAGATCCGGATCACGCACTTCGCCGAGGCCGCCGCCCGGGCCGGGACCGCCGACGACCGCGGCGAGCACGAGGAGCGCACCCGGGTGGTGCTCTCGGTGGTCTCCGGCGCGGGACTGGCCGACCTCTGCGAGCAGGCCGGCGCCGTCGTGCTGCACGCCGACCCGGACCGCCCGCCGGCCAGCGCCGAACTCGCCGCCGCCGTCCGCCGGGCGGGCGCACGGGAGGTCGTCCTGCTGCTCAACGACCCCGAGCTGCGGGCCGCCGCCGGGGCCGCCGCCGACCAGCTGCGCGAGGAGGGGGTGCGGATCGCCGTCCTGCCCACCCGGTCACCGGTCCAGGGGCTGGCCGCCCTCGCCGTGCACGAGGCCGGCCGCCGGTTCGACGAGGACGTGGTCGCCATGACCTCGGCGGCCGGCGCCACCCGGTACGCCGAGCTCGCCGTCGCCGAGGGCGAGTCCTGGACGATGGCCGGGGTCTGCCAGGCCGGGGACGTGCTCGGGCTGATCGACGGGGACGTGGTGGTGATCGGCGCCGCCCCGGCCGAGGTCGGCGCCAGCGTGCTCGACCGGATGCTCGGCGCGGGCGGCGAACTCGTCACCCTGATCCTCGGCGACGGCGCGGACGAGGCGCTGGCCGACCGGCTGGTGGCGCACGCCCGGCACCGGCGGCCGGAGGTCGACGCGGTGGTCTTCCACGGCGGGCAGGAGTCCGCGCCGCTGCTCATCGGCGTGGAGTAGCGGTCCGGGCGGCGGGCGCCGCGGTCCGGCCGGGGCGCCGGGCAGCGGGTGGCGCCCGGAATGTCGGTCCGGTGGTGTAAACAAGGGCCTGATGGGCGCTCTCGATGAACCACTGACCAAGCTCGTCGGCGACCGTACCGCCAAGGTGCTCGCCGACAGCCTCAAGCTGCGCACGGTCGGGGACCTGCTGCACCACTATCCGCGCCGCTACGTCGAGCGCGGCCAGCTCACCAGCCTGGACGAGCTGGAGATCGACGAGCACGTCACCGTGCTGGCCCGGATCGAGAAGGTCACCCTGATCCCGTTCCGCGGCCGCAAGGGGGACCGCCTGGAGGTGGTCGTCACCGACGGCCGCAGCCGGCTCTCGCTGGTCTTCTTCAACCAGGGCTGGCGGCAGAAGGAGCTCCGCACCGGCGCCCAGGGCCTGTTCGCCGGCAAGGTCGGCGTCTTCAACCGCACCCGCCAGCTGGTCTCGCCGGACTACCAACTGCTCGACGAGGACGCCGGGTCGGACGCGGCGCAGCAGTTCGCCGGCCGGCTGATCCCGGTCTACGGAGCCAGCGCCCAGATGCCCAGCTGGAAGCTGTCCATCTGCGTCGAGACCGCCCTCACCAAGCACCTCTCCGACGTCGGCGAGCCGCTGCCCGCGGAGCTGCGCGAGCGGCACGAACTGATCCCGCTGCCCGAGGCGCTGGAGCTGATCCACCGCCCGCGCGGCCAGGCCGACCGCGAGCGCGCCCAGAGCCGGCTCCGCTGGGACGAGGCCTTCGTCCTCCAGGTCGCGCTCGCGCAGCGCCGGGCCGCCGACTCCGCCCTGCCGGCCAAGCCCCGCGAGCCCCGGGCCGGCGGCCTCCTGGACGCCTTCGACGCCAGGCTCCCGTTCACCCTCACCGACGGCCAGTTGAAGGTCTCCGCCGAGATCGCCGCGGACCTGGCCACCGAACACCCGATGCACCGGCTGCTCCAGGGCGAGGTCGGCTCCGGCAAGACGCTCGTCGCGCTGCGCGCCATGCTCGCGGTGGTCGACGCGGGCGGCCAGGCCGCCCTGCTGGCGCCCACCGAGGTGCTGGCGCAGCAGCACCACCGGTCGATCGTGGAGATGATGGGGGACCTGGCCGAGGGCGGCCTGCTGGGCGGCTCGGACCTCGGCACCCGGGTGGTGCTGCTGACCGGCTCGATGGGCGTCCCGGCGCGCCGCCAGGCGATGCTCGACATGGCCTGCGGGGACGCGGGCATCGCGATCGGCACCCACGCGCTGATCGAGGACAAGGTGCAGTTCCAGGACCTCGGCCTGGTCGTGGTGGACGAGCAGCACCGCTTCGGCGTCGAGCAGCGGGACGCGCTGCGCGCCAAGGGCGAGCAGCCGCCGCACCTGCTGGTGATGACGGCCACGCCGATCCCGCGCACCGTCGCGATGACCGTCTTCGGGGACTTGGAGACGTCGGTGCTGGACCAGTTGCCGGCCGGCCGCTCGCCGATCTCCACCCATGTCGTCCCGGCCCTGGAGAAGCCCAACTTCCTGGCGCGGGCCTGGGAGCGGGTCCGCGAGGAGGTGGCCAAGGGCCACCAGGCGTACGTGGTCTGCCCCCGGATCGGGGACGAGGAGCCCGCCCCCGACGCCAGGAGGAAGCGCCGGTCCGTACCGGCCGAGGACTTGGAGGAGCTCACCGGCGCGGAGCCCGACGCGGGCGCCGGGAGCGACGACCGGCGCCCCCCGCTGTCGGTCGTCGAGACCGCCGAGAAGCTGCTGAAGGGCCCGCTGGCCGGGCTGCGGGTGGAGATCCTGCACGGCCGGCTGGCGCCCGACGCCAAGGACGAGGTGATGCGCCGGTTCGCGGCCGGCGCGGTGGACGTCCTGGTGGCGACCACGGTGATCGAGGTCGGGGTCAACGTCCCCAACTCCACCGCGATGGTGATCATGGACGCCGACCGCTTCGGCGTCTCCCAGCTGCACCAGTTGCGCGGCCGGGTCGGGCGCGGCAGCGCCGCCGGCCTCTGCCTGCTGGTCAGCGACATGCCGGCGGGCAGCCCGGCCCGGGCCCGGCTGGACGCGGTGGCCGCCACCCTGGACGGCTTCGAGCTGTCCCGGATCGACCTCGAACAGCGGCGCGAGGGCGATGTGCTGGGCCAGGCGCAGTCCGGGGTGAAGTCCTCGCTGAAGGTGCTCTCCGTGCTGGAGGACGAGGAGGTCATCGTGACCGCCCGGGCCGAGGCCACCCGGCTGGTCGCCGAGGACCCGGAGCTGGCCGCCCACCCGGACCTGCGCACCGCGCTGGAGAGCCTGCTGGACGCCGACCGCGCGGAGTACCTGGAGAAGGGCTGAGCCCCCGGGAGCCCGGCCGGCGGGTCGGTGCCCGGGCCGCCCGTGAGGGCTGACCGCCAGGGCTGACCGCCAGGGCCGATTGTCAGACCCCCGCGAGAGAATGTAGTTGTTCAGGACGCACCCTCAAGGTGCGTACCTGGCACGACACTTGGGGGTCCTGCCATGGCATTCCGTCATCTCAACGAGCTCCCGCTCGGCGACAAGGTCTTCCGGATCGAACTCGCCAGCGACGACGACCGCGAGGTCACCCTCACCCTGACCGGCTGGCGCGAGGGGGCGGCCGCCGCGCCGCTCGCCTCGGGCAAGCTCCGCCTGCCGGTCGAGGACGTCGCCTCGCTGCGGATCGCGCTCAACCGCGCGCTCCGGGCCCTGGCGATCGTCGCCGACGTCTCCGAGCCCATCCCCGACCGTGACGTGCTGCGCGAGCTCTACCCCGGACACGGCGCCCCCTGGGTGCCGCAGCACGAGGAGGAGCTGGTCCGGCGGTTCCACGACAGCGAGACCGTCGCCCGGATCGCCGCCCGCTTCGGCCGCACCCCCGACTCCGTCCGCACCAAGCTGCGCGAGCTCGGGCACGACCCGCGCCGCCCCGAGTTCTGCCCGCCCGACGGCTGCCTCTCGTGGTCCCGCTACGCCTCGCCGGCGCTGCTCGGCGCGGCGATCCCGCCCCAGTCGACGGCGGCCGACGCGAGCTGATCCCGCGGCCCTCGCCGCGACCTTCGCCGCAGCCCTCCGCCGGGGCTGCGGCGAGGGGTTCGGGGCGGCCCTTCGGGTGGGGGCCGTATAGCGTGGTCGGGCAGCGACGAAAGGACCTCCCACCACCATGACCCGCGTCATCGCCGGGGCGGCCGGCGGCCGCCGGCTGGCCGTACCGCCCGGCCGGAGCACCCGCCCGACCTCCGACAAGGCCCGCGAGGCGATGTTCTCCACGCTGGAGGCCCTGCGCGGCACCCTGCACGGGGCCCGGATGCTCGACCTGTTCGGCGGATCGGGCGCGGTCGGCCTGGAGGCGCTGTCCCGCGGCGCCGAGCACGTCCTGCTGGTCGAGGCCGACGGCCAGGCGGCCCGGGTGATCCGGGAGAACGTCCGGACGATCGACCTGCCGGGCGCGGTGGTGGTGGCCTCCCGGGCCGAGAAGGTGATCGCGGGACCGCCCCCGGAGACCCCGTACGACCTGGCCTTCCTCGATCCGCCGTACGTCGTCACCGACGACGAGGTGCGCGAGATGCTGATCACACTCCTGGCCGGGGGCTGGCTCGCGGCCGACGCACTCGTCACCGTGGAGCGCAGCACCCGAGGCGGCGAGTTCGGCTGGCCCGAAGGCTTCGAGGTACTGCGCTCGCGCCGCTACGGCGAGGGCACGCTCTGGTACGGTCGCGCCGCCGCCGAGGGCCGCCCACACTCGTAGCGGGCCGAGGCCCGCAGGACCCGTCACCCCACGAGGGAGCATCCACGCCATGCGCCGCGCCGTCTGCCCCGGATCGTTCGACCCGATCACCAACGGTCATCTCGACATCATCGAGCGGGCCTCGAAGCTGTACGACGTGGTGCACGTCGCGGTCGCGGTGAACCGGAACAAGCAGGGCATGTTCACCGTCGAGGAGCGGATCGCGCTGATCGAGGAGACCACCGCCAAGTACGGGAACATCGTGGTCGAGTCGCACCTCGGCCTGTTGGTGGACTTCTGCCGGGAGCGCGGCATCCCCGCGATCGTCAAGGGCCTGCGGGCCGTCAGCGACTTCGACTACGAGCTGCAGATGGCCCAGATGAACCACGGGCTGAGCGGGGTCGAGACGCTCTTCCTGCCGACCTCGCCGACGTACAGCTTCCTGTCGTCGACGCTGGTCAAGGAGGTCGCCTCGTACGGGGGCGACGTCTCGCACCTGCTGCCGGAGACGGTGCACCGCCGGCTGGTCGAGCGGATCGCGCAGCGGAAGGCCCAGTAGCCGCGGGGCCGGAGCCGGGCCGGTCCGTTTCTGCCGATTCGTCACCAGTTGTCCGGGGGCCGGTCCGGCAGCCCGGTCCGGGCGTTGTGACCTCGCCCCGCCGTGGCCGTAAAGTCTGTGTTCCTGCCCTGCGGTGAGGTCCACCGCGCCGGGCCTGCCTCCGCCGGACCGTCGGCGGCACACGGAAAGACGAAGCCCCGTGGACGTGCAGAACAAGGTCGATCAGATCGTCGCGGCCGTCGAGAACGCCCGCTCGATGCCCATGTCGGCCTCCTGCGTGGTGAACCGAGCCGAACTGGTCGGCCTGCTCCAGGACCTCAGGGCGGCACTGCCCGCCGAGCTGGCCCAGGCCCAGTCGGTGATGGCCGACCACGAGCAGGTGGTCGCCGGCGCCGAGGCGGAGGCCGAGCGGATCATCCAGGGCGCGCACGCCGAGCGCGGCTCGCTGATCTCCGACACCGAAGTGGTCCGCCGGGCCCAGGCCGAGGCGGACCGCATCCTCGCGGAGGCGCGTGCCGAGGTCGAGACCAAGCGCGCCGAGGCCGACGACTACGTGGACAGCAAGCTCGCCAACTTCGAGGTCGTGCTGACCAAGACGCTCGGCGCGGTCGGCCGCGGCCGGACGAAGCTGCGCGGCGACTCCAGCGTCTTCGAGACCCCGTACGAGGGCGAGACCGACGGCGAGGAGTTCCGGCCGCAGCCGCGGATCACCCCGAGCCCCGAGGTCGACGAGTACGTCGATGTGAAGCTCGCCACCCTGGAGAACGTCCTCAGCGCGACGCTGGAGGCGGTCGGCAAGGGCCGCGACAAGCTGCTCGGCAAGGCCCCGATCGACGAGCTGGGTGCCTACCTGGCCGCCGCCGACGAGGCCCAGCAGGCCAAGAACCGCGCCGAGGCGGTGGCGGCGGGCTTCGCCACCGACGCCGACGGCGAGGAGGTGCCGTGGTACCGCGAGGAGGTGCCGCAGCAGCAGACCTGGCCGGAGCAGACCCCGGCCGCGGCCGGCTGGCAGGCGCCCGGCGTCGACCAGTACGCCGCCGCGCAACAGCCGGGCGGCCAGTACGCCGAGGTGTACGGCGGCGGCTTCGACCCGGCGGGCCAGGGCGATCCGTACGGCGGCCAGTACGGGTACGGGCAGCAGCAACACCAGCAGCAGCACCAGCACCAGCAGCAGGGGTACCCGGCCGCGCAGGAGCAGGGCGGCTACGGCTATCCGCAGCAGCAGCAGGGCTACGCCGCGCAGCAGTACGACGCCTACGGCTACCCGCAGCAGCCCGCCAACCCGCCGGCCGTCCCGCAGCAGCCGGGCCTGGACGAGACCAGCTTCTTCGACACCAGCATGATCGACATGACCAGGCTCCGGGAGCTCGGCGGCCGCTGAGCCCGCTCGCCCTCCGTGGGCGAAGTTGGGCCTGGCGGGAGACTCCGGTAGTCTGACCACTCCGGCCTCTCCGTGTCGGGCCGTCGGTCTGCCCGCGCATCGTCCGGTGAGCAGCACCGCGCATCAGTTTTCTCAGGAAGTCAGGACACCTTGAACCGCCTCGACCACCGCGACCCACTCGTGTTCGACACGCACGAGCTCGGCCGTCGCCCGGGCTCGCTGCGCAAGGTGTCCCGCACCCTGGAGGCCCCCGAGGGCCTCGGGATCATCGATGTGATCGGTGTCCCGGAGAAGAGCGAACTGCGGCTGGAGCTCCGCCTGGAGTCGGTGGTCGAGGGCGTGCTGGTGACCGGCACCGCCGAGGCCGTGATCGAGGGCGAGTGCGTGCGGTGCCTGGAGCCGGTCGAGGACGACCTCGACGTGGACTTCCAGGAGCTGTACTACTACCCGGAGTCCGACGAGCGTCACCGTGCCCGCACCGCCGGGACGGACGACCTCGACGAGGACTCGGAAGATGAGACTTACCGTCTGGAGGGCGATTTCTTCGACCTCCAGCCGGTGCTGCGTGACGCGGTGGTGCTCGCACTGCCGCTGCAGCCGGTGTGCCAGGAAGACTGCCTGGGCCTGTGCTCCGAGTGCGGAGCGCGCCTGAGCGACGACCCGGCGCACCACCACGACGCCGCCGACCCCAGGTGGGCGGCTCTGCAGGGACTCTCCGCCGCCCCCGGCGACGAGGGTGACGGAATCAAGAACAGCGACACCCGTGAGGGTGCCGCCGAGAACCAGGAGAAGTAGCCGTGGCTGTTCCGAAGCGGAAGATGTCGCGCAGCAACACGCGCCACCGCCGTTCCAACTGGAAGGCCGTCGTTCCGGCCCTCGTGGCGTGCGACAGCTGCCACGAGCCGAAGCTCGGCCACATCGCGTGCCCGAGCTGCGGCACGTACAACCGTCGCCAGGTCCTCTCGGTCTGATCGGCGGGGTGTACGGATCGATGTCGGACAGTAACTCTTCCCGCAAGGCGACCATCGCCCCGAAGGCTTCTTCGGGCGGCGGAAAGGCCGGCGGGCCGGCTTCGACCGAATACGACGTCCTGGAAGGGCGCCTCGGGTACACGCTCGAGCGCGCCCTTCTGGTGCGTGCCCTGACCCACCGCTCGTTCGCGTACGAGAACGGCGGGCTGCCCACCAACGAGCGCCTGGAGTTCCTCGGCGACTCGGTGCTGGGCCTGGTGGTGACCGACACCCTCTACCGCGTCCACCCGGACGTCCCGGAGGGCACGCTCGCCAAGCTGCGCGCCGCGGTGGTCAACTCCCGCGCGCTCGCCGACGTCGGCCGTGGCCTGGAGCTCGGCACGTTCATCCGGCTCGGCAAGGGCGAGGAGGGCACCGGCGGCCGCGACAAGTCGTCGATCCTCGCCGACACCGTCGAGGCCGTGATCGGCGCCGTCTACCTGGACCAGGGCCTGGACGCGGCCACCGAGTTCGTCCACCGCCTCTTCGACCCGCTGATCGAGGAGTCCTCCCAGCTGGGCGCGGGCCTGGACTGGAAGACCAGCCTCCAGGAGCTCACCGCCTCGGTGGGCATCGGAGTGCCGGAGTACGTGGTCGAGGAGTCCGGTCCGGACCACGAGAAGACTTTCACCGCCGCGGCCCGGGTGGCCGGCGAGGACTTCGGCAGCGGCGTCGGCCGCTCGAAGAAGGAAGCCGAGCAGAAGGCCGCGGAGAGCGCCTGGCGGGCGATCAAGGAGAAGTACGCCGACCGCCTGCCCGCCGGCGCCTGAGCACGCAGTACTCTTCCTCCTGCACGTTTCAGTCGCAGGAGGCTTGTTTCCCGTGCCCGAACTCCCCGAGGTAGAGGTCGTCCGCCGAGGTCTGGCGAACTGGGTCGCCGGGCGGACCGTCGCCGCCGTCGACGTGCTGCACCCGCGGGCGGTGCGCCGCCAGCCGGCCGGTGCGGCCGACTTCACCGCGCGGCTGACCGGGGCCACGCTCGGCGCCGCGCAGCGTCGCGGCAAGTACCTCTGGGTGCCGCTGTCCACCGCGGCCGACGGCTCGCCGGTCGGCGGGTTCTCGCTGATCGGTCACCTGGGAATGAGCGGCCAACTGCTCGTCCAGGACCCGTCGGTGCCCGACGAGAAGCACCTGCGGGTGCGGCTGCGGTTCACCGACGGCGGCCGGGAGCTGCGCTTCGTCGACCAGCGGACCTTCGGCGGGCTGGCCGTCGAGGAGGCCGAGGAGGGTGACCCGGAGGGCACCCCGCTCTCCATCGCGCACATCGCCCGGGACCCGCTCGACCCCCGCTTCGACGACGCCGCCTTCGTGGCCGCGCTGCGGGCCAGGCGCACCACGGTCAAGCGGGCGCTGCTGGACCAGACGCTGATCAGCGGGGTCGGCAACATCTACGCGGACGAGGCGCTCTGGCGCTCCCGGCTGCACTACGACCGCCCGACCACGGCGCTGACCCGTCCGCAGGCCGCCGTCCTGCTGGCCCACGCGCGGGACGTGATGACGGCCGCCCTCGCGGTCGGCGGCACCAGCTTCGACAGCCTCTACGTCAACGTGAACGGCGAGAGCGGGTACTTCTCCCGGGACCTCGACGCCTACGGCCGCGAGGACGAGCCGTGCCGCCGCTGCGGCACCCCGATCCGCCGGGCCGCCTGGATGAACCGCTCCAGTTACTTCTGCCCCCGCTGCCAGCGCGTCCCGCGCGCCCGCAGCGGGGCCTGAGCCCGGGCGGCCCCGCTCCGGGGCCACCCGGCGCTACCGCTTGGTGAGTTCGGGCTGCGGCTGGTCGGACCCGGCCGGGCCGTGGGTGTCCTGGCCGAAGTAGGCGACGCCGACCGCCGAGACCACGGCGAGCAGGAAGCCGACCGCGCCGAGCCAGGCCAGGCCCTCCTTGGAGGAGTCGCCGAGCCAGAGGACGCCGACGGCGCCGGGCAGCACCGTCTCACCGACCACCAGGGCGGCGGTCGCGCCGTTCACCGAGCCGATCTGCAGGGCCACGGTGTGCACGTACATCCCGCCGATGCCGCCGACCAGGATCGCGTACAGGGCGGGGTCGGAGAGCAGCGCGCCGAGGTCGAACGGCTCTACGCCGTTGAGGATCCGCACGCCGACGCCGAGCGCGCCGAAGCCGAGGCCGGAGAGCAGACCGGCGACGATCGCGCCGTTGGCGCCCATCCGCCGCACCAGCAGGGCGCCGCCGACCAGCAGCACGGTGGTGATCAGCAGCAGCCACCAGTGGAAGGACATCTCCACGTGGTGGCCGCCCTCCGGCCCGGCGGAGACGGCCAGCAGCACCAGCGCCGAGCAGAGCACGCCGATCGACGCCCACTCCAACTGCTTGAGCCGGATGCCGAGCAGCTTGATGCTCAGCACCGCGGTGATCACCAGATTGGCGCTGATGATGGTCTGGGAGAGGAACAGCGGCAGCAGTCGCGCGGCCAGGGCGCCGAGTCCGAACCCGATGAAGTCGAGGACGGTGCCCAGGATGAACTCCCAGGTGACGGCGGCCTTCGCGGTGGAGGCGAGGCTGGGCCCGCCGTGTGCGGTGACCCCCGCCGAGCCGCTGCCCGCGGCGGCGGCCTCCTCCCGGGCGGAGCGACGTGATCCGACGGCCTGCAGGACCGAACCGGTGCCGTAGCAGGCGGAGGCCGCCACGGCGGTGACGAGGCCGATGAACACCCAGATGCTCCGATCGGGAGAAGAGGTCAGGAGTAGGTAAGGGGCCGAGGCCCGGCCACCACTATGCCTGGTCGGGGGAGAGGGCCCGATCGGCCGTCGAGCGCTCCTCGACCACCCGTGGACCCGCCGGGACGGACGACCGGGCCGACGGCCGGGTTCCCGCCCCGGCCCGTCTCCGGGGCGGCCGGGGGAAACATCATCCGCGAGGAGGGGAGCGACCCCGGCGGACGGTGGGGGTGCGCGGGGCCGCCCGTACGCGAAGGGGATGCCCTGTCGACGTGGCGGGAGGGGTAGCGTCGATGGCATGAGAACCCTCGCTCGACGACGCTCCCGGAGTGCCGGGCTGTCGGCCCTGGTGGCGCTGCTGCTCGGGCTGCTGCTCGTGCTGGCCCCGGCGGCCGCCGCGGCCGGCGGGCTGGACGACGCCACCGCCGCGCTCAAGCAGGGCCGGGTCTACGTCGACCCGGCGATGACCGGCCGGTTCAGCCAGGGCCAGGCGGACGCCCTGACCGAGAAGATCCGCAAGGCCGACAAGCCGATCTTCATCGCAGTGGTCCCGGCGGCGGACCCGTACGGCGCGAGTACGGTCTTCTCCGACCTGCGGACCAAGGTCGGCATCACCGGTGTCTACGGCATCTGGCGCGGTGACCGGTTCCTGGCCCAGTCCGACAAGGCCGCGCTGGCCGCCGCGAGCGCCGAGCGCATCGCGGGCGCGTCCGCGCGCTCGCACCCGGGCGACGTCGACGCGACCCTGAACGACTTCGTCGACACCGCCGCGCCCCAGGTGAAGGGGCACGGGGTGAACAGCGGCTCCGGCGGCTTCTCGGTGGCGGCGGTCGTCGTCCCGCTGGCCCTGCTGGCACTGGCCGGCGCCGGGGTGTTCCTGCTCTTCCGCCGCTCGAAGAAGCGCAAGGAGGAGCGGCGCCGGGCCGAACTGGCGCAGCTGCGCCGGGTGGTGGACGAGGACATCACCGCGTTCGGCGAGGAGCTGGACCGGCTCGACTTCAGCCCGGGCGCCCCGGACGCCGACGACGTCCAGCGGGCCGACTACACGCACGCCCTGGACTCCTACGAGCGGGCCAAGCGCAGCATGGACGAGGCGAAGGGGCCGGAGGACGTCAAGCCGGTCACCGAGGCACTGGAGGACGGCCGGTTCGCGCTGGCCACACTGGACGCCCGGCGCGCGAAGCGGCCGCTGCCCGAGCGCCGGCCGCCGTGCTTCTTCGACCCGCGGCACGGCCCGTCCGTGCGGGACGCCGACTGGGCACCGGCCGGCGGCGCGGCGCGCACCGTCCCGGTCTGCCGGGCGGACGCCGACCGGCTGGCCACCGGGCAGGACCCGGAGATCCGGACCGTGCCGACCGAGCACGGCCCGCAGCCGTACTGGAACGCCGGCCCGGCGTACGGCCCGTGGGCGGGCGGCTACTTCGGCGGCTTCGGCGGCGGCGGGCTGCTGCCCGGCCTGCTGGTCGGCACCATGCTCGGCTCGATGATGAGCTCCCCGGCCTACGGGGCCGGCTACGACGGCGGCTCCGGCTACGACGGCGGCTCCGGCTACGAGGGCGGCGACTTCTCCGGCGCCGACTTCGATTCCGGTGACTTCGACGGCGGCTTCGACGGTGGCGGCGGGGGCGACTTCGGCGGCGGGGGCGGCTTCGACGGCGGCGGCGGTGACTTCGGCGGGGGCTTCTGACCCCGTCGGCGTGACGACCGGGCCCGCGGCCCGCCGGTGGCCGGCGGGGGCCGCGGGCCCCGCCGGTGGTGCGCCCGAGGAGGTTTGAGAACGCAACCCTGTGTGGCAGGCTGGTGGTGTGACCTCCCACACGCCTTCGGCCCCGCCCGCCCTCCCCGGCCGGCCCTGCTCGATCGCCGCCGCGCTCCACGTGGTCGGCGAGAAGTGGGCCCTGCTCGCCGTCCGCGAGCTGTTCTACGGCAACCACCGCTTCGACCGGATCGCCCGCAACACCGGCGCTCCGCGCGACCGGCTCACCGCCCGGCTGCGCGCGCTGGAGGAGGCGGGCGTGGTCGAGCGCCGCGCCTACAGCGAGCGGCCGCCGCGCTACGAGTACCACCTGACCGAGGCCGGCCGCGACCTCGCCCCGCTCACCCACGCCCTGCTCGGCTGGGGCGACCGCTGGCTGCTCCCCGAGCCGCCGGTGAGCTTCGAGCACAGCCCCGAGGGGCACGAGCCGCACCCCTACGACCCGGCCTGGGTCTGCCGCACCTGCGGCGAGGAGGGCCGGCGCGGGGACCTCCGGGCGGAGATCCACAGCCCGGACTGGACGATGGCCGGCCCCACGGCGCCGTAGCGCGGCCCGCGATCCGGCCCGATAGGGTCGGGGCCATGCACGGTCGCGACGCCCACAGTGATGAACCGGTCCGGGTGACCGCCTGGGTGCGGGGCAAGGTCCAGCAGGTCGGCTTCCGGTGGTGGACCAGGGCGCGGGCGCTGGAGATCGGGCTGACCGGCTACGCCAGCAACCTCGGCGACGGCCGGGTGCAGGTGGTGGCCGAGGGACTCGCGGCCGACTGCGAGCATCTGCTGGCGTTGCTGCGCGGCCCGGACACGCCCGGCCGCGTCAGCGGGGTGACGGAGATCTGGACGGCCGTCGGAACCGGCTACCCGGGTTTCGAGATCCGCTGACCGGGGCCCCGCGCGCCGTGGCGGACGGGCCGGGGCCCGCCCCCGTGAAATGATCGGCGGCCTTCGGTGTCATACGGTTGCCATCTGGGCAGACTCGTGGTTGACTCCGCATCGAACGATGATCCACGAGCGACTGGTGGACCGGCCCGAGATCCCCCTGGTGTGACCACACCGCCAGGCAGGTGACAGGGGCGCGGTAGCGTGCGGTGATCGTGTTGACCCTTTCCGTCTTTGGTGAGACGCTGGAAGCCCGCGCACACGACCGCGTTTACCCGGTAGGCGCACGCCCTCGTGAGCCCAGCTCACGGTGGTTGTGCCGTAGTGCCCAGCCAGCACTGCCGGTGGCGCGACGCGCGTGCGTCCCCCTTCCCCCTAGACCTGTACCGTTCCGGTTCGGTCACTCAGCGTGGAGGACCATTCATCATGGCAAAGGCGCTTCTCGGGTACGTCGGCGGCCCCGACCCGCGAATGCTCACCGAGGTGCGACGGCTTCAGCAGCGTGTCCAGGATCTTGAGTCCGAGCTCCTTCGGATGCAGGCCGAGAACGACGCGCTCACCGCTGTCGCTGACGAGCACTCGCTGCTCAACAGCATCGATCTGGATCAGCGGGAGCCGGCTCTCACCTGAGTCCCGCCCGGTCCTCGCAGATCGACGCAGCAGTGCACTGAGCCGCCCCGATAAGGGACGCAGCTTGCAAGGGGCGCCCTGAGTGGCGTCCCTTCGTCGTGTCCGGGCGCCGTCGGCGCCGGTCCGTCCGGATACAGTCGCCGCTGGGGCCCTGGCGAGCGACGAGGAGACCGGCGCGTGCACCTGAAGAGTCTGACCCTGCGCGGGTTCAAGTCCTTCGCCTCCGCCACCACCCTGCGGTTCGAGCCCGGGATCACCTGCGTGGTCGGTCCCAACGGCTCCGGCAAGTCCAACGTCGTCGACGCGCTCTCCTGGGTGATGGGGGAGCAGGGCGCCAAGTCGCTGCGCGGCGGCAAGATGGAGGACGTCATCTTCGCCGGGACGAGCGGGCGCGCCCCCCTCGGCCGCGCCGAGGTCAGCCTCACCATCGACAACTCCGACGGCGCGCTGCCGATCGAGTACGCCGAGGTGACCATCACCCGGACGATGTTCCGCAACGGCGGCAGCGAGTACGCGCTCAACGGCGACACCTGCCGGCTGCTGGACATCCAGGAACTGCTCTCCGACTCCGGCATCGGCCGCGAGATGCACGTCATCGTCGGGCAGGGACAGCTCGACTCCGTGCTGCACGCCGACCCGATGGGCCGCCGCGCCTTCATCGAGGAGGCGGCCGGCGTCCTCAAGCACCGCAAGCGCAAGGAGAAGGCGCTGCGGAAGCTGGACGCGATGCAGGTCAACCTCAACCGGGCACAGGACCTGGTCGCCGAACTGCGGCGCCAGCTCGGACCGCTGGGCCGGCAGGCGAAGATCGCCCGGCGCGCGGCCGGCATCCAGGCCGAACTGCGCGACGCCCGGCTCCGGCTGCTCGCCGACGACCTGCTCGCGCTGCGCACCGCCGTCGAGGCCGAGGTCGCCGACGAACTGGCGCTGAAGCTGCGCCGCTCCACCGTCGAACAGGAGCTGTCCCGGGCGATCCAGCGGGAGGCCGTCCTGGAGGCGCAGGTCCAGCAGCTCGGTCCGGGCCTGGAGGCGGCCCGGCAGACCTGGTACCGGCTCTCCGCCCTGGCCGAGCGGACCCGCGGCACCGTCGGGCTGGCCGAGGCCGGGGCCCGGCACGCGGCCGCCGGGGGAGCGGTCGAGGAGCGGCGCGGCCGGGACCCGGAAGAGCTGGAGCGCGAGGCCGAGCACGTCCGGGAGGAGGAGGCCGCCCTGGCCGAGGCCCTGGAGGAGGCCCGGTACGCGCTCGCCGAGGCGGTCGAGTCCCGGGGTGAGCTGGAGCGGGAACTCGCCGCTGAGGAGCGGCGGTTGAAGGACGCCGCCCGGGCCATCGCGGACCGCCGCGAAGGGCTGGCCCGGCTGCAGGGGCAAGCCGCGGCCGCCCGGTCCGAAGCCGCCGCCGCCGAGGCCGAGATCGGCCGGCTCACCGAGGCCAGGGACGAGGCACTGCTGCGCGCCGAGGCCGCCCGGACCGCGTACGAGGAGCTGCGGGAGCAGGTCGACGCCTCGGCGGGGGACGACGAACGGGCCGAGGCCGCCCACGAGGCGGCCCGTGCGCGGCTCGCCGCCGTCGAACGCGATCTGGCCGGTGCCCGCGAGGCCGCCGGCGCCGCCGAACGCGAGCGGGCCGGGCTGACGGCGCGGCACGACGCCCTGGCGCTGGGGCTGCGCCGCAAGGACGGCACCGGCGCGCTGCTGGCGGCAGCCGACCGGCTGACCGGGCTGCTCGGCCCGGCGGCCACGCTGCTGCGGATCGCGCCCGGGCACGAGGGCGCCGTCGCGGCCGCCCTCGGCGCCGCCGCGGACGCGGTGGCGGTCGACTCGCCCGGCACGGCGGCCGACGCCCTGCGCCTGCTGCGCGCGGCGGACGCCGGCCGGGCCGCGCTGCTCATCGCCGGTGCGCCCGAGCCGGCCGCGCCGACGCCGCCGTTGCCGCCCACCGCCCGCTGGGCCGCCGAACTGGTCGACGGCCCGGCCCCGTTGCTGCCGGCCGCGCGGGCCCTGCTGGCCGGGATCGCCGTGGTCGGCTCGCTCGACGAGGCGGTGCGGCTGGTGACGGAGCACCCGGCGCTGACCGCGGTCACCGCCGAGGGTGACCGGCTCGGCGCGGGCTTCGCGTACGGCGGCGCGGGCGGTGCGCCGAGCCTGCTGGAGACCCAGGCGGCGGTCGACGAGACCGCCCGGGCGATCGGCGAACTGGACCTCCGCTGCGCCGAGTCGGCCGAACGGCTGGCCGAACTCACCGAACTCCGGGGGGAGTCGGCCGCCAGGCTGGAGCAACTGGCCACCACCCGGCGGAAGGCGGAGCGCGAGCGGGCCGAGGTGGCCGGCGCACTCGGCCGGCTCGGCGGGCAGTCCCGGGCCGCCGCCGGCGAGGCCGAACGGCTCGCGGCCGCAGCCGGTCGCGCCGAGCAGGGGCTGGCCGACCTGCTCGACACCGCCGAGGAGCTGGCCGGACGGCTCGCGGCCGCCGAGGAGTCGGCCGACGCGGGGGAGGACGAACCCGACGCCGCGGAACAGCAGCGGTTGGCCACGGCCGCCACCGGCGCCCGGCAGGCCGAGCTGGAGGCCCGGCTCGCCGTGCGGACGCACGAGGAGCGGGTGCGCGCCCTCGCCGGGCGGGCCGACCAGCTGGACCGGGCCGCGCGGACCGAGCGCGAGGCGCGCGCCCGCGCCGCCGAGCGCCGGGAGCGCGCCGAGCACGACGCCCGGGTGGCGAACGCCGTCGCGGCCGGCGCCCGACAGCTGCTGGCCTGCCTGGAGGTGTCGCTGGCCCGCGCCGACGCCGGACGGGCCGCCGTGGAGCAGGCGCGCGCCGAGCGGGAGGCGCAGCTGCGGGAGCACCGCGAGCACGGCCGCGAACTCAAGGCCGAGCTGGACAAGCTGGTCGACGCCGGGCACCGGGACGAGGTGCTGCGCGCCGAGAAGCGGCTGCGGATCGAGCAGCTGGAGTCCCGGGCGCTGGAGGAGTTCGGCATCGAGGGCGGTGAGCTGCTCGCCTCGTACGGGCCGGACCGGCTCGTCCCGGCGCCGGCACCCGACGACGGCGGGGAGCCCGGCGAGCCGCGGCCGTACGACCGGGCCGAGCAGGAGAAGCGGCTGCGGGCCGCCGAGAAGGCCTACCAGCAGCTCGGCAAGGTCAATCCGCTGGCGCTGGAGGAGTTCGCGGCGCTGGAGGAGCGGCACACCTTCCTCGGGGAGCAGCTGGACGACCTCAAGCGGAGCCGGCGCGACCTGCTGGACATCGTCAAGGACGTGGACGTGCGGGTCGAGCAGCTGTTCAGTTCGGCGTACCACGACACCGCCGCCCAGTTCGAGGGCGTCTTCTCGCGGCTCTTCCCCGGCGGGGAGGGGCGGCTGGTGCTGACCGATCCGGACAACATGCTGACCACGGGGGTCGAGGTGGAGGCCAGGCCGCCGGGCAAGAAGGTCAAGCGGCTCTCGCTGCTCTCCGGCGGCGAGCGCTCGCTGACCGCGGTGGCGCTGCTGGTGTCGATCTTCAAGGCCCGGCCCAGCCCGTTCTACGTGATGGACGAGGTGGAGGCGGCGCTGGACGAGACCAACCTGCGCCGGCTGGTCGGGATCATGGAGGAGCTGAGGGAGAGTTCCCAGCTGATCGTGATCACCCACCAGAAGCTGACCATGGAGTCCGCCGACGCCCTCTACGGCGTGACCATGAAGGGCGACGGCATCTCCCAGGTGATCAGCCAGCGGCTGCGGGAGGGGGCGCCCCCGGCCCGTCGGCGCAGGGCGCTCGCGCAGCCGGCCGGGCAGCGGGAGGCGGCCGCCGCCGCCCGTCCGACCGGGTGATCCACCGGCCGACGCCGGGGCAGCTGCCCGTGGGCGACCCGATCACGGATACTGGACGGGTTGTGACTCCTCCCCCTCGCGCGCGAGGGGGCTTCTGATTCAGCCGCTTGACGACCTCATGACGGCCAAGCCCCGACGCGGTGCCGGACGGCACCGCGTCGGCGTAAGGGAGGCGGCGACGCCCCGTGCGTCGGTGACCGAAGGATCACTCTGTCGTGGGATCCCGAGAAGGAGATTGATGTGGAATACGTGATCCTTGCCGTTGTCATCGCCGTACTGGCCGTCGGCGCGGTCGCCGGCCTCGTCGTCTCCGGCAGACGACGCCGGGAGCTCCCCCCGAAGGCGCGGCCGCCGGTCATCACGCCGCCCGGGACCCCGCGGGAGCCCCAGGTCGGCGAGGAGGCCGCGCCGCCGACCGAGGAGCCGCGGCGCACCGTCGAGGAGGTCGAGCTCCCCGAGGCGGAGGCGGCCCCGGAGGCTCCCGGGGCGGTCGAGGCCGAGCAGGCGCCGGCCCTCGAAGTCCCCGAGCCCACCGCCGGCCGGCTGGTCCGGCTGCGCTCCCGGCTCTCCCGCTCGCAGAACTCGCTCGGCAAGGGCCTCCTGTCGCTGCTCTCCCGCGAGCACCTCGACGAGGACACCTGGGAGGAGATCGAGGACACCCTGCTGACCGCCGACGTCGGCGTCGCCCCCACCCAGGAGCTGGTCGAGCGGCTGCGCACCCGGGTGAAGGTGCTCGGCACCCGCACCCCGGACGAGCTGCGCGCCCTGCTGCGCGAGGAGCTGGTCGAGCTGGTCGGCAAGGACGCCGACCGCACGGTGCACTCCACCAAGCACGAGGCCGGCCCGGCCGTCGTCCTGGTGGTCGGCGTCAACGGCGTCGGCAAGACCACCACCACCGGCAAGCTGGCCCGGGTGCTGGTCGCCGACGGCCGCTCGGTGGTGCTCGGCGCGGCCGACACCTTCCGTGCCGCCGCCGCCGACCAGCTGCAGACCTGGGGCGAGCGGGTCGGCGCGCGGACCGTCCGCGGCCCGGAGGGCGGGGACCCGGCCTCGGTCGCGTTCGACGCGGTCAAGGAGGGCATCGCCGAGGGCGCCGACACCGTGCTGGTGGACACCGCCGGCCGGCTGCACACCAAGACCGGCCTGATGGACGAGCTGGGCAAGGTCAAGCGGGTCGTGGAGAAGCACGGCCCGGTGGACGAGGTGCTGCTGGTGCTGGACGCCACCACCGGCCAGAACGGTCTGATCCAGGCCCGGGTCTTCGCCGAGGTGGTCGACATCACCGGCATCGTGCTCACCAAGCTGGACGGCACCGCCAAGGGCGGCATCGTGGTCGCGGTGCAGCGGGAGCTGGGTGTCCCGGTCAAGCTGATCGGGCTCGGCGAGGGCGCCGACGACCTGGCGCCGTTCGAGGCGGGTGCGTTCGTGGACGCGCTGATCGGGGACTGAGCCCCGGCCGCTGTCCGAGGAAGGGTCCGCTCCGGTCGGGGCGGGCCCTTCCGCGTGTCCCGGCGTCTTCCGGGGCGGCGCGGTGGGGGAGCGGGCGGCGGCCCCTCGGGGCCGGCGGGCGGGGTGGTTACGAGGCGAGCCAGGCGGGCTCGGCGCTGCGCTCGCGCCCGCGGTGGCAGGCGTAGGCGAGGGTGCCGAGCAGCAGCCGGGCCTCGGGCGGGCAGCCGGCGTTGTCACGGGTGGGCCGGCGCAGCCAGCGGACCGGGCCCAGACCGCCGAGCACGGTCGGCGGCGCGGCGACGTAGCTGCCCTCGCCGTGGCAGGTGAGGTCGAGCGCGGCGTCGTCCCAGCCCATCCGGTACAGCAGGTCGGGCAGCCGCCGGGCGGTGCCGGCGGCGACCAGGAACTGCAGCCGGCCGGTGGGCGAGGCCAGCACCGGGCCGACCTGGGTGCCCATCCGCTCCAGCCGGACCAGCGCCTGGAGGCCGGCCTGCTCGGGGACGTCCAGGACGTCGAAGGCGCGGCCGGTGGGGAACAGGACGGAGACGTTCGTACCGGTGCGGTCCGCCGGTGCGCCGCCGGGGGCCGGATGCAGACCGGGCGCGGCACAGCGGGCGGCCCCGCAGTGGCAGCGGGCCGCGGCCGCCGGGCCGGACTGGTTGCCGACGGTGACCGCCCAGCCCCAGCGGCCGGTGTACTCCGCGGCCGCCCGGGACGCGGTCACCCGGGTGCGGCGGCGTGCGCTCAGCGGGGCCAACCGCAGGTGCCCCAGTCGAAGTTCGCCGAACAGGTTGTCCATGCCTCCCCCAACAGGTTCTCGTTGCCGATGGTTACGGGATGGTGACTTTGTGTTGATTGTCCGTTGCGTCGTGCGTGGTGCGGGAGCGGCGCGCGGCGCATGGCGTGCGCCTGTTGCGGCCCTGCGCCTCGGGCGCCGCCTTGTGGGGGGCGGTGCTCGTGCCGGATCGTCGTGTCCACGAGGCGGCCGTCTACCGGGGTGGGCGGCAAACTCGCCTGGGGCTGCCGTGGGTTGCAGGTGAGGGGCCGTGGTGCCGGTGGGGACTTGGCAGCCCGCATATGCCGGACCGCCGGGACTATCCAGTGAAGCGTGTGCGGTCTTGGATCGGTTCACTCCTGGGGGTGGCGAAAGGTGGCGTTTCGCCAGGGCCGCTCCCCGGGACCGTGTGCGGGGCGTTACGTTCAGCACGCAGACATCGTCGGGGAGTCCGCTTCCGGCCCTGTGGGGGCGGGAGTTGGGGAATCTGACGGCTCGTCCGCGAGGATGGCACACCAGTGCGACGAGTGGTCCGACCAGCGGTCTCGACAGCACCTCGGGTACGGAAGAGAAGCAGCACGTCTGGCAAGAGCCCGCAACCGTCGGGCGGTCACGATCGGGGCCCCGCAGGGGCCGGGCGGGATGGGGACGTTCCCATGGCAGAGAAGCAACCCAATGAGAAGCTGACCACGTGGTTCGCCCGCAGCGGCTGGTCCAAGGGCGAACTGGCCCGCCAGGTCAACCGCCGGGCCCGCCAGATCGGCGCCCACCACGTGTCCACCGACACCTCGCGGGTGCGGCGCTGGCTCGACGGGGAGCAGCCCCGCGAGCCCATCCCGAAGATCATGTCGGAGCTCTTCTCCGAACGCTTCGGCTCCGTGGTCTCCATCGAGGACCTCGGGCTGCGGGCCGCCATCCCGGTCTCCACCGTCGGCGGCGGCGTCGACCTGCCGTGGAGCGCCCCGCAGACCGTCCAGCTGATCAGCGACTACTCGCGCAGCGACCTGATGCTGAACCGGCGGGGCTTCCTGGGCACCTCGCTCGCCATGACGGCCGGCGCCGCGCTGATCGAGCCGATGCAGCGCTGGCTCGCCCCCGGCCCGAACGGCGCGCCCACCCCGATCCTGACCGCCGCCAACGGCGGCGAGCCGTTCACCGGCCGGCTCTCCGAGCCCGAGCTGGAACTGCTGGAGCAGACCACCGTCATGTTCCGGCAGTGGGACGCGCAGAACGGCGGCGGGCTGCGCCGCAAGGCCGTCGTCGGCCAGCTGCACGAGGTCACCGACCTGCTCCAGGAGACCTACCCCGAGCAGACCACCCGGCGGCTGTTCCGGCTCACCGCCGAGCTGGCCCACCTGGCCGGCTGGATGTCCTACGACGTCGGGATGCACCCCAGCGCGCAGAAGTACTACGTGCTGGCCCTGCACGCCGCCAAGGAGGCCGGCGACCGCCCGTTCGGCGCGCTGATCCTCACCGACATGAGCCGCCAGATGATCCACCTCAACCGCGGCGAGGACGCCCTGGAGCTGATCCACCTGGCCCAGTACGGCAGCCGGGACACCGCCACCCCGCGCCAGCAGGCCCTGCTGTACGCGATGGAGGCGCGCGCCTACGCCACCATCGGCGAGGTGAACCGCTGTGCCCGGGCGGTCCGGCTGGCCGAGGACACCTTCACCGACATCCGCGAGGGCGACGGCGACCCGGACTGGCTGAAGTTCTTCTCGCCGGCCGAGCTGAACGCCGAGAACGCGCACTCCTTCCGCGACCTCGCCTACCACTCGGACCGGGCCGAGCTGTACGCCTCGATGTCCGCCCCGGTCATGGAGCGGGCGGTCGACCTCTTCCGCCAGGACGGCGACCACGTCCGCTCCTACGCCTTCAACCTGATCGGCATGGCCAGCGTGCACCTGCTGCAGCGTGAGCCCGAGCAGGCCGTGGTGATGGCCGAGCAGGCGGTGGAGATCGCCACCAAGGTGCGCTCCGAGCGGCTCAACTCCAGGGTCCGCAAGACCACCGAGGCCGCCGCCGCCCGGTACGGCGGGGTGGACGCGATCAGCCGGCTCAAGGAGCGGGTGGTCCAGGACATCCCGGAGTACGTGTCGGTGGTCTGACCCGCACCGGCGTCCGCCCCCAGCCTTCCCAGCCCCCCGGCCCCTCGGCCTCCCCAGCCCCCACCGACCGTGACGGCCGCCGCCGCCACGGTCGGTGGTGTGTCCGGCACCGCGCGTGCCGCGGGGCGGCACGGTAACCCACCGGGCCCGGCGGCGCGGCCGTGGTTCACGTAGGCGTAACCCGCGCGTCGCCGTCGTCACGGTCGCGAAACACCGGGTCGCATCGGTCGAAACCCCGCTTCGGCACGCTCCTCCCATCGCCGACACCCCGGGTGGCACGGGACAGGTATCCCGGGTGTGGAGCGGCTTCCATACATGAGGAGACGCCGATGCCGGACGGCTTCAGCGCAGGCGATACCGCCTTCGTGCTCATTTGCGCGGCCCTGGTCATGGTGATGACCCCCGGGCTGGCCTTCTTCTACGGGGGCATGGTCAGGGCCAAGAGCACACTCAACATGCTGGCGATGAGCTTCCTCTCGCTGGGCATCGTCAGCGTGCTCTGGGTCCTCTACGGGTACTCGCTCAGCTTCGGCCCCGACGCCGGCGCCGGGCTGATCGGCAACCTGGACTTCCTCGGGATGCGCGGGGTGGGGCTGAACGACCTGACCGGGACCATCCCGGTCACCGCGTTCTCCGCCTTCCAGTTGATGTTCGCGATCATCACCCCGGCCCTGATCAGCGGGGCCGTCGCGGACCGCGCCAAGTTCACCGCCTGGGGCCTGTTCATCGCCCTCTGGGTGACCATCGTCTACTTCCCGGTCGCGCACTGGGTCTTCTTCTTCGACGGCGGCAACGGCGGCTGGCTCGGTGACCGCAACGGCGTGATCGACTTCGCCGGCGGCACCGCCGTGCACATCAACGCGGGCGTCGCGGGCCTGGCGCTCTGCCTGGTGCTGGGCAAGCGGGTCGGCTTCCGGAAGGACCCGATGCGCCCCCACAGCCTGCCGCTGGTCATGCTCGGCTCCGGGCTGCTCTGGTTCGGCTGGTTCGGCTTCAACGCGGGCTCGGCGCTGGCCGCCAACGGCGTCGCCGCGATGGCCTTCGTCAACACCCAGGTGGCCACGGCGGCCGCGCTGCTCGGCTGGCTGATCTACGAGAAGCTGCGGCACGGCGCGTTCACCACGCTGGGCGCCGCCTCCGGCGCGGTGGCCGGTCTGGTCGCCATCACCCCCGCGTGCGGTTCGGTCAGCCCGCTCGGCGCGGTCGCGATCGGCCTGATCGCCGGCGCCGTCTGCGCCGCGGCGATCAGCCTCAAGTACCGCTTCGGCTTCGACGACTCGCTCGACGTGGTCGGCGTGCACGCGGTCGGCGGTGCCATCGGCTCGCTGCTGGTCGGCCTCTTCGCCACCGGCACCGTCGGCCAGACCGCCAAGGGCCTGTTCTACGGCGGTGGCCTGGAGCAGCTCGGCAAGCAGGCGATGGGCGTGGCCGTGGTCGCCGCCTACTCCTTCGTCGTCTCCTGGCTGCTGGCCAAGGCGATCGACAGCACGGTCGGGTTCCGGGTCGCCGAGGAGGTCGAGGTGGCCGGCATCGACCAGGCCGAGCACGCCGAGTCCGCCTACGACTTCAGCGCGCTGGGGGCCGGTCCGGCCAGGATGGCCGCCGCGGTGGTCACCGAGTCCACCTCCGGGGCCGCCGCCAGGGCCGCCGGGAAGAACACCGAGAAGACCGGGGTCGACGCCTGATGAAGCTCATCACCGCAGTCATCAAGCCGCACCGCCTGGACGACGTGAAGGCCGCCCTGCAGGCCTTCGGGGTGCACGGGCTGACCGTCACCGAAGCGAGCGGTTACGGCCGCCAGCGAGGTCACACCGAGGTCTACCGGGGCGCGGAGTACACCGTGGACCTGGTACCCAAGGTCAGAATCGAGGTCCTGGTCGAGGACGACGACGCCGACCAGCTGATCGACGTCCTGGTGAAGGCCGCCCGGACCGGCAAGATCGGCGACGGCAAGGTCTGGAGCGTCCCGGTCGAGACCGCCGTGCGGGTCCGGACCGGTGAGCGCGGCCCCGACGCCCTCTGACCAGGACCCCTTCCTCCAGGACAGGGCCTAGCATTCAGCACGATCCCGCCGGCGGGCCCGTGACCACCCCGTGGTCGCGGGTCCGCTGACGGCGTATCAGCGCTCCTCGCGCGAATCGGCGTTCCTCGCGCGACCCGGGCGCCGCCCGCTCGACCAGCGCGCGCTCAGACCGGACGACGACGGACGGGGACCCCCGATGACCACGCAGCCCGACCCGCCCTCCCGGCCCGCCGCCGGGCCCGCGACTCCCCCCGTGCGCCCGTCCGGGGACGACGGACCGCCCGACCACGGCACCGCCCGGGCCCGACTGCTGGACACGCCCGGCCTCGTCGGCACCGCCCGCCGCACCGCGCTGGCCGCGCTCACCGACGAGTGGCTGGCCGGACTGCTGGCGGCGGCCGGTGCCCCGGCCGGCGTCGCCCTGGTCGCGGTCGGCGGCTACGGGCGCGGCGAACTCTCCCCGCGCAGCGACCTCGACGTCCTGCTGCTGCACGACGGTCCGCTCGACCCGGAACTGCCCGAACGCATCTGGTACCCGGTCTGGGACGCCGGCGCCTCGCTCGACCACTCCGTCCGCACCCTCGCCGAGGCCCGGACCGTCGCCGCCGACGACCTCAAGGCCCAGCTCGGCCTGCTCGACGCCCGGCACATCGCCGGCGACCGGGAGCTCACCGCCGGGCTGCGCTCCGCCGTGCTCGCCGACTGGCGCGCCGGCGCCCCGAACCGCCTGCCCGAGCTGCGCGAACTCGGCCGCGAGCGGGCCGAGCGCCACGGCGAGCTCTCCTTCCTGCTGGAGCCGGACCTCAAGGAGGCCCGCGGCGGCCTGCGCGACGTGGTCGCGCTCAACGCGATCGCCGCCACCTGGCTGGCCGACGCCCCGCGCGACGGCCTGGACGCCGCCGCCCTGCGGCTGGCGGACGTGCGGGACGCGCTGCACCTGGTCACCGGCCGGGCCACCGAGCGGCTCAGCCTCCAGGACCAGGACCAGGTCGCCGAACGGCTCGGCGTACTGGACGCCGACACCCTGCTGCGCCAGGTGTACGAGGCCGCGCGGACCATCGCCTACGCGAGTGACGTCACCTGGCGGGCGGTGGACCGGGTGCTGGCCGCCAGGACCACCCGGGGCCGGCGCTCCTCCCGGCTCTCCTTCCCGTTCACCGGCACCGGTCGGGGCGGCGGCGCGGTGGCCCGCGGCGCGGTCCAGCGCCGGCCGCTCGCCGAGGGCGTCGTCGAGCAGGACGGCGAGGCGGTGCTCGCCCAGGGGGCCCGCCCGGCCGCCGACCCGGTGCTGCCGCTGCGCGCGGCGGCCGCGGCGGCGCAGAACGGGCTCACCATCTCCTACGCGACGGTCCGCCGGCTGGCCGCCGAGTGCCGCCCGCTGCCGGTGCCCTGGCCGGACGAGGCGCGCGAGCAACTGGTCACCCTGCTCGGCGCCGGGGAGGCCTGCCTGCCGGTCTGGGAGGCGCTGGAGGCGGAGGGGCTGATCACCCGGCTGCTGCCGGACTGGGAGCGCGTGCGCTGCCGTCCGCAGCGCAACGCGGTGCACCGCTGGACGGTCGACCGGCACCTGGTGGAGACGGCCGTGCGGGCCGCCGCGATGACCCGCCGGGTGGCCCGGCCGGACCTCCTGCTGGTCGCGGCGCTGCTGCACGACATCGGCAAGGGCTGGCCCGGCGACCACAGCGAGGCGGGCGAGGTGATCGTCCGCGACGTGGCCGCCCGGATGGGCTTCGACCACGAGTCCGTGGAGACCCTCGCCGTGCTGGTCCGCCACCACCTGACGCTGGTGGAGACCGCGACGCGGCGGGATCCGGACGACCCCGCCACCGTGGAGGCGATCACCAAGGTGGTCGCCACCCTGCCGCAGCTGGAGCTGCTGCACGCGCTGACCGAGGCCGACGCGACCGCCACCGGCCCGGCCGCCTGGAGCCGCTGGCGGGCCTCGCTGGTGGAGGGCCTGGCGGCCCGGGCCGCCGACCGGCTGGCCGGCGCGTACCCGTCGCCCGACCCGGGCCGGTGGGGCTCCCACGCCGGGGAGGCGGCGCCGACCGCCGAACAGGAGCGGCTCGCCGTCGAGGCCGCCCGGACGGGCGGTCCGGCGCTCTCGCTGCTGGCCCAGGCCGACGGGGACGACCAGCCGGGCACCGAGCCGATGGGCGTGCGGCTGACCCTCGCCGTGCCCGACCGGCCGGGTCTGCTCGGCACGGTCGCCGGGGTGCTGGCCCTGCACCGGCTGACCGTCCGCTCGGCGGGCCTGCGCGAGCTGGACCCGATCGGCGCCGGCCCGGTGCTGCTGCTGTCCTGGACGGTGGCCGCCGAGTTCGGCGAGTTGCCCGAGGCGGCCCGGCTCCGGGCCGACCTGCGCCGGGCGCTGGACGGCTCGCTGGACGTCCCGCGGCGGCTCGCCGAGCGCGACGCGGCCGCCCCGCGCCGGCGCGGCATCCCCACCCCGCCACCGGTGGTCGCCGTGGCCCCCGAGGTGGCCTCGGCGACGGCGACGGTGCTGGAGGTGCGCGCCCATGACGCCCCCGGCCTGCTGCACCGGATCGGCCGGGCCCTGGACGGCGCCGGCGTCCGGGTCCGGACGGCGCACGTCAGCACGCTCGGGGCGGAGGCCGTGGACTCCTTCTACCTGACCGACCAGGCGGGCCGGCCGCTCTCCGGCCGGCGGGCCGGGGAGGTGGCGCAGGCCGTCCGGGCGGCGCTGGGCTGACCGGGCCCCGACGCCCGCCGGGGCCCCGTCGCCGTCCTCGCGGGCGGCCGCGGGGCCTGCGGGCGGCCGTCGGAGCCGCCCGCTCCGGGCGCCCCCGGGCCGGTTCGTCCGGGGGTGGAGACCGTTGCCAGGGCGGCCGGATACCCTTGGGGGCGACGACCGTACTGATCCCGATGCCGCAGAGGACCCGCGACGACGTGTTCGACACCCTTTCCGATCGCCTCGCAGCGACGTTCAAGAACCTCCGGGGCAAGGGCCGCCTCAGCGAGGCGGACATCGACGCCACCACCCGCGAGATCCGCATCGCGCTGCTGGAGGCGGACGTCGCGCTGCCGGTCGTGCGGGCCTTCATCAAGCAGGTCAAGGAGCGGGCCCTCGGCGCCGAGGTCTCCGGCGCGCTGAACCCCGCCCAGCAGATCATCAAGATCGTCAACGAGGAGCTCATCGCGATCCTCGGCGGCGAGACCCGCCGGGTGAGGTTCGCCAAGAGCGGCCCCACGGTGATCATGCTCGCCGGCCTCCAGGGCGCCGGTAAGACCACCCTCGCCGGCAAGCTCGGCCACTGGCTGAAGCAGCAGAAGCACACCCCGCTGCTGGTCGCCTGCGACCTCCAGCGCCCCAACGCCGTCAACCAGCTCCAGGTGGTCGCGGAGCGCGCGGGCGTGGCCTTCTACGGCCCGCAGCCGGGCAACGGCGTCGGCGACCCGGTGCAGGTCGCCCGCGACTCGATCGAGTACGCCAAGCAGAAGCAGTACGACGTCGTCGTCGTCGACACCGCCGGCCGTCTGGGCATCGACGCCGAGCTGATGCAGCAGGCCGCCGACATCCGGGCCGCGGTGAACCCGGACGAGGTCCTGTTCGTCGTCGACGCGATGATCGGCCAGGACGCGGTCACCACCGCGCAGGCCTTCCTCGACGGTGTCGACTTCACCGGTGTGGTGCTGTCCAAGCTCGACGGCGACGCCCGCGGTGGCGCCGCCCTGTCGGTCGCCCACGTCACCGGCCGGCAGATCATGTTCGCCTCCAACGGCGAGAAGGTCGACGACTTCGACGCCTTCCACCCGGACCGGATGGCCTCGCGCATCCTCGGCATGGGCGACATGCTCTCGCTGATCGAGAAGGCCGAGCAGACCTTCTCGCAGGCCGAGGCCGAGAAGATCGCCTCCAAGCTGCAGGGCGGCGGCAAGGACTTCACGCTCGACGACTTCCTGGACCAGCTGGAGCAGGTCCGGAAGATGGGCTCGATCTCCAAGCTGCTGGGCATGCTGCCCGGCATGGGCCAGATCCGCGACCAGATCAACAACATCGACGACAAGGACGTCGACCGCGTCGGCGCGATCATCAAGTCGATGACCCCGGCCGAGCGGACCGACCCCAAGCTCATCAACGGCTCGCGCCGGCTGCGCATCGCCAAGGGTTCGGGCGTCCAGGTCGGCGAGGTCAACAACCTGGTCGAGCGGTTCTTCGAGGCCCGCAAGATGATGTCGGCGATGGCCTCCGGCAAGGGCATCCCCGGTATGCCGGGGATCCCGGGCATGGGCGGCGGCTCGAAGAAGTCCGCCAAGAAGGCCCCGGCCGCCAAGGGCAAGCGCAAGAGCGGCAACCCGCTGAAGCGCGCGCAGGAGGAGGCCGCGGCCGCCGAGCGCCGCGCGCTCGGCCCGGGCGCCGGCCAGCCGCCGGCCCAGGGCGGCGCCTTCGGCCTCGGCGCGGGCAAGGGCCCGTCCGACTTCGAGCTGCCCAAGGAGTTCAAGGACCTGCTGTAGGTCCTGTTGCAGGTCCTGCCGCGGTTCCCGCGGCGCCGCCCGCCCCCGGCACCGTCCGGGGCCGCCGTCGGCGTTCGAACGGCCCGCCACCCGGGGTATCCGGGTGGCGGGCCGTTCACATGTCCGATGATGGTGGGGTGAGAGTGACGATCAGGGCCCCACGGGCCGACGACGAGGTTCCGTACGCCGAGGCCGTCCGCCGGTCCGCCGAGCACATCGGGCGGTGGAACCCGGTCGAGCCGAACGGGCTCCCCGATCTCCTGGAGCGCCAGGGCGCCGGTCTGCGCACCTTCCTGATCGTCGATCAGGCCACCGGTGGGCTGGTCGGCAAGGTGAACGTCGCCAACATCGTGATGGGCCGGTTCTGCAACGGCGCGCTCGGCTACGACTCGTACGTGCCGTTCGCCGGGACCGGCCGGATGAGCGAGGGCATGCGGCTGGTGCTGGACCGCTGCTTCGCCC
Source organism: Kitasatospora sp. NPDC022856 (assembly GCF_055561235.1). NCBI lineage: Bacteria > Bacillati > Actinomycetota > Actinomycetes > Kitasatosporales > Streptomycetaceae > Kitasatospora > Kitasatospora sp. NPDC022856. Next base: position 49,115 of record NZ_JBVHHE010000026.1, on the reverse strand, counting down.
CGCAGACGGCCGGCGGTCTCGGCCTGCACCGGTTGGAGATCAACGTGCAGCCGGACAACGCGCGTTCGATCGGGCTGGCCAAGCGGCTCGGCTTCCGGCACGAGGGGTACACGCCCCGGATGCTGTTCCTGAGCGGCGCCTGGCGGGACCACGAGCGGTTCGCGCTGACCGCCGAGGAGTGGCCCGGCGCGGGGGAGTAGCGCGGCGCGGGGCGGGGTGAGCGGCATGGGCGGCCACGACGAGCGCGAGCAGACGCTCAACCAGATCCTCACCGAGATGGACGGCTTCACCGGCTCCGAGGGCGTCATCGTCATCGCCGCCACCAACCGGGCGGACGTCCTCGACCCGGCCCTGCTGCGCCCCGGCCGCTTCGACCGGCGGATCACCGTCAGCCCGCCGGACCGCGACGGCCGCGCGGCCATCCTGCGGATCCACACCCGGGCCGTCCCGCTGGCCGGGGACACCGATCTCCACCAGCTGGCCAAGGTCACCCCCGGCATGACCGGCGCCGAGCTGGCGAACCTGGTCAACGAGGCCGCCCTGCTGGCCGTCAAGCGCAAGCAGGACGCGGTGGGGGAGCGGGACCTCTCGGACGCGCTGGAGAAGGTCCAGCTGGGCGCCGTCCGGCCGCTGGTCATGCCGCAGGCCGAGCGGGAGCGCACGGCGTACCACGAGAGCGGCCACGCCCTGCTCGGCATGCTCCAGCCCGGCGCCGACCCGGTCCGCAAGATCACCATCGTGCCGCGCGGCCGCGCCCTCGGCGTCACCCTGTCCACCCCCGAGACCGACCGCTACTCGTACACCGAGCCCTACCTGCGCGGCCGGATCATCGGCGCGCTCGGTGGGACGGCCGCCGAGCAGGTGGTCTCCGGGGTGATCACCACCGGTGCGGAGAGCGACCTGGAGCAGGTCACCAACATCGCCCGGGGGATGGCCGGCCGCTGGGGGATGAGCGAGCGGGTCGGCCGGCTCACCGCCGTCCCCTCCGACCCGCAGGGCGCGTACGGGCTCTCCGCGGCGCCGACCACGCTGGACGCGGTCGACGAGGAGGCCCGGCGGATCGTCGCCGAGTGCTACGAGGAGGCGGTGCGGCTGCTGACCGAGCAGCGGGCCAGGCTGGACGCGCTGGCGGCCGCGCTGCTGGAGGCCGAGACGCTGGACGAGGAGGCGGCGTACCGGGCCGCCGGGGTGCCCCGGAAGGCGCTCGACCAGGCGTGAGCCGGCCGACCGGGGGCGTCCGCGATGGCTGCGGGCGCCCCGGTCCGGCTCCGGTGGTGGGGCGGTGCGGCGGCTGGGCTGTCCGGTGGTGCGGCTCGGCTGTTCGGCTGTTCGCTGTTCGGCGGCTCGGTGGTGCCGTGGTGCGGTTCTGTCACGCTGTGGGCCACGCGGTCGCTCGCCGGTCGCTCCGGGGCCGGTCGGGCCGGGGCCGGTCGCGCCGGGGTCGGTCGGGCTACCGCGGCTGGTCGGCGATCAGGTACCGGAACACGTTCTCCATCCGGACCGAGCCGTCCGGCCGCAGGTACGGCTGCAGCGCCTCCTCCAGCTCCTTCGCCACCAGCGACAGCCCGGAGAACTCCGCCGCCGCGTCGTAGAGGCCGGTGGAGAGCAGTCCGCGCACCGCGCTGTCCAGGTCCGGATAGGCGAACGGGCAGCTCACCCGGCCGCTGCCGGCCGGGCGCAGGCGGGCCGGCCCGAGCAGGTCCTCCAGGGCGCCGGGCGTGCTCAGCCCGAACGGGTCGCGTGCGGTGGTGCGCCCGGCCATCCGCCGGGCCACGTCCAGGACGGCCGCGCTCTCGCAGCGCTCCGGCGGGCCCCAGGCGGCCAGCACCACGTGCCCGCCGCGCAGCGTCAGCCGGGCCGCGTCGGTCACCACGCGCTGCGGATCGGCGGCCCCCGGCAGCTGCTCGAAAACCGTGACCAGCGAATAGGCCGAGCGGGGGACCTCGGCCGGTGGCCGGGCACCCGCGCCCACCTTCAGCTGACGGTCCCGCGCCAGCTCGCGCAGCTCGTCGTGCGGCTCCAGACCGGCGACCTGGGCACCCCGCCCGGCGGCCAGCAGCAGCGCCAGGCCGGAGCGGCAGCCCAGGCCGAGCACGCTGCTCGCCGGGCCGACCTCCAGCCGGGCGTAGACCGCCTCGTAGAGCGGTACCAGCATCCGTTCCTGGATCTCCGCCCAGTCGCGCGCCCGCGCGGGCCACGCCCCCGCGGCCCGCCGGTCGTGCGGATGTGCGCCTGTGGGTCGTACGGTCGTGCCGGTCGTTCGAGCTGAAGCCATCGCGGCCTCCCATCCGGTCCTTCGGTGTCCTGCTACGGCTCCCCCAAAGTCCCGCCCCACTCCAGCGAACAGCGGCTCGGGCGCGGCGTCCAGAGGGGTGCAGGGTGGTGCGCGCGTGTCGCGGTCGTGCGCCCCCTGGCGGAACCGGGGCGCCCTTCGGCCGCCGGGCGGCCCGGGCACCGTCCCGGCCCGGGCGGGAAGGGGACGGCTTGCGCGCGAACCGGTTCCGTGGAACGGATTCGAAGTCAGGCCCCTTGTCCCCGTACCATTCGCCCCATGGCAAAGGCACCCGTTCTCACCCCCCAGGCGGACGACTTCCCGCGCTGGTACCAGGACCTCATCAACAAGGCCGAGCTGGCCGACAACGGTCCGGTGCGCGGCACCATGGTCATCCGACCGTACGGCTACGGCCTGTGGGAGCGGATGCAGCAGGAGATGGACGCCCGCATCAAGAAGGCAGGCGCGCAGAACGCCTACTTCCCGATGTTCATCCCGCAGTCCTACCTGACCAAGGAAGCGGAGCACGTCGAGGGCTTCGCCCCCGAGCTCGCCGTGGTCACCCACGGCGGCGGCAAGCAACTGGACGAGCCGGTCGTCGTCCGGCCGACCTCCGAGACCATCATCAACGAGTACTTCTCGAAGTGGGTGCAGAGCCACCGCGACCTGCCCCTGCTGATCAACCAGTGGGCCAACGTGGTCCGCTGGGAGCTGCGTCCGCGGGTCTTCCTGCGGACCACCGAGTTCCTCTGGCAGGAGGGCCACACCGCCCACGCCACGTACGAGGACGCCCGCGAGTACGCCTCGATGATCCACACCCAGGTCTACGGCGACTTCATGACCAACGTGCTCGGCATCGACGTCGTGCTCGGCCGCAAGACCGCCAAGGAGCGCTTCGCCGGCGCGATCAACACCCTCACCCTCGAAGGCATGATGGGCGACGGCAAGGCGCTGCAGATGGGCACCAGCCACGAGCTGGGCCAGAACTTCGCCAAGGCGTTCAACACCACCTACCAGCTCCAGGGCGCCGAGCGCGAGTACGTCTGGCAGACCTCCTGGGGCGTCTCGACCCGTATGGTCGGCGGCCTGATCATGTCCCACGGCGACGACAACGGCCTGCGGGTGCCCCCGCGCCTGGCCGCCGTCCAGGCCGTCGTCCTCGCCATCAAGGGTGACGACGCGGTCATCGCCAAGGTGCGCGAGATCGGCGCCCGGCTGGAGGCCGTCGGCATCCGCGTGGTCGTCGACGACCGCACCGACACCCCGTTCGGCCGCCGCGCCGTGGACTGGGAGCTCAAGGGCGTGCCGCTGCGCATCGAGGTCGGCCCGCGCGACCTGGAGAACGGCACCGCGATGCTGGCCCGCCGCATCCCCGGCGGCAAGGAGCCGGTCTCGATCGACGCGCTGGCCGAGCTGCTCCCGGGTGTCCTGGAGGAGGACCAGGCGCTGCTGCTGCGCCAGTCCCGCGAGCGCCGCGAATCCCGCACGGTCGACGTGACCAACCTGGACGAGGCCGTCGAGGCCGCCGCCACCGGCTGGGGCCGGATCTCCTGGGCCGAGCTGGGCCCGGAGGGCGAGGCCAAGCTGGCCGAGCAGGGTGTCTCGGTGCGCTGCATCGTGGCCGCCGACGGCTCGGTGCCGCAGACGGACGACCAGGACGGCAACATCGCGATCGTGGCCCGCGCCTACTGATCGGCTGCTGAGCGGCGACTGACCGGCCGCTGACCGGCCACGTCCACCGAACGGCTCGCGCCGCCCACTGAACGGCGCGCGGATCCGCCGGCGCACCTACAGCGGTGCGCCGACGGATCCGCGTCTGCGGGGGCGTTCGGGTCCGTTCGGGTCGGTTGGGCTGTTGGGGCTGCTGGGGTTTCTGGTGGTGCTCGGGCCGCTGGGCCGCTCGGACGTGGGCGCACCGGCGGACCTCGGGCCGGTTGACCGGCGGGCCCGCGGGACGGGCCTGGTGCGGTCTCGGGACGCCCCGGGCGAGGCGATGGCTGACGTTGGTCGTCGATGTTGGAAACCGACAGGCACTGGCGATTTCTGGCAGCTGACGGCAATGATCCGGCAGCTGCCCGACAACCGTGAGACATCCGTCGGACATCCGGTCGACAACCGCCGTCGGGAATTCCGGCGGTAACCGTCCGGTGGCCGTCTCACCAGTCGACATCCCTACTGGCCGGTCAACTGCCGGTATTAACGGAATAGCGGTACGGTGTACGGCCCGTGGCCCTGTCAACTCGACAGGACCACGGGCCGTACGTCCTGGGTGCGACAGCCCGCCCCCCGGACGGAAATGACGAGGTCCGCCGAGCTACGACGGGCCCAAACCGGCAGGGGGTTGGTCTTGCGTCAGATCCGGAACGCGCATTTCGCGCGCGCTCGTACATTCCTGAGAGTTTCCTGGGAATTCCAGGAGATCGGGAACACGCGGAACATCGGCTCGCACTCCGTCGTTGGTCTAGCGTGAGCACGACACAGCCCCTCGTTCTCGCGGCCGAACTGGCCGCCGCCTGGAGTGACATCCAGGCCTTCCATCAGGACCTCCCCGACCTCGCCTCGCCCGAGGCGTTGATCGGCGAGTCCTCCTCGGCCTGTGGCACGCGGCTCGGTTTCGAGCGGCTCCTCCACGAGGCTGCCCACGGTCTGGCCGCGGCCCGGGACATCCGGGACACCTCGCGGGCCGGCCGCTACCACAACCGGCGCTTCCTGCTCCTGGCTTCCGAGCTGGGCCTGGCGCACCCGGTCGAGCCGCATGCGAGCAGCGGCTTCTCCCAGGTGACCATGCTCAAGGAGACGCAGGAGCGGTACGCCGAGACCATCGAGCGGCTGGATCGGGCCCTCGGCGCTCACCAGGAGGCGGTGGCCGGGGACGGCGTCTCGCGCGCCTTCCGCGGCCCGGCGGCCCGGCACGGCTCCTCCGGGGGCGGCGTCCGGGTCAAGGCGGTCTGCGGGTGCGGGCGCAATGTCCGCGTCGTGCCGTCGGTCCTCGCGCAGGCGTCCATCGTCTGCGGTGCCTGCCAGCAGCCGTTCAAGATCGCGTAGCGTGGGGAGCCGGCCGGCGACTGTGCGGGCAGTGCGTCCGGCCGGAGCGATCGACGGCCTCGGCCGGCAGGGCCGATCGGGGCGACCGATCGGCGGCCCTGACCGGCGGCTGTGATGTGTTGGGCTGACCGGGAGCGGGGGCTCCCGGTCGACCTGTTTCGGCGGTCGGCCACGGGTGGACCGCGCCGGCCGGGTGGTGTGGCGGTCCGAGTGGTGGGCCGGTGAGGGGCGGTGGTGAGCCGTGGCCGTGGCCGGGTGTCGGTCGGGCGGCTCCGGGGAGTGGCTGTGCCGGTCGGTTGCCGGTCGGTTGCCGGGCGAGTGCCGGTCGGTTACCGGGCCAGTGCCGGTCGATTGCCGGGCCAGTGCCGGTCGAGCGCTTCTAAGCGTGACCGGGCGTTGACCGGGCGGCTTCGGGCCGTGGTCGGTGGCGGTCGGGCCGAGCGGGCGGCGGCGAGGCGGTTCGCGCTGGTATGGCAGAATGGACAGCTGAGTACTCGGCAGCCGAGCAGGACCCCTCTCTCCTACGGCTGGCGTGTCCCTTGAACGGCCAGCCTCGCAACCCCACGCGACGGTGCGGCCGCTCACCCACGTCAACACCAGGAGAATCCACTCCCGTGGCAGTCAAGATCAAGCTCAAGCGTCTCGGCAAGATTCGCTCCCCGCACTACCGCATCGTCGTCGCCGACTCGCGCACCAAGCGTGACGGCCGCGCGATCGAGGAGATCGGCATCTACCAGCCGACCTACAACCCCTCGAAGATCGAGGTCGACGGCGAGCGCGCCCAGTACTGGCTGTCCGTCGGCGCCCAGCCGACCGAGCCGGTTCTCGCCATCCTCAAGCTGACCGGCGACTGGCAGAAGTTCAAGGGCCTGCCGGCCCCGGCTCCGCTGCTGGTTGCCGAGCCCAAGGTCGAGGACTTCTCGCACCTGTTCGCGAAGGCCGTCGCCGGCTTCGAGGACGCCACCACCGGTGTTGCCATCACCCCGAAGGCCAAGAAGTCGGACAAGGCCGAGGCTGACGCCGACGCCGCCGTCGAGGCCTGATCGTGATCGAGGACGCCCTCGACCACCTGGTGAAGGGCATCGTCGAGCACCCCGACGAGGTGCAGGTGCGTTCGCGCAACCTGCGTCGGGGGAACACCATCGAGGTGCGTGTGCACCCCGATGACCTCGGCAAGGTGATCGGCCGGGGCGGCCGCACGGCGCGTGCACTGCGCACCGTTGTCGGCGCCCTCGGCGGTCGCAACGTCCGTGTCGACCTGGTCGACGTGGACAGCATTCGCTGACGCTGCTGCTCGTTCAGCCGTCAGGCTTGAGGCCGGTCGGGACGCATGTCGTCCCGGCCGGCCTTCTCTGTTCCCGACCGCCTTCTCGCCGTGCCCCCGCCTCCGCGGCCCTGTGCTCCAGCGCCGGGACCCGTCACGGCGACCACACCGTTGGTACCCCGTACCAGCACCCACACCCAGTGCCCAGCGCCAGCACCCAGCACTCAGCACCCAGCACCCAGGAGAACGATCACCGTGCAGCTCGTCGTCGGTAAGATCGGCCGCGCCCACGGCATCAAGGGGGATGTCAGCGTCGAGGTCCGCACCGATGAGCCGGAACTCCGGCTCGGTCCCGGTGCCGTCCTCCTCACCGACCCCGCGTCGGCCGGACCGCTGACCGTCGAGTCCGGCAAGGTGCACAGCGGCCGGCTGCTGCTGCGCTTCGCCGGCGTCAAGGACCGCAACGACGCAGAGGCCCTGCGCGGCACCGTCCTGATCGCCGAGGTCGACCCGGAGGAGAGCCCCGAGGACCCGGAGGAGTACTACGATCACCAGCTGATCGGTCTGGACGTCGTCCTGCTCGACGGCACCCCGGTCGGTGAGCTCACCGAGGTCGTCCACCTCCCGTACCAGGACCTGCTCACGGTGGAGAAGCCCGACGGGACGGAGGTGCTGGTGCCCTTCGTCACCCGCATCGTGCCGACCATCGACCTGGAGAACCAGCGCGTCGTTATCGACCCGCCGGGCGGCCTGATCGACCCGGAGCAGGCCGAGGTCGTGCGGGGCGAGTCGGACGACGCGGATGCGTCGGACGGGTCGGAGGGGTCGGAGGGGTCAGACAGGTCGGACGGGTCGGACGAGTCGGTGGATCCGGAGGAGTCGGAGTGACCGCCGAGGAACTGTCGCCGCAGGAGCTGCCCGCGGTGCGGGGCGTCCAGGACGGGATGCGGATCGACGTCGTAACGATCTTCCCCGAGTACCTGGAGCCGCTGAACATCTCCCTGGTCGGCAAGGCCCGCGCCCGCGGTCAGCTGGATGTGCACGTCCACGACCTGCGCGGCTGGACGCACGACATCCACCGCACGGTGGACGACAGCCCGTACGGCGGCGGACCGGGCATGGTGATGAAGCCCGAGCCGTGGGGCGAGGCGCTGGACGGCGTGCTGAGCGCGGGCCCCGACGGGGAGGTGCCCACGCTGGTGGTGCCCACCCCGAGCGGGCGCCCCTTCACCCAGGAACTGGCCCAGGAGCTCGCCGGACGCCCGTGGCTCACCTTCACTCCGGCCCGGTACGAGGGCATCGACCGGCGGGTGATCGAGGAGGCGGCCGCCCGGATGCCGGTGATCGAGGTGTCGATCGGCGACTACGTCCTGGCCGGCGGCGAGGTCGCCGTGCTGGTGATGGTCGAGGCGATCGCCCGGCTGCTGCCCGGGGTGCTCGGCAACGCCGAGTCCCACCGGGACGACTCCTTCGCGCCCGGCGCCATGGCCGACCTGCTGGAGGGCCCGGTCTACACCAAGCCCGCCGAGTGGCGCGGCCGGACCGTGCCGGACGTCCTGCTCAGCGGCAACCACGGCCGGATCGCCCGCTGGCGGCGCGAGCAGGCCTTCGCCCGGACCCTGGCGAACCGCCCCGATCTGGTCGAGCGCTGGCAGTACGGCGGCTTCGACAAGAAGGACCGTGAGGCGCTGAGCATCCTCGGCCTGGCCTGGGACGAGCAGCTCGGTCGATTTCGGTCTGTGGTCGATGGTGTGGAAGAATAGGTCGCTGCTGTCTGTCGCTGGTCTCCTCACGTAGGAGTCACGTGGTCCGGTGCCCTCGCCACGGGGGGAACATCGCCAACCGATGCGGCCCGCAGCGAACCCCATTGTGACGAACTTCCGTGGGCGGCCCGTGGCGCCTGCGATGGAGAGCAACATGAGCAACAAGCTCGCTGCTGTCGACGCGGCCTCGCTGCGTAGCGACATTCCGGCCTTCCGCGCCGGTGACACCCTGAAGGTCCACGTCCGGGTCATCGAGGGCAACCGCTCTCGTGTCCAGGTCTTCCAGGGCGTCGTCATCCGCCGCCACGGCGCCGGTGTCGGCGAGACCTTCACCGTTCGCAAGGTCAGCTTCAACGTCGGCGTGGAGCGCACCTTCCCGGTGCACACCCCGGTCGTCGAGAAGATCGAGGTCGTGACCCGCGGTGCGGTTCGCCGCGCCAAGCTGTACTACCTGCGTGACCTCCGCGGCAAGGCCGCGAAGATCAAGGAGAAGCGCGACCGCTGATCCACCGTCCCCCGGTACTCCCGGGGGATCGGAGCGCTCTAGGGGGCGCGGCTGCCGCACGGTAAGCTCACCCCCCGATGAGCACGCACGAACCATCCGCGGACCGCGACGGCTGTCCCGCACCCACCGGTGCGGACTCGCCGTCGCGGTCCGCGGCCGTTTCCACGACCGCGCCCGCCACGGCGCCGGTGCCCGCCACGGCGCCGATGGTGGAGCCGGTGCTCGAGCCGGGCACCCGGCGCGTCCCCGAGGCCCAGGCGCCCCGGGAGGCGGTCCCGGACTCCGAGCGGACCTCGGCCGACGGCTCGGTGGAGGACTCGGTGGAGGACTCGGCGGGCGCTGCGGCCGACGTTTCGGTGGACGAGCCCGGGGTGGTGCCCCGTTCGCGCTCGCGTGACCTCCTTCTGCTGGTGGGTATCTGCCTGCTGTCCCTGCTCCTGGTGAACGCCTTCGTGGCGCGGCCGTTCGCGGTGCCGTCCGGGTCGATGGAGAACAGCCTTCGCCCGGGCGACCGCCTGATCGCGAACCAACTGGCCTACTCCTTCGGAGGGCATCCGCAGCGCGGTGACGTCGTGGTCTTCGACGGGAGGGGCTCCTTCCTGCGTGGGTCGGCCGAGCCGACCGGGTTCGGGAACGCACTGCGCTCGCTCGTCCGGGATCTCGGACTTGCGCCGGCCGACGACTCGGTCTACGTCAAGCGCGTCATCGGCGTCGGCGGGGACCGGGTGACCAGTACCGGGCCGGGCGCGCGGATCACAGTCAACGGCGTACCGGTCGACGAGTCCTCCTACCTCGCACCGGGGGACGAGCCGTCGAAGGTGGCCTTCGATGTGGTGGTGCCGGCCGGAAAGCTGTGGGTCATGGGGGACCACCGCGATGCCTCCCGTGACTCGCGGGACCACCTGGGTGAGCCCGGTGGCGGGTTCGTGCCCGAGGGCAAGGTGATCGGACGGGCGGAGTGGGTGGTCTACCCGGTCGGCCACTGGACCGGCCTGGACCGGTCGGCGGCGTTCGCCGCGGTAGGGGGGACCGGTGGCCATGGGGACCAGAGGTAGGGGCCGCCTGGCGGACCGACCCTCCGACGCGGTACCGGGCGATCCGGCGGGAGCACACGGACCGGGGACGTCCGGTCCGGAGGCAGCGACGCCCATCCGCGGGCGGGCCGACCGTCGGCGTACCGCCCGCCGGGCCGCCCGCCGCCGCAAGCGCTCGCTCCTGCACGAGATCCCGCTGATCGTCCTGGTGGCACTGCTGGTGGCCCTGGTGATGAAGACCTTCATGGTGCAGGTGTTCGTCATCCCCTCCGGTTCGATGGAGCAGACCATCCAGATCGGCGACCGGGTGCTGGTGGACAAGCTCACCCCCTGGTTCGGTGCCGAGCCGGGGCGCGGCGACGTCGTGGTGTTCAAGGATCCGGGCGGTTGGCTGGAGGCCGACCACAAGCCGTCCACGGATGGGCCGGTGCTTCGCGGGGCGAAGCAGGTCCTCACTTTCGTCGGGCTGCTGCCGTCCGACAGCGAGCAGGATCTGATCAAGCGGGTGATCGGTGTCGGCGGGGACACCGTGGAGTGCTGCGACGAGCAGGGCCGCCTCAGCGTCAACGGCACGGCGGTGGACGAGCCGTACCTGTCGCCGGGCAACCCGCCGTCCCGCCAGCCGTTCAAGGTGAAGGTGCCGCAGGGGCGGCTCTGGGTGATGGGCGATCATCGGGACGTGTCGGCCGATTCCCGTTTTCACATGGGTAATCCGGGGCAGGGCACCATCCCACTGAGTGGTGTGGTCGGTCAGGCGTTCGTGGTGGCCTGGCCGGTCGGCCGGGTCCATCAACTTGATGCCCGGTCCGCGGACGTCCGTGGAACTGGGCCGGAAGCGATGGATGTTGGGCCGCTTCCGAAGGAACCTCCGCTCGTTATGGGTGTGTTGGGCATCCTTCCGCTCATCGGCCGAAGGCCTGGGCGGCCTCGGGAGTAGGTCCGGCTGACCGGTGGAGGGCCGGCCGGCGTGCGTGGGAGCGCGAGCCGGATGCCTGGGAGTGATAGAGAAGTGCTGGTGCGGCCGGTACGCGACAACGGCCGCGTCCGGAGGCTGTGCCGGTGTCAGGTGTCCCCCAAGAGGGCGGCCCTGAGGCCGGGGCACGGTCGATGGTGGAGGTAGTGCCCGCTGTGCGGCACTGTGAGCGCGGACGCGCAGGCGTCCGCACAGCTGGGAGGAGACGTTGTGGGGGATTTGGTGATCGGCGCCCGCTCAGGCGCCGGAGAGCCCGAGGGCTCCGGTCATCGGGCGGAACGGTCGACGGAGTCCGCAGTGTCTTCGAGTTCCGCGGAGGACGCGGCGGTTCAGTCCGCGGACGAGCAGGGCAGTGGTGAGGGCGACGGTTCCGACGCCCGGGACGACGACATGAGCTCTGACGGCGGGTCGGAGGAGAAGGCCGGCGGCAAGGAGCACAAGCAGCGCTCGTTCTGGAAGGAACTGCCGATTCTGATCGGCATCGCGCTGGTCCTGGCGCTGGTGATCAAGACTTTCTTCGTCCAGGCGTTCTCCATTCCGTCGGAGTCGATGCAGAACACGCTTCAGGTCGGCGACCGCGTCCTGGTGGACAAGCTGACCCCGTGGTTCGGAGCCGAGCCCGAGCGGGGCGAGGTCGTGGTGTTCCACGACCCGGGCGGCTGGCTGGCGGACGAGCCCACCAAGCAGAGCGACAACTCCTTCGTACGGGGGGTGCAGGACGTGCTCAGCTTCGTCGGCCTGATGCCCTCCGAGAACGAGAAGGACCTGATCAAGCGGGTCATCGCGGTCGGTGGGGACACCGTCGAGTGCGAGGGCGAGGGGCCGGTCAAGGTCAACGGGATCGCTCTCAACGAGCCTTATGTGTTCCCCGGTAACACCCCCTGCGGGACGAAGCCCTTCGGCCCGGTGAAGGTGCCGGACGGCCGCATCTGGGTGATGGGTGACCACCGAGCGGACTCGCTGGACTCCCGCTTCCACATGGACCAGCCGGGTGGCGGCACCGTTCCGGTGGACGAGGTCATCGGACGGGCCTTCGTGGTGGCCTGGCCGATCAACCACTGGTCGACACTGCCGGTGCCGGACACCTTCGACCAGAAGGGTCTGGCGGCGGCCGTGCCGTTCGTTCCGCCCGTGGCCGGCGCGGTCGGCGCGGTCGGCCTGCTTCCGCTGGTGCGCCGGCTGAAGGGCCGGTCGGAGCGCGCGAAGCGGTCCTGACCACCACCGGGTCGCCCCCGGGTCTTGCGCGGGCCGTGGTACCGACGAGTAATCTGCTCGGACGTGCCACGGCCCGCCGGGTTTTCCGCCTGTGGCCCCGGCGTGCCATGAGCGGTCCCGGGTCAGGCAGGGGTGGATGGTTTCGATGAGCAGTGTCGCGACACCGACGGCGGACCGCCCGCCCGCGCCCGGACGGTCCCGGCCCAGGCCGGCCGCGGTGCTGCAGGGCGTGCTGATCGGGCTCGGTCTGGTCCTGCTGGTCGGCGGCTTCGTGGTCATGGCGCTGGACTACCGGCCGTACGGCATTCCGACCGGCTCGATGACCCCGACGCTCAAGGTCGGGGACACCGTCGTCGCCCGGCAGATCGACGGCAAGGACGTCGGCCGGGGTGACGTCGTGGTCTTCCGCGACCAGGCGTGGGGCGGTGAACTCATGGTCAAGCGCGTGGTCGCGGTCGGCGGGGACACCGTGGCGACCACCGGGGACGACCAACGGCTGACCGTCAACGGCAAGCCGGTGGAAGAGCCGTACCTGGAGACGCAGGGCCCGCAGGGGAGCGCGTTCAGCGTGGACGTGCCTCCTGGCCGGCTCTTTCTGCTGGGAGACAACCGACAGGGGTCGCTCGACTCCCGCCTCCACCTGGAGGTCGACGGCGGCACGATCCCCGCCACCGAGGTGGAGGCCCGGGTGGAGGCCACCGTCCTGCCCTTCGGCCGGACGGGTCTGTTCGCCCGCACCACCGCCTTCGACGTGCTCGGTGGGCCGAAGGCCGGCGAGCCGGGACCGTTGGAGCCGGCCTTCTACGCCACCGTTGTAGGCGCGGCGATGATCGTCGTGACCTGTGGGGTGAGCGGGGCGGCCGGTGCGGCCCGCCGGCTGGGACGCCGCCGCGACGCTTGACGGGTGCCACGGCCGCCGCTCCGGCGGGCGCCGCCGCCCCGATCGGCGGCGCAGCCTCAGTTCGAGTCGGCGCCGACGGCCGCGCGACCGCCGGTGACCGTGGCCCGAGCGCTCTGCCGAACATCGCCCCGGCAGGTCCTGCCGGGTGGCAGGATCGAGGGGATCGGCCCGGCGAACGAGGGGAGGGGGGAGGGCGGCGATGACGGCCAAGCACCGCAAGGCTTCACGGATCCTGCTGTTGGACGGGCAGGACCGCCTGCTTCTCTTCCGGGGCTCGGATCCGGTGATGCCGGACGTCACCTGGTGGTTCACCCCCGGAGGAGGCCTGGAACCGGGGGAGAGCATTCGCGAGGCCGCGGTGCGCGAGCTCGCCGAGGAGACGGGGCTGCGGGGCGTGGACCTGGGGCCCGTGGTTGCGTACGACACGGTTTCGTACTCCTTTCGGGAGCAGCGCTACGAGCAGGAGCAGTGGTTCCACCTGGCCCGGACCGTGGAGACGGTGCTCGATCATTCGAGGATGGGCAGGGACGAGCACGCCGAACTGCTCGCGGCACGCTGGTGGACGGTCGAGGAGCTGGGGGAGACCGCCGAAACGATCTATCCGATCGGGCTGGCGGACTTCGTGGGGCGACTGCTGGCCGAGGGGCCGCCAGTCACGCCGGTAAGGCTCTGAGGGTGAGTGCGGTGGTCCACAATGGGTGGACGTGACAAGTTGAGGGGACGCCTGGATGAGTGCCGAAGATCTCGAGAAGTACGAGACCGAGATGGAGCTCAAGCTCTACCGGGAGTACCGGGACGTCGTCGGCCTGTTCAAGTACGTGATTGAGACCGAGCGACGCTTCTACCTCACCAACGACTACGAGCTGCAGGTGCACTCGGTCCAGGGCGAGGTCTTCTTCGAGGTGTCGATGGCGGATGCGTGGGTCTGGGACATGTACCGGCCGGCCCGGTTCGTCCGTAAGGTCCGGGTGCTGACCTTCAAGGACGTGAACATCGAGGAGCTCGCGAAGAGCGATCTGGAGCTGCCCTCGGACGAGTCCGGGTTCGGGAACTGACGTTGGACCGCTCGGTCCCGCGGTGTCCAGGGGAATTTCGACTTTCCCGGGATTCTCACTCCTGCGAGTGACAGAAGTTATCCACAGGCCCGGGTTATCCACAGGAAATAGCAACCCTCTGGCCCTGTCCCGGGCCGCACGGAAACCTCCGCGTCGGAGGTGGTCACCGTGCAGGACACCAAGCGCACTACGCGTAAGCAGAGTGAGACGCCCAAGGCCCGACCGAGTGGGCAGGCCCGGCGCAGGGCGGCGAGGGCACCGGAGGAGTACCAGGCGGAGCTGTCCGGGCTCGGAAACGGGCCAGCTCCGCCGCGCACTGAGCAGGCCGACCCGGAGAAGGCCGGTCCTGAGCAAGCCGTTCTCGAGAAGGCCGGTCCTGAGCGGGGCGGTCCGGGGAAGGCCCTGTCGGGGCGCGGCACGAACAACGGGCTGGGCCGTTACGGGGAGCGGGTCGCCGCCCGGCGGCTCGCCGAGAGCGGCCTCAGGATCCTGGACCGCAACTGGCGCTGCGTCGAGGGCGAGCTGGACATCGTCGCCCTCGACGGCGACACCCTGGCCGTCTGTGAGGTAAAGACCCGCTCCGAGCGGGGATTCCAGCAGCCGAGCGAGGCCATCGACCGAGCCAAGGCCGCCCGACTCCAGCGATTGGCGGAGCGCTGGGTGGCGGAGCGCTGGCCCGGCCACTTCGCCAGGTTGGCCGGCCCCGGGTACAGCCCCGCGCCGGCGGACCCGCAGTGGCCGCCCGTGCCGCCCGGCGGCGTCCGGATCGACCTCGTGGCCGTCATCAACCGGGCCCGGGGCGCCGCCTCGGTGGACCACCTGAGGGGGGTGGTCTGAGATGGCCTTCGCCCGTACCTGTTCCGTCGCGCTGGTCGGCGTCGACGGTGTGATCGTCGAGGTCCAGGCCGATCTGGAGCCCGGAGTCGCCGCCTTCACCCTGGTCGGTCTGCCCGACAAAGCCCTCTCCGAGGCCCGCGACCGGGTGCGCGCGGCCCTGGTGAACAGCGGCGAGGTCTGGCCGCAGCGAAAGCTCACCGTCGGACTCAGCCCCGCCTCGGTACCGAAGAGTGGCAGCGGCTTCGACCTCGCGGTGGCCTGCGCCGTCCTCGCCGCCGCCGAGCGCTTGGATCCGTCCTCCATCGCCGAACTGCTGATCATCGGCGAGCTGGGGCTCGACGGGCGGGTGCGCCCGGTACGCGGCATCCTGCCGTCGGTGCTCGCCGCCGCCGACGCCGGTTACCAGCGGGTCGTGGTGGCCGAACAGACTGCCGCCGAGGCCTCCCTGGTCCCGGGCGTGACCGTCATCGGCGTGCGCAGCCTGCGGCAGCTCGTCGCCGTCCTGACCGGCGCACCCGAGCCGGAGGAGCCGCCCGACCCGATCAGCGGCCGCCCGGATCCCCTGATGGCCGGGCTGATGCTCCCCACCGCAGGGGTGCGCGGACTGCCCGACGACCGGGCCGCCCGGCTGGACCTGGCGGACGTCGCCGGCCAGTACGAGGCCCGACGCGCCCTGGAGATCGCCGCCGCCGGTGGTCACCACCTGTACTTGAAAGGTCCACCGGGCGCGGGCAAGACCATGTTGGCGGAGCGGCTCCCGGCGCTGCTGCCGCCACTCACCCAGAAGGAGGCCCTGGAGGTCACCGCCGTGCACTCGGTGGCCGGCCTGCTCCCGGCCGGTCGGCCACTGATCGACTGCGCGCCGTACTGCGCACCGCACCACTCCACCACCATGCCGGCCATCGTCGGCGGCGGCAGTGGCCTGCCCCGACCGGGCGCGGTCTCGCTGGCCCACCGGGGTGTGCTGTTCCTGGACGAGGCGCCGGAGTTCCCGGTCAGGGTGCTCGACGCGCTGCGCCAGCCGCTCGAATCGGGGGAGGTGGTGATCGCCCGATCGGCCGGATCGCTCAGGCTGCCGGCCAGGTTCCTGCTCTGCCTGGCCGCGAATCCCTGTCCCTGCGGGCGGTACTCGCGGCGGGGCGAGGGGTGCGAGTGCACTCCGGCGATGGTCAGCCGGTACCAGGGGCGGCTGTCCGGACCGCTGCTCGACCGGGTCGACCTCCAAGTCCAGGTCGCTCCGGTGACCAGGGTCGAGCTGATGGAGCGGGACACCACGGCGGAGAGCACCGCGACCGTGGCGGCCCGGGTGCTTGCCGCGCGGGAGCGCGCGGCGGCGCGGCTGGCGCACACACCGTGGCGGACCAATGCCGAAGTGCCCGGCCATGAGCTGCGAACCCGATGGCAGCTCGGCCCCAACGCGCTGAACGATGCCGCCCGACAGCTGGAGCGCGGTCTGCTGACCGCCCGCGGCCTGGACCGGGTGCTCAGGGTCGCCTGGACGGTCGCCGATCTCGCCGGGCGCGACCGGCCGGACCAGCGGGACGTACGGACGGCCCTGGTGCTCCGCATCGGTGTGGAGCAGGGGCTGCCCTTGACCGAGCGCTCCTTCGGCCGGCTCGGCGGCGAGCCGCTGCCGCCGGCCGGGCCGAAGGGCGACCGGCTGCTCCGTGCCGGTCCACCTGCCGCGTCACCCGATCAGCGGCCGAGCGACAAGGAGACCTGAGCATGAACCAGACGATGAACCACCCTCAGCACCCCTCCGAAGCGGGGCGGGAGGCCGAGCCCGAGCGTCTCGCCAGGGCAGCGCTGAGCAGGCTCAGCGAACCGGGCGACGCCGTCCTGGGCCGGTGGCTCACCCAGCTCGACGCCGCCGATGTCGTCCGGGCGATCCGGGACGGCACCGTCCCCGACCATCCGGGCCCGGACGCGGAGCGGCTCGCCGCCTACCGGGCCAGGCTGGTCGACGTCGACCCCGTCGCGGACCTGGAGCGAGTGCGTACGGCCGGTGGGCGCTTCATCATTCCGGGCGACACGGAATGGCCGAGCCAACTCGACGACCTGGGAGCCGGCAGACCGCTCGGGCTCTGGTTGTCCGGGACGGGTTCCCTGCGACTGCTCGCCCTCCGCTCGGTCGCGGTCGTCGGCGCGCGGGCCTGCACGGCCTACGGAGCGCACGTCGCGGGGGAGCTGTCGGCGCAACTGGCCGAACGCGGGTGGGTGGTGGCCTCCGGCGCGGCGTACGGGATCGACGCGGCCGCCCACCGGGGTGCGCTGGCCGTCGGGGGGATGAGCATCGGAGTCCTCGCCTGCGGGGTCGATGTGGCCTACCCGAGGGGCAACGCCCAGTTGATCCGACGGATCGCCTCCCAGGGACTGCTGCTGAGCGAGCTTCCGCCGGGGGAGCACCCGAACCGGTTCCGGTTCGTGCTGCGCAATCGCGTGATCGCGGCCCTCACCCGAGGGACGGTGGTGGTCGAGGCGGCGTTGCGCAGCGGGGCGCTGAGTACGGCCAGACGCGCCCGGGACCTCAACCGGCACACGATGGGTGTCGCCGGCCCGGTGACGTCGGAGCTCTCGGCCGGAGTGCACGCCCTGATTCGCGGCGGCGCCACGCTGGTCACCGACGCGGCGGAGGTCGCCGAGCTGATCGGCGCGATCGGTGACGACCTCGCGCCCCAACGCGGCGGGCCGGTGCTGCCGAGGGACCTCCTGGAGCCGGTCGTGGCGAGGGTCCTGGAGGCGGTGCCGGCGACGGCGGATGGTGCGCCGGTGGAGCGCCTGGCCCGGCAGTCGGGTCTCCCGCCGGACGAAGTGCTCCACCGGCTCTACGAGTTGGGGTCGCTCGGCTTCGTGGAACGGCACGGTGCCCACTGGCGACTGGTGCGTGGCCGGTGACCGATCGGGCGGATCAGGACGAATCGGGAGGCGGCCGGGTGCGCCGCCGTCGGCGGGAGGTGGGGCGGTGAATCGCCGGTCAAGGCGTTCACCCCCGCTGCCGGGTCCCGGCGACACGAACGCCACCGGATCGGGGGACGACCGAGTGGCGGTAGCACATTGCAGTGAGTCGGTCACGCTACGCTCGCCATGCCTTCCCTATCAGCACATGACTCGGCAGAACGGCGCAGACCAACGCATGCCCACACACATTCCCGGACACAGAGTGACCGGTGGCGCCCGGTCCTCGGGAGGGCCGCGGACCGAGCGGCGCCCCGTGACCGAGTTCCCGCCCAAGGCGACGGGTGCGATGGGGGCCCTTGCCCGGCAGGGTGGCCGACCGGCGCACACCGGCGCGTACGCCGGTCGGCCGGACGAGCCCGGTCCGCCGGACGCTTCCGAAGCGGCCGGTACGTCCGAAGTGGCTACCGCCCCCGAGGTGGCCGCCGTCCCCGGCCCGGCCCAGGGCCAGGACGCCGCGCCCGTACGCGCGGAGACGTCCACCCCCGCGGAGGTGCCCGCTCCCGTCGGGACGCCGGCACCACGGCGGGAGTCGGGCGTCGGCTCCGACCGCACGGCGCTGGAAGCGCTCTGGCGCTCCTACAAGGAGACGGGCGACCAGCGATTGCGGGAGCAGCTGATCCTGCACTACTCACCGCTCGTCAAATACGTGGCGGGCCGCGTCGGGGTCGGTCTGCCCTCCAACGTCGAGCAGGCGGACTTCGTCTCCTCGGGTGTCTTCGGGCTGATCGACGCGATCGAGAAGTTCGACATCGATCGGGCCATCAAGTTCGAGACCTACGCGATCAGCCGGATCCGCGGCGCGATCATCGACGAGCTCCGGGCCCTGGACTGGATCCCGCGTTCGGTGCGGCAGAAGGCGAAGGCGGTCGAGCGGACGTACGCGACCCTGGAGGCCCGGCTGCGCCGCACACCGCACGAGCCCGAGGTCGCGGCCGAGATGGGCATCGCGATCGAGGACCTGCACGCCATCTTCAGCCAGCTCTCCCTCGCCAACGTGGTGGCGCTGGACGAACTGCTCCACCCGGTGGGCGAGGGCGGGGACCGGCCGAGCCTGGGCGACACCCTGGAGGACCGCGGCGCGGACAACCCCGTGGAGGTGGCCGAGGACCGGGAGCTGCGCAGACTGCTGGCACAGGCGATCAACACCCTGCCCGAGCGGGAGAAGACCGTCGTGACGCTCTACTACTACGAGGGCCTCACCCTCGCGGAGATCGGCCAGGTGCTGGGGGTGACGGAGAGTCGGGTCAGCCAGATCCACACCAAGTCGGTGCTGCAGTTGCGAGCCAAGCTGTCGGACATCCGGTAGCGGCCCCTTCGGCACCCGATCGTTCAGCAGCACCGACCCCTGGCGGGCCGCCTACGGGGTGCTTCTGCCCTGCCGCCGGATCCCCTCCGCGCACCCCGTCATGCGCGGCGCCGTATCGGCGGGGTGTAGGGCTCCGTACAGTGGGACAGTGCCGAAGATCCGAGCGGCCACTTTGGCCGAGCACCGACAGCTGCAGCGGGCAGCCCTCCTCGATGCTGCCCGCAGCCTGCTCACCGAGGGGGGAATGGATGCCCTGACCTTCCCCGCGCTCGCGGCGCGCACCGGTCTGGCGCGCTCCTCGGTCTACGAGTACTTCCGTTCCCGCGCCGCTGTGGTCGAGCTGCTCTGCGAGGTCGACTTCCCGCTCTGGGCGGCCGAGATCGAGGCCGGGATGGAGAGCTGCGACACCGCGGCGGCCCGGATCGAGGCCTACGTCCGAGGTCAGCTCGCGCTGGCCGGGGACCCTCGGCACCGGGCGGTGGTGGCGATCTCGGCGCTGGAGCTGGACGAAGCGGCGCGCGAGCGGATCCGGGCGGCCCACGGCAAGCTCGTCGGCCTGGTGGTCCAGGCCCTCCAGGACCTCGGTCACGAGCAGCCGCGGCTGGCTGCCGGGCTGCTCCAGGGAATCGTGGAGGCCGCCGTTCGGCAGGCCGAGCAGCGTCCTACCGGTGGACCGGCCCTGAGTCAGGAAGTGATCGCGGACGCCGCGGTCGCGCTCGCCCTGCACGGCCTGGGCGGGAGCTGACCGAGCCGGGCCCGGCGCTCCCGTCCGAGCACCGGTCTCAGCGCTCCCGTCCGAGCGGGAGCAGTCGGGCCGCACCGGCTCCGAAGATGGCCAGGGGATCGAGGTACCGGTCGTCGCGCAGCAGCCCCCAGTGCAGGCAGTCGTGGCCGGCGCAGTGGACGGCACCGGGGGTGAGCTGCCCGATCACTTCGCCGGCCGTGACGGTGGTGCCGGTGGCGAGGCTCCCGGTGACCGGCAGGTAGGTGGTCCGCAGCGGCGGAGATCCTGAGGCCGGGTGGGTGACGGTGACCACCGGTCGGCCCGCCACCAGGCCGGAGAAGGAGACCACCCCGGGGGCGGCCGACCGGATGTCCGCACCACCCGTGGCGGCGAGATCGACGCCCCGGTGTCCGGCGGCCCATGGTGTGGCCGGTGCCTCGAAGCGCCTGACCAGCCCACCCGGGCCGCCCACCGGCCACACCCGTCCGCTCCCGGAACCCGCACCGCCCCCGGAACTGGCACTGGCACTGGCACCGGCATCGACGGAGTCGCGCGAGCCGTGCCCCGCCGCCTCGGCGGCATGGCCCACCGGCCCCGGCAGAACGGTCAGCAGCAGGGTCGTCACCGTCACAAGCGCGAGCAGCAGCCGGCGGTTGGGTCCGGGCCCCGGCCCGAGTGGCGGGGGCGACGACAAGCCCCCGACCCCGCCGAGGGCGCCGGACGACGCGGTGGTGGACGAAGCGGCGCCGGACGGCGCGGCGGGGGAGACGGGCGGAACGAACGGAGCGGTGGCTTCCAGGGCGGTTGTCATGCCGCCGAGGTTCTCCGGGGTACGCGAGCCCGACCAGCCCCACCCCGATTCCTGTGGACAACCGGGCCCTGTGGACAGCCGCCATCCCTCCCACGGGTGACGCGCCCCGAGTGCACCCCCGGCGCGAGCTCCTCCGAGCACGCCCCACGCCCCCGCATCCACCCCTGCACGCGGCCCCTCGCCCCCACCCCCGGCCTCCCTACCCCAGCCCGGGCCAGGCCGTCCCACCGCCCCCGTCGTCCTGCCCCCGTCCACCGCCCCACCGGCCGTACCGGCGCGGTCCCGTCCGCCCTCCCACCCACTTCCCCGCCCGCCTCCCCACCGACCTCCCGTCCCTGTGGAGTCGCCCGCGGCTCGGCGCTTCCCGTACACTTCACACGCGACCCGGTCCGCCGGGTCGACTTCGCACGCCCCGCCACCGGTGGACGGATGCGGCTCAGCCGCCGCCCCCGCCAGGTGCGAGTGCCGCTCGGTCCGCCGAGCCCGAAGGGTCTCCGGACCACTCGGGCCGAAGCGGCTCGGCACGTTCGGGGCGTCAGGCGTGGCTGTCACCTGACTGTCACGGACAAAACCGAGCCTGACCCGGCCGTACGCAGACGCCGAGCGGGGAGCGCCACCGCGCGACCCACCACGTCGACTGCGCGGAGCCGGGCGCAACACCTTAGGAGTACGGCTATGGCCGTCGTCACGATGCGGGAGCTGCTGGAGAGCGGCGTCCACTTCGGTCACCAGACCCGCCGCTGGAACCCGAAGATGAAGCGCTTCATCATCACGGAGCGCAACGGCATCTACATCATCGACCTCCTGCAGTCGCTGAACTACATCGACCGCGCCTTCGAGTTCATCAAGGAGACCGTTGCCCACGGCGGCAGCGTCCTCTTCGTCGGCACGAAGAAGCAGGCCCAGGAGGCCATCGCCGAGCAGGCCACCCGCGTGGGCATGCCCTACGTGAACCAGCGCTGGCTCGGCGGCATGCTGACCAACTTCCAGACCGTCTACAAGCGCCTTCAGCGGATGAAGGAGCTCGGCGAGATCGACTTCACGGATGTGGCCGGCTCCGGCCTCACCAAGAAGGAGCTCCTGGTTCTGGAGCGCGAGCACACCAAGCTCGAGAAGACCCTCGGCGGTATCCGCGACATGCAGCGCGTTCCCAGCGCCGTCTGGATCGTGGACACCAAGAAGGAGCACATCGCTGTCGGCGAGGCCCGGAAGCTCAACATCCCGGTCGTCGCGATCCTCGACACCAACTGTGACCCCGACGAGGTCGACTACAAGATCCCGGGCAACGACGACGCGATCCGCTCCGTCACCCTGCTGACCCGTGTGATCGCCGACGCCGTCGCCGAGGGCCTCAAGTCCCGCGCGGGTGTCGCCAAGGGCGACGCGAAGGCCGAGCCGGGCGCCGACCAGCCGCTGGCCGACTGGGAGAAGGACCTCATCGAGGGCGAGAAGAAGGCTGAGGAGGCTCCGGCCGCCGACGCCGACGCCGCCACCGAGGCCCCCGCCGCCGAGGCTGCTGCCGAGGTCGAGGCCCCCGCCGCCGAGGCTGCGGCCGCCGACGAGGCTCCGGCCGAGCAGGCCTGACGTACCAAGGGTGAGGGGCACTCGCCGGTACGACACCGGTAAGTGCCCCTCTCTCCCGTGCCGGGACCGAACCAGCGGTCCCGGCACAACCCCACGCAGACACGCGAGACGCGAGAAGAGATTCACACCATGGCGAACTTCACCGCCGCGGACGTCAAGAAGCTCCGTGAGCTCACCGGCGCCGGCATGATGGACTGCAAGAAGGCTCTGGACGAGGCCGAGGGCAACGTCGACAAGGCCGTCGAGCTGCTGCGCATCAAGGGCCAGAAGGGCGTCGCCAAGCGCGAGGGCCGTGACGCCTCCAACGGCGCCGTCGCCGCGCTGATCGCCGAGGACAAGAAGTCCGGCGTTCTGGTCGAGATCAACTGCGAGACCGACTTCGTCGCCAAGGGTGACAACTTCGTGCAGGTCGCCGACGCGATCGCCGCCCACGTCGCCGCGTCCGCTCCGGCCGACCTGGAGGCCGCGCTGGCTTCCGAGATCGAGCCCGGCAAGACCGTCCAGCAGTTCGTGGACGAGGCCAACGCCACCCTGGGCGAGAAGATCGTCTTCCGACGCTTCGCCCAGTTCGCGGGTGACGGCTTCGTCGCGGTCTACCTCCACAAGACCAGCCCCGACCTCCCGCCGGCCGTCGGCGTCCTGGTCGAGCTGGACAAGGAGAACGCCGAGGTCGCCAAGGACGTCGCGCAGCACATCGCCGCCTTCGCGCCGAAGTACCTCTCCCGCGAGGACATCCCGGCCGAGGACATCGAGAACGAGCGTCGCGTCGCCGAGGCCACCGCGCGCGAGGAGGGCAAGCCCGAGGCCGCCCTGCCGAAGATCGTCGAGGGTCGCGTCACCGGCTTCGTGAAGGAGTTCTCCGTCCTGGAGCAGGCCTTCGCGAAGGACAACAAGAAGACCGTCGCCAAGGTCCTCGAGGAGAACGGCGTCGCCCTCAAGCGCTTCGCCCGCTTCCGCGTCGGCGCCTGAGCCACGTTCCACCGGACTCCCGGCACGTTTAGGCTGGGAACCGCCCCCGCCCGCTGACCAGGGCGGGAGGGACGCGCCGAACGGGCTCACCCAGCGTCATCCGTCTATGGGCGGGCCGCGTCGGCACCATGAACGACGAGGAGGCCATTGCCGTGCAGGACACCGTACCGGTTCCCGCGGCAGTGGCCTCCTCGCGTGTACGCGCAGGTCGGGGATCCGCACACCCGCGCCTGTGAACCAGTAGGTGTAGAAGGAGAAGTCCATGCAGGAGACGCAGGAGACCGCGCAGGACCCCCAGGCCGGCTCGCCCCGCCGGGTGCTGCTGAAGCTGTCCGGTGAGGCTTTCGCCGGTGGCGGCGGGCTCGGCGTCGACCCGGACGTCGTGCACGCGATCGCCCGTGAGATCGCCACGGTCGTCCGCGCCGGTACCGAGGTCGCGGTGGTCATCGGTGGTGGCAACTTCTTCCGCGGCGCCGAACTCCAGGTGCGCGGCATGGACCGGGCCCGCTCCGACTACATGGGCATGCTCGGCACCGTGATGAACTGCCTGGCGCTGCAGGACTTCCTGGTCAAGGAGGGCATCGAGACCCGGGTCCAGACCGCGATCACCATGGGCCAGGTCGCCGAGCCGTACCTGCCGCTGCGCGCCGTCCGGCACCTGGAGAAGGGCCGTGTGGTGATCTTCGGCGCCGGTATGGGCATGCCCTACTTCTCCACCGACACCACGGCCGTCCAGCGTGCGCTGGAGATCCACGCGGACGTGCTGCTGATGGGCAAGAACGGCGTGGACGGCGTCTACGACTCCGACCCCCGGACCAACCCGGACGCGGTCAAGTTCGACGCGCTGGAGTACTCCGAGGTCATCGCGCGCGACCTCAAGGTCGCCGACCTCACCGCGATCACGCTGTGCAAGGACAACAACCTCCCGATGCTCGTCTTCGAGCTGCTGGCGGAGGGCAATATCGCGCGTGCGGTGAAGAGTGAGAAGATCGGCACACTCATCAGCCAGGATTCTGTCCGGGCCTGAGCAGCAATCAGCCGTACGGGACGGCGTCGCTACGCCGGCACCGCGTTCGGCGGCCGCCACACCGCGACCGGCTTCGACACCGACACCGGTCGGGACAACAGCAGATGAACCGGACAGGGAGTACACAGTGATCGAAGAGACCCTCCTCGAGGCCGAGGAGAAGATGGAGAAGGCCGTCGAGGTCGCCAAGAACGACTTCGCCGCCATCCGGACCGGCCGTGCGCACCCGGCGATGTTCGCCAAGATCGTGGCCGAGTACTACGGCGCCGTGACGCCGATCAACCAGCTGGCCTCGTTCTCCGTGCCGGAGCCGCGGATGGCCATCGTCTCGCCGTTCGACAAGACCGCGCTGAAGGCCATCGAGCAGGCGATCCGCGACTCCGACCTCGGCGTCAACCCGTCCAACGACGGGTCCATCATCCGGGTGGTGCTCCCCGAGCTCACCGAGGAGCGTCGCCGCGACTACATCAAGGTCGCCCGCGGCAAGGGCGAGGACGCGAAGGTCTCGATCCGTTCCGTGCGCCGCAAGGCCAAGGACGGCATCGACAAGCTGGTCAAGGACGGCGAGATCGGCGAGGACGACGGCCGTCGCGCCGAGAAGGAGCTCGACGACACCACGGCCAAGTACGTGGCCGCCGTCGACGAGCTGCTGAAGCACAAGGAAGCCGAGCTGCTCGAAGTCTGATGAACGACGCCCCTGACGCCCCTGGCTACTGGGGCCCATCCGATCAGCAGCACCAGCCGCACCCCCCGTACCGGCCGGCGCACGCGCCGCAGCCGGGCGCACCGGGCGCTGCGGGTGACCCCGGCCACCGAACGGGTCACTCGCAGCAGCCTCCGGTGTACTGGGGCGGTGACGCGGAGGAGACTCAGGTCATGCCCCCCGTACCGGCCGACCCAGGGCCCGACCCCGCCGAGGGGCCGACCCGGGAGGCCGGTCGGCTGAGCGGACCGCTGTTCCGGGACGAGCAGCCCCGGACCGCGGTGCCGGGCGCGGCGGAGACGGTCGTGCTGCGCGCGATCACCGACGAGACCGCCCCGGCTCCCGGCCGCGGCGGCCCGCCGTACCCGGGCGTCCCGGCGTACTCCGCGCCGCCGCAGAGCCACCCGGCGGCCGGTCAGCCCCACCCTGTGCCGTTGTCCCACCCAGGGCAGGAGACACCCGTGGCCCAGCCCGCTCCGCAGCCGCAGCCCCGCAAGCAGCGCGGCGGTCGCAACCTCCAGGCCGCGATAGGCGTGGGCGTCGGCCTCGGCGCGGTGATCATCGCCTCGCTGTTCGTGGTGAAGGCGCTGTTCCTGTTCGTGGTGATGGCGGCCGTGTCGGTCGGGATCTGGGAGCTGACCAGCCGGCTGGCCGAGCGCAAGCAGATCAAGGCGCCGCTGGTCCCGCTGGTCGCGGGCGGCATCGCGATGATCGCCACCGGGTACTGGGCCGGCGTCCAGTGGGCGGCGGCCTCGCTGGCGCTGACCGGCCTGGCGGTGATGGTCTGGCGGATGGCCGAGCCGCCGGAGAACTACCTGCGGGACATAACGGCGGGCATCTTCACCGCGTTCTACGTGCCGTTCCTGGCCACCTTCGTGGCGATGATGCTGGCGGCGGACGACGGCCCGCAGCGGATCGTGCTGTTCCTGATCGTCACCGTCTGCAGCGATACCGGCGCCTACGCGGTGGGCTACAAGTTCGGCAAGAACAAGCTCGCCCCGACGATCAGCCCGGGCAAGACCCGCGAGGGCCTGGCCGGCGGCATCGGCCTGTCGATGCTGGCGGGCGCGCTGCTGATGGAGCTGATCATCGACGGCGGCAGCTGGTGGCAGGGCCTGATCCTGGGCGGCTGCGCGGCGGTCGTGGCGACCCTGGGGGACCTGGGCGAGTCGATGATCAAGCGTGACCTCGGCATCAAGGACATGGGCTCGCTGCTGCCCGGCCACGGCGGCATCATGGACCGGCTGGACTCGCTCCTGCCGACCGCCCCGGTGGTCTGGCTGCTGCTGGCGGCCTTCGTCGGCAGCTGAGCCGGCCGGGCGGATCCGAACGGTGGGAGCCGTCGAGGGGCTCCGGACGCCTGGCGTCCGGAGCCCCTCGGCCGTCTGGCGAGGTCCGAACGTCTGCGACACTGGATGAACCATGCCTAAGCCCGGAGAACTCACCTTTGTCGCGCCGCGTGGCGCCAAGCCCCCGCGACACCTCGCCGACCTGAGCCCCGTCGAGCGCAAGGAGGCCGTCGCCGAGCTGGGCGAGCAGCCGTTCCGCGCCAAGCAGCTCTCGAACCACTACTTCGGCCGGATGTCGAACGACCCGGCGAGCTGGACGGACATCCCCGCCGCCAGCCGGGAGAAGCTCACCGAGTGCCTGCTGCCCGAGCTGATGTCGGTGGTCCGGCACGTGTCGTGCGACGACGACAACACCCGCAAGACGCTCTGGAAGCTGTTCGACGGCACGCTCGTCGAGTCGGTGCTGATGCGCTACCCGGACCGGGTCACCATGTGCATCAGCTCGCAGGCGGGCTGCGGCATGAACTGCCCGTTCTGCGCGACCGGCCAGGCCGGGCTGACGCGCAACCTCTCCACCGCCGAGATCGTCGAGCAGATCGCGGCAGGGATGCGCGCGCTCAAGGAGGGCGAGATCCCGGGCGGTGAGGCCCGCCTCTCCAACGTGGTCTTCATGGGCATGGGCGAGCCGCTGGCGAACTACAACCGCGTGCTGGCCTCGATCCGCCGGCTCACCGACCCTGCGCCGGACGGCTTCGGCCTCTCCCAGCGCGGCATCACCGTTTCCACCGTGGGCCTGGTGCCGGCGATGAACCGCCTCGCGGACGAGGGCCTCTCCTGCCGCCTCGCGCTGTCGCTGCACGCCCCGGACGACGAGCTGCGTGACGAGCTGGTGCCGGTCAACACCCGGTGGAAGGTCGCCGAGGTGCTGGACGCGGCGTGGAACTACGCGGAGAAGTCCGGTCGCCGGATCTCCATCGAGTACGCGCTGATCAAGGACATCAACGACCAGGCGTGGCGGGCGGACCTGCTCGGCCGGCTGATCAAGAACCACCGGGTGCACGTCAACCTGATCCCGCTGAACCCGACGCCGGGTTCCAAGTGGACGGCCTCCCGGCCCGAGGACGAGCGCGAGTTCGTCCGGCGGCTGCAGGCGCACGGCGTGCCCACCACCGTCCGTGACACCCGCGGCCAGGAGATCGACGGCGCCTGCGGCCAGCTCGCCGCGGCGGGCTGAGACACCGGGCCGGCCCCGCCGGGCCCGCCGGCGGCGGGCGCCGGTTCAGCGCAGACCGGCGGCCGCCAGCGCGGCGGTCAGCCCGCCGGTGACCAGCAGCACGGTGCCGACCGCGAGGGTCCGCAGGGCCACCGCACCGAACAGCAACCGGGGCGGGGTGCCGATCCGCAGCAAGGCGTCGGCGACGTCCCGGCGGGCGGTGCGGAGCTCGGCCAGCCGGGACACCACGGCGGCCACCGCGCAGCCCAGCACCAGACAGGCCTCGACGGCGGGCAGGGTGTCGGCGCTGCCGGGCACCCCGATCCAGTAGCGGATGGTGGTGAGCACCACCGCGACCGCCAGGGTGAGCACGGCCAGCGGCGGGCCGAGCCGGCGGGCCTGCGCGGTCAGCCCCCGTCCGGCGAGCAGCCGCAGCGGGGTCGGCCGGCCGACGGCGAGCAGCGTTCCGGTCCAGGACAGCAGCGGGCCGGTGAGCAGGGCGAGCCCGACGGCGCTCGCCGCCCAGCCGCCCAGCGCGGCGGTGCTGGTGGAGCCGAGCCCGGCCGGCAGGTGGATCGGGCGGCCGTCGGCGGCGGCGCCGGGACGCAGCGCGATGAGTTCCAGGGCGAGGCCGATCACGGCCAGTCCGACCGGCAGGGCGATCCGCAGGGGGCCGAAGCCGGTCGGTACGGGCTGCCGCCTGCCGGGCAGGGTCTCGGCGATCGGCACCGCGGCGGCCGCCGCGATCCCCGCGGTGAGCGGGACCAGGGCGATCAGCGTGACGGGCGCGGCGGCCGGCAGCGGAAGGCCCATGCCGACCTCGGGGGCGAGCGAGGGCCCGGCGATGTCGTTGCGCAGGACCAGGAAGAGCAGCAGGGTCAGCGCGGAGCCGAGGGTGCAGGCGAGCGCGATCTCGCCGGCGATCAGGGTCCGGATCCGGGCGGAGCCGGCGCCGGCCGCGGTGAGGCCGGTGATCCGTTCGGGGCGCCGGGCCGGTACTGCGCGGGCGGCCACGGCGGCGAACCAGGCCACCGCGGCGAGCGGGGGCAGGCACCAGAGCAGCCGGGCGACGGCGTCGGCGCCGCCCGCCGGGTCGCTCATCGCCCGGCCGAGGGCGCGCAGCAGGAACGCGGCGACGACCGCGCCGGCCAGCGCGGTGAGCAGCCAGCGGCCGAGGTCGGGCACCCGGTAGCCCCGGGCCAGGCGGAGATAGAACACGTCGACTCTTTCAGCGGCGGGGCGGCGTCATCGGCGCGTGGCCGACACGGCGGACGCTCCGGTGGCTCCCGGCGCGGCGGCGGTTCCGGCGATTCCGGCCGGTCCGGGGGTGCCGCGCGGGACGGGGGCGGCGGGGGCGGCCAGCCGTCCGTCGACGAGTGCGACGGCGCGGTCCGCGTACCGGACGAGCTCGGGGTCGTGGGTGGCCAGGACGAGGGTGAGCTGGTGCGAGCGGGCCGCGCTGGTCAGTATCCGCAGGACCTGGTCGGCGGCCTCGCGGTGCAGCTGCGCGGTCGGGTCGTCGGCGAAGACGACCGGGGGCAGCGGGGCGAGCGCGCGGGCGACGGCGATCCGCTGGCGCTGGCTCTGGATCAGCCGGTCGGGCCGCAGCCGGGCGATGTCGCCGATGTCGAGCCGCTCCAACCACTCGGTGGCGGCGGTGTACGCGGCCTTGTTGCCGGCGCCGGCCAGCAGCAGGGGCAGGGCGACGTTCTCCCGGGCGGTCAGCTCGGGCACCAGGTGCGGCTCGGAGCCGACGAAGCCGAAGCGGTCGCGGCGCAGCCGTTCGCGGCCGGCCCGGCCGAGGGTGTGGACGGGGGCGCTGTTGAACCAGACCTCCCCCTCGTCGACCGGGAGGAGGGCGGAGAGGCAGCCGAGCAGGGTGCTCTTGCCGGAGCCGCGCGGGCCGGTGACCGCCAGCACCTCGCCGTCCCGGACGCCGAGCGAGATGCCGCGCAGGGCGGGGGTGCCGTGATGGGACTTGACGATCCCCCGGGCCCACAGCACGTCGTTGTCAGGCGGGGCCGCTGACATGAGGTTCCATCCTGGGTGGCCGCAGGGATATGACAGTCGTCAGATTAGAACGACCGGGGCCCGGCGCGGTGGCGGCGCACTGGCCCATCAGGGGCAAATCACCCGGAAACAGGCGTGTTTGGTCCGAGAGATCGTCCGGGAAACGCCGCAGGGCGGTCCCGCGGGGAGCGGGACCGCCCTGCGGCGGAGGGTGGGGAAGGAAGATCAGGTCGTCAGATCTTGGCCCACGCGTCGGTGAGGCTGGTCCGCAGGATCTGCTCGATCTCGTCGAAGGTCGACTGGTCGGAGATCAGCGGCGGGGCCAGCTGGACGACCGGGTCGCCACGGTCGTCGGCGCGGCAGTACAGGCCGTTGTCGAAGAGCGCCTTCGACAGGAAGCCGTAGAGCACGCGCTCGACCTCGTCGTCGTTGAACGACTCCTTGGTGACCTTGTCCTTCACGAGCTCGATGCCGTAGAAGTACCCGTTGCCGCGGACGTCGCCGACGATCGGCAGGTCGCGCAGCTTGTTCAGGGTGCCGAGGAAGTTCGCCTCGTTGTCCAGCACGTGCTGGTTCAGGCCCTCGCGCTCGAAGATGTCGAGGTTGGCGAGCGCCACCGCGGAGGAGACCGGGTGGCCACCGAAGGTGTAGCCGTGCAGGAAGGTGTTGTCACCCTTGTAGAACGGCTCGGCCAGGCGGTCCGAGATGATCGTGGCGCCGATCGGGGAGTAGCCCGAGGTCATGCCCTTGGCGCAGGTGATCATGTCGGGCTGGTAGCCGAACTTGTCGGCGCCGAACATGGTGCCCAGGCGGCCGAAGGCGCAGATGACCTCGTCCGAGACCAGCAGCACGTCGTGGCGGTCGCAGATCTCGCGCAGGCGCTGGAAGTACCCGGGCGGCGGCGGGAAGCAGCCACCGGCGTTCTGCACCGGCTCGACGAAGACGGCGGCGACGGTCTCGGCGCCCTCGTTGAGGATCGCCACCTCGATCTCGTCGGCGCACCAGCGGCCGTAGGCCTCGGGGTCGACGGTGCCGTCCGGGCCTTCGAGGAAGGCCGGGGCACGGTAGATGTTGGTGTTCGGGGCCTTGTGGGTGCCCGGCACCAGCGGCTCGAACGGGGCCTTCAGGCCCGGCAGGCCGGTGATCGACAGGGCGCCCTGCGGGGTGCCGTGGTAGGCGACCGCACGCGAGATGACCTTGTACTTGGTGGGCTTGCCGGTCAGCTTGAAGTACTGCTTGGCCAGCTTCCACGCGGTCTCGACGGCCTCGCCGCCACCGGTGGAGAAGAACACCTTGTTCAGGTCGCCCGGGGCGTAGTTGGCCAGGCGCTCGGCCAGCTCGACGGCCTTCGGGTGGGCGTAGCTCCACACCGGGAAGAAGGCGAGCTCCTTGGCCTGCTTGGCAGCGGCCTCGGCGAGCTCGACGCGGCCGTGGCCGGCCTGCACCACGAACAGGCCGGAGAGGCCGTCGATGTACTTCCGGCCCTTGTCGTCCCAGATGTAGGTGCCCTCGCCCCTGGCGATCGTCGGCACGGGGGAGTTCTCGTACGACGACATGCGGGTGAAGTGCATCCACAGGTGGTCGTAGGCGGTCTTGGAAAGGTCCTTCTGCGCCGGGTCGGCTGTCATCGGGTGCCCCAGGTGTAGGTCTGTTTCCGGAGCTTCAGGTAAACGAAGCTCTCGGTGCTCCGCACGCCGGGAAGCGCGCGGATGCGCTTGTTGATCATTTCGAGCAGGTGCTCGTCGTCCTCGCAGACCAGCTCGGCCAGGAGATCGAACGAGCCTGCGGTGCAGACGACGTAGTCGACCTCGTCGAGGGCGGCCAACGCGTCGGCGACGGGCTCGATGTCGCCCTCGACCCGGATCCCGACCATCGCCTGGCGGGTGAAGCCGACGGTGAGCGGGTCCGTGACGGCGACGATCTGCATCACGCCTTGGTCGAGCAGCTTCTGGACGCGTTGCCGTACGGCTGCCTCGGACAGGCCGACGGCCTTGCCGATGGCGGCGTACGGGCGGCGCCCGTCCTCCTGGAGCTGCTCGATGATCGCCTTGGAGGCGGCGTCGAGGGGAACGCTGGCGTTCCGGTCGCGGTTGGCCACGCCGCCACTGTGCCTGATCGGCCCTCTGTTCGCAAGCGCGGGATCTGCTGATTTCGTCGTGATCTTGGAAATCATGTACGGATTTCACTGCCGTGTCGAAGTTGTCCTGTCGATACCGGCTGTCGTACGGCTACCCTGGTCCGGTACGCGCGCGGCTTCGCAGCGCAGCGCGCGTCCCCCCGAACAGTGGACCGCGCCGCGCCCGGCGCGGCCACTCGGCGCCCTTCGCCCGGCGGATCCGCCGACGTACCATGGCGCCGGAATCTGCAATGCCGCAGGCCCAGACCGAGGAGAGACCCGTGAGCGACCTTCGCACGCTGCGCAACTACATCAACGGTGAGTTCGTCGATGCGGCGGACGGCCGCACGCTCGACATCGTGGACCCCACCACCGGCGAGGTCTACGCGACGTCCCCGCTGTCCGGCGCCGCCGATGTCGACGCTGCGATGGCCTCCGCCGACGCCGCTTTCCCGGTCTGGCGCGACGCCACCCCGAGCACCCGCCAGAAGCTGCTCCTCAAGATCGCCGACGCGGTCGAGTCCCGTGCCGACGAGATCGTGGACGCCGAGGTCCGCAACACCGGCAAGCCCCGCGCGCTGACCCTCTCCGAGGAGATCGGCCCGATGGTGGACCAGATCCGCTTCTTCGCCGGCGCCGCCCGCCTGCTGGAGGGCAAGGCCGCGGGCGAGTACATGGACGGGATGACCTCGATCGTCCGCCGCGAGCCGGTCGGCGTCTGCGCCCAGGTCGCGCCGTGGAACTACCCGATGATGATGGCCGTCTGGAAGTTCGCCCCGGCCATCGCCGCGGGCAACACCGTGGTGCTGAAGCCCTCGGACACCACCCCGGCCTCCACCGTGCTGCTGGCCGAGATCATCGGCGGCATCCTCAAGGACATGGAGCTGCCGGCCGGCGTCTTCAACGTGATCTGCGGCGACCGCGAGACCGGCCAGGCCATGGTCGAGCACCCCACCCCGGCGATGGCTTCCATCACCGGCTCGGTGCGCGCCGGCATCTCGGTCGCCGAGTCGGCGGCCAAGGACGTCAAGCGCGTCCACCTGGAGCTGGGCGGCAAGGCCCCGGTCGTGGTCTTCGAGGACGCGGACATCGCCGAGGCCGTCGAGGGCATCTCGGTCGCGGGCTTCTTCAACGCCGGCCAGGACTGTACGGCCGCCACCCGCGTGCTGGTGCACGAGTCGATCCACGACGCCTTCGTCGAGGCGCTGGCCAAGGCCGCGGCCGAGACCAAGACCGGTGGCGTGGACGACGAGGACGTGCTGTACGGCCCGCTGAACAACGCCAACCAGCTGAAGCAGGTCACCGGTTTCATCGACCGCCTGCCGACGCACGCCAAGGTCGAGGCCGGCGGCCACCGGGTCGGCGACAAGGGCTACTTCTACGCCCCGACCGTCGTCTCCGGGCTGAACCAGGACGACGAGATCATCCAGAACGAGGTCTTCGGCCCGGTCATCACCGTGCAGAAGTTCTCCGACGAGGACCAGGCGGTCGGCTACGCCAACGGCGTCGAGTACGCGCTGGCCTCCTCGGTCTGGACCAAGGACCACGCCCGCGCCATGCGGATGTCTCGCCGCCTGGACTTCGGCTGCGTCTGGATCAACACCCACATCCCGCTGGTCGCCGAGATGCCGCACGGCGGCTTCAAGAAGTCGGGCTACGGCAAGGACCTCTCCTCCTACGGGTTCGAGGACTACACCCGGGTGAAGCACGTCATGACTGCGATCTAGCAGGTCGTGACCGTCGGGCGGGGTATGACTGCGATCTAGCAGGTCGTGACCGTCGGGCGGGGTATGACTGCGATCTAGCAGGTCGTGACCGTCGGGCGGGGTATGACGGCGATCCAGTCGGTTCGCTGTGATCCAGTCGCGGTCACAGGTCTGGCGAAGGGCCCGGGTCGGGAACGACCCGGGCCCTTCGCCTTGCCATCCTGTCGGCCGTTCGGGTGACCGCCTGACAGGATGAACCTGCACTTCGGCACCGCGACTCCCTAGCCTTGCCGCATGAGCATCCCCACCGCTGACTCAGCTGCCGGCCAGGCCGTCAAGGCCGCCGACCGCGCGCACGTCTTCCACTCGTGGTCCGCCCAGGCGCTGATCGACCCCCTCGCGGTGGCCGGCGCCGAGGGCTCGTACTTCTGGGACTACGACGGCAATCGCTACCTCGACTTCTCCTCGCAGCTGGTGAACACCAACATCGGGCACCAGCACCCGAAGGTGGTCGCCGCGATCCAGGAGCAGGCCGCGAAGCTCTGCACCATCGCCCCCGGCTTCGCCGTCGAGTCGCGCAGCGAGGCCGCCCGGCTGATCGCCGAGCGCACCCCCGGGGACCTCGACAAGATCTTCTTCACCAACGGCGGCGCCGAGGCCAACGAGAACGCCATCCGGCTGGCCCGGCTGCACACCGGGCGGCAGAAGGTCATGGCGACCTACCGCTCGTACCACGGCGCCACCGCCAACGCGATCGCCCTCACCGGCGACCCGCGCCGCTGGGCCAACGAGACCGGCGTCTCCGGTGTCGTGCACTTCTGGGGCCCGTACGCCTACCGCTCCAACTTCCACGCCGAGAACGAGGCGCAGGAGTGCGAGCGCGCGCTGGAGCACCTGGAGCAGGTGATCGCGTTCGAGGGCCCGGGCACGGTCGCGGCGATCATCCTGGAGACCGTGGTCGGCACCGCCGGCATCCTGATCCCGCCGCCGGGCTACCTGGCCGGGGTGCGCGAGATCTGCGACCGCTACGGCATCGTCCTCATCCTGGACGAGGTGATGGCCGGCTTCGGCCGCACCGGCGCCTGGTTCGCCGCCGACCACTGGGGCGTCACCCCGGACCTGCTGACCTTCGCCAAGGGCGTCAACTCCGGGTACGTCCCGCTCGGCGGGGTGGCGATCAGCGCGGAGATCGCCGCGACCTTCGCCGAGCGGCCGTTCCCCGGCGGTCTCACCTACTCGGGCCACCCGCTGGCCTGCGCCTCGGCCGTCGCCACCATCAACACGATGGCGGAGGAGGGCATCGTCGAGAACGCCGCACGGATCGGCGAGGACGTGATCGGCCCCGGTCTGCGCGAGCTGGCCGAGCGGCACCCCTCGATCGGCGAGGTCCGCGGCCTCGGCGTGTTCTGGGCGCTGGACCTGGTCAAGGACCGCGCCACCCGCGAGCCGCTGGTGCCGTACAACGCGGCCGGCCCCGCCAACGCGCCGATGGCCGAGCTGGCCGCCGCCTGCAAGAAGCGCGGGCTCTGGCCGTTCGTCAACATGAACCGCTTCCACGTCGTCCCGCCGTGCACCGTCACGGAGGAGGAGGCCAAGGCCGGTCTCGCCGTGCTCGACGAGGTGTTGTCGCTGACCGACGAGCACACCGTCTGATCGGCGGACCGTCCGACCAGCAGGCAGTCCGACCAGCACACAGTCCGGCGTGCACGTGGCCCGACGACGTACCAGACCCGACAGGACGGCCCCGGGTGCCCGCGTGCGCCCGGGGCCGTCCCACGCCCCGGAGGCCCACCTTGTCCCGCACCACCCTCACCCGCCGCGGCGTGCTCGGCACCGCCGGGCTGATCGGCGCCGGCGCCCTGACCGGCTGCGGCATCCCGTCCGCCTACGTGGCCGAGGACCACCGCTCCGCGCCCGACCGCTCGGGGAGCGAGAAGCGGCTGGCGTTCTCCAACTGGACGCAGTACATCGACGTCGACGACGACGGCAACCGGCCGACCCTGGACGCCTTCACCGAGCGGACCGGGATCAAGGTCACCTACACCGAGGACATCAACGACAACGACGAGTTCTTCGGGAAGATCGGCCCGGTCCTCACCCAGGGCAGCGACCCCGGCCGGGACCTCATGGTGGTCAGCGACTGGATGGCCGGGCGGTACGTCTCGCTCGGCTGGGTACAGGCGATGGACCGCGCCAACCTGCCCAACGTCACCGCCCAGCTGGATCCGCAGCTGGCGAACCCGGCCTTCGACCCCGGGCGCCGGCGCAGCGTGCCGTGGCAGTCCGGGATCACCGGCATCGCCTACAACCGCAAGGAGCTGGGCCGCGAAATCAGGTCGACCGCCGACCTCTGGGCCCCCGACCTCAAGGGCCGGGTCACCCTGTTCGCCGGGCTGGACGAGGCGCTCGGCCTGCTGATGCTCGGGTACGGCGCCGACATCGGGGCCTTCACCGAGGACGACGCGCACCGGGCGATGGACCTGGTCCAGAAGATGGTCGACGGCCGGCACATCCGCCGCTTCACGGGCAACGACTACACCAGCGACCTGGCCTCGGGGGCCGCGCTGGCCTGCCAGGCCTACTCCGGTGACGCCGTCCAGCTCACCGCCGAGAACCCGGACATCGCCTTCGTGGTGCCCGAGGAGGGCGGCGAGCTCTGGGCGGAGAGCCTGCTGATACCCAACCGGGCCGACCACAAGACCAACGCCGAGCTGCTCATCGACCACTACTACCGACCCGAGGTGGCCGCCGAGCTGGCCGCCGCCGTGCAGTACATCTGCCCGGTGCCGGCCGCCCGCGAGGTGCTGGCGGACAGCGGGGACAAGGAGAAGGCCGAGCTGGCGGAGCACCCGCTGCTGTTCCCGACCGACGAGATGCGGGCACGGCTGCACACCATGCGCGACGTCACCTCGGCCGAGCGTCCAGGCCTGCACAAGGTCTGGGGCCGCATCACCGGGGTCTAGCCGCAGGGGGCCGGCCGAGGGGGCCGCGGCTCAGCGGCGCACCGCGTCCAGCCCGAGCAGCGCGACGTGCAGCGAGAGGCAGGACTCCACCTGGTCGAGGTCGACGCCGAGGATCCGTTCGACCTTGTGCAGCCGGTCGTAGAAGGACGGCCGGGACAGGTGCGCGGCGTCGGCCGCCGCCGACTTGTTCCGGCCCTGCTCCAGGTAGATCCGCAGCATCTGCACCAACTGGGCGTTGTGCTCGGCGTCGTAGGCGAGCAGCGGGCCCAGCTCGCGCTCGACGTAGGTCTGCAGCCGGGCGTCGTCGCGCAGCAGGTGCAGCAGGCCGCGGAGCCGGACGTCGGGCAGCCGGTAGTACGCGGCCGCCCGGCCGCCGGGGGCGTCGTGCAGTGCGGCGTCGGCGACCTGGGTGGCCTCCAGCAGGGTGCGCCGGGCGTCGCGCACCGAGCCGACCGAGGAGCCGGCGGCGACCACCGGCGCCGGCGCGGGGGCGGCCTCCCGGTCGGCCTCCGCCGTCAGCCGGCGCAGCGCCGCGGCGAAGGCGTCGAGCGCGGCGTGCTCGTCCTGCTGGGCGGCGAGGGCGATCAGCACGCCGACGCCCTCGTCGTCCAGCGCGCCGACGAGCGCGGAGAGCCGGCAACTCCGGATCGCGGTGGCCGCCAGCTCGGTGAAGTCGCGCAGCCTGGCCTGGGCCTCCAGGGCGGCCGGGATGGGTCCGCGCCGCTGCCGCAGGACCACCCCGACCAGCCGGCGGCCCTCCAGCGGCACGCCGAGGGCCTGGGCGCGCAGCGCCACCTCGGAGACGGTCAGGGCATGGGTGAGGATGCCGGAGAGCAGTGTGCGGTGGGTCTGCCGCTCCAGGCTCTCGCGGTCGCGCACCACCAGCCGGTTGAGGGCGAGCGCGGAGGCGCCGCGCTCCAGCAGCATGGTGTGCGGGTGCGCGGTGCCCTCGGGCAGCGGCCCCGGGTCGGCGACCAGGACGAGCCGGCCCCAGTCCTGGCCGCGGGCGCCGACCGTGGTGACCAGCCAGCCGCTGCGCGGGTCGTGACCGGTACGGCCGGGCGGGCGGACCCCGCGCGAGCGGCGTTCCCAGTCCTCCAGCAGTTCGGTCTCGGGCCGGCCGGCGGTGTCGTGCGCCAGCACCTGGTGGGCGAGGTTCTCCAGCACCACCGGCCCGCCCGCCATCCGGGCCACCTGACGGACCACCTCGGCCGGCTCGGCGCCCTCCACCACCAGCTCGTTGAAGACCTGGTGGACCGCCTCCGAGGTGCGCAGCTGCTCCAGCTGGGCGTTCACCACCAGGGCGTGCACGGCCTCGGTGACGGCGACGAAGCGCAGCTCGCGGCGGAGCGCGATCAGCGGGAGACCGCGCTGCTCGGCGGCGTGCACCAGGGCGCGGGGCAGTGAGTCGAAGTAGCGCCGGCCGAACTCGATGACCAGGCCGGCCACGCCGACCTCGTCCAGCTCGCGCACGTACCTGGCCAGTCCCTCGCGGTCCTCGGGCAGCGCGATGCCGGTGGTCAGCACCAGCTCGCCGCCCTGGAGCACCCCGGCGACGTCGGGCAGTTCGCTGACGTGGACCCAGCGGACCGGGCGCTCCAGGTGGTCGGTGCCGGCGACGACCTGGGGGAGGCCGCGCCGCATCACCTCCAGGTCGAGCACACGGGCGACGGTGGGGAGCATCGCGGGCCTCCAGGGTTCAGAGTGTCAGGTAAATCATCGCTCGCGGCGACGAACTGTCGCCCTGCCGGAACCCTTGCACCCTGTAAGGCCCTGCGCGGCTAGCTTTCCGGGGTGACCCTTGTCACGCCCCGGCGGCACCGGGCATGGTCAGCGGGTCGGCTGTGGCGAAAGACGACACAACCGCGGGAATCCGTCGCGTGACCGGAAAGCAACACCGGAATCCCTTGCCGGGGTCACGCCCGGCTGTCAGGATCGCGCATCCCGGTGACCGACCGGGCCGGTTTCCCCCGCACCGAGGACGCGGCGACTCGACCAGTCGTACGACGCCGGTGCGGTCCCCCGCCCGCCGGCACCTGCACCATGGCGGATCAGGCGGTCTTTCGCCTTGCGGGCAGTCGAACCACCGGCACTTGGAGGAACAGATGGACCTGACCGACTTCGGCGCGGGCGCGCAGTACATCGCCGGCCGGCAGAGCCGGGGGAGCGGCGAGCCCTTCCAGGTCGTCAACCCGGCGGACGGCAGCGTGGTCGAGCAGATCTCCCTCGCCTCCACCGAGCAGGTCGACGCCGCCGTGGCCGCCGCCCGCGCCGCGCTACCCGAGTGGGCCGGCGCCACCCCGGGCGCCCGCTCGGAGGCGCTGACCAGGCTCGCCGCCGTGCTCACCGAGGCCGGCGCCGACCTCGCCCGGGTGGAGTCCGCGCAGACCGGCAAGCCGGTCAAGCTCTCCACCGAGTTCGACGTCCCCGGCACGATCGACAACGCCGCCTTCTTCGCGGGCGCCGCCCGCAACCTGGAGGGCAAGGCGGCCGGCGAGTACTCGGGGGACCACACCTCGTACGTGCGGCGCGAGCCGATCGGCGTGGTCGGCTCGATCTCGCCGTGGAACTACCCGCTCCAGATGGCCGCCTGGAAGATCCTCCCGGCGATCGCGGCGGGCAACACCATCGTCCTCAAGCCGGCCGAGCTGACCCCGCTGACCTCGGTGATGTTCGCCCGGGCCTGCACCGCGGCCGGCATCCCGGACGGCGTGGTCAACGTGGTCACCGGCGCCGGGCGCACCGCTGGCGAGCGCCTGGTCGCGCACCCGGACGTCGCGATGGTCTCCTTCACCGGCTCCACCCCGGTCGGCCGACGGGTCGCCGAACTCGCCACCGCGACCGTCAAGCGCACCCACCTGGAGCTGGGCGGCAAGGCCCCGTTCGTGGTCTTCGACGACGCCGACCTGGACGCCGCCGTGCACGGAGCGGTCGCCGCCTCGCTGATCAACAGTGGCCAGGACTGCACCGCCGCCACCCGCGCGTACGTGCAGCGGCCGCTCTACGACGCCTTCGTGGCGGGCGTCGCCGACCTCTACCGCACGATCCGGCTCGGCGACCCGCTGGACCCGCGGACCGACCTCGGCCCGCTGGTCTCCCACACCCACCGCGACCGGGTGGCCGGCTTCGTCGAGCGGGCCCGCGGGTACGGCGCCACCGTCGTCACCGGCGGACACGCCCCCGAGAAGGGCCACGACGGCACCGACCTCACCCGCGGCGCCTACTACCTGCCGACCCTCGTCACCGACGCGGCGCAGGACAGCGAGATCGTCCAGGGCGAGATCTTCGGCCCCGTCCTGGTCGTCCTGCCCTTCGACGGCGACGACGAGGGGCTGCGGCTGGCCAACGACACCCCGTACGGCCTGGCCGCCTCGGCGTGGACGAGCAACGTGCACCGTTCGCTGCGCGCCACCCGGGAGATCGCGGCGGGCTGCGTCTGGGTCAACGACCACATCCCGATCATCAGCGAGATGCCGCACGGCGGCTACAAGTCCTCCGGCTACGGCAAGGACATGTCGCAGTACTCGCTGGACGAGTACACGCAGGTCAAGCACGTCATGTTCGACACCACGGCGGTGGCCCGCAAGGACTGGCACCGCACCGTCTTCGGAGACAGATAACCCCTCCCAGGGGCGTTCCCCCACCGCCCCGACCCGACCTCTCCCCCCAGGAGGCCCGTTCCATGGTGTTCAACGAGCTCACCGACGGTCTGCCCGAACCGGTCCGCAGGGCCTGGGAACGCAGTCTGACCAGTGGCCGGGCCGCCGTCGGCAGGCGGACCCTGCTGCGCGCCGCCGCCCTCACCGCCGGTGCGGGCACGCTGGCCGCCTGCGGCATCCCGGCGGCGGGCACCGCCGGTACCGGGGACTCCACCGCGAACGCCGCCCCCGACCTGAAGGAGGGCGAGCGGGAGGTGAGCTTCTCCAACTGGCCGCTGTACATCGACACCGACGAGAACGACCAGGAGAAGCACGGCTCGCTGGAGGCCTTCACCGCGGCCACCGGGATCAGGGTCAAGTACGCCGAGGACATCAACGACAACGTCGAGTTCTTCGGCAAGGTCAAGCCACAGCTCGCGGCCGGCCAGGACACCGGCCGCGACCTGATGGTGCTCACCGACTGGATGGCCGCCCGGCTGATCCGGCTCGGCTGGGCGCAGAAGCTCACCCCGGCCAACGTCACCACCGCGATCACCAACGTGGACTCCCGCTTCCGCGCCCCCGACTGGGACCCGGGCCGGCTCTACTCCTACCCGTGGGCCGGCATCCAGGTCGTGATCGCGTACAACCGGAAGGCGACCAGGGGCAAGGAGGTCACCAGCGTCGCCCAGCTGCTGGAGGACCAGGACCTCAAGGGCCGGGTCACCTTCCTCTCCGAGATGCGCGACAGCGTCGGGATGACCCTGCTGGACATGGGCAAGGACCCGGCGAAGTTCACCGCCGACGACTACGACGCGGCGATCGCCCGGCTGCAGAAGGCGGTGGACAGCAAGCAGATCCGCCGCTTCACCGGCAACGACTACGGCCAGGAGCTCTCCTCCGGGGACATCGCGGCCTGCGTCGCCTGGGGCGGCGACCTGATCCAACTCCGCGCCGACAACCCGGACATCGAGTTCGTCGTCCCGGAGCAGGGCTTCGTCTACGGGACCGACAACATGCTCGTCCCGGCCAAGGCCCGGCACAAGGCCAACGCCGAGAAGTTGATCGACTTCTACTATCAGCCCAAGATCGCGGCGCAGCTGGCCGCGGGCATCGGCTACGTCTCCGCCGTCACCGGGATGGAGAAGGAGCTCGCGGCCATCGCCCCGGACACCGCGGCCAACCCGCTGGTCGTCCCCACCCCCGAGATGGCGGCGAAGGCGCACGTGTTCCGCAGCCTGACCGAGGCCGAGGAGAGCTCCTTCGAGGAGAAGTTCTCCAAGCTCATCGGCGCCTGACCCCCTGACGGCAGAGAACCAGAGAGACACCACCCATGACAGAGCAGCTGCGCTCCGCGGCCACCGGTGGCGACGTCCGCCTCACCGGCATCGGCAAGACCTACGGCGCCTTCACCGCCGTCCACCCGCTCGACCTGACCGTCCCGCAGGGCTCCTTCTTCGCCCTGCTCGGCGCCTCCGGCTGCGGCAAGACCACCACCCTGCGCATGATCGCCGGGCTGGAGGAACCCACCAGCGGTGACGTCCTGATCGGCGGCCAGGACGTCACCGCCCTGCCCCCGTACAAGCGCCCGGTGAACACCGTCTTCCAGAGCTACGCGCTCTTCCCGCACCTCGACATCTTCGAGAACGTCGCCTTCGGCCTGCGCCGGCGCGGCAAGAAGGACGTCAAGAAGCAGGTCGACGACATGCTGGAGCTGGTGGAGCTCGGCCAGTACGCCCGCCGCAAGCCGCACCAGCTCTCCGGCGGCCAGCAGCAGCGCGTCGCCGTCGCCCGGGCCCTGATCAACCACCCCCAGGTGCTCCTCCTCGACGAACCGCTCGGCGCCCTCGACCTCAAGCTCCGCCGCCAGATGCAACTGGAGCTCAAGCGGATCCAGACCGAGGTCGGCATCACCTTCGTCCACGTCACCCACGACCAGGAGGAGGCCATGACGATGGCCGACACCATCGCGGTGATGAACGGCGGCCGGGTCGAGCAGCTCGGCGCCCCCGCCGAGCTCTACGAGAACCCCGCCACCACCTTCGTGGCCAACTTCCTCGGCCAGTCCAACCTGCTGCCCGCCGACGTGACCGGGCAGCAGGGCGGCGACCTCCTGCTCAGCGCCGCCGGCGCCCGGCTCTCCGTGCCGAAGGCCCGGTGCGCCGCCGACGCGAGGAAGGTCCACCTCGGCGTCCGGCCGGAGAAGATCACCATCGAGCACTCCTCCGCCGAGGTCGCCGGCGGCCGCAACCGGCTGGGCGGCACCGTGGTCGACTCCAGCTTCATCGGCGTCTCCACCCAGTACCTGGTGCGCACCGACGGCGGCCAGGAGGTGACCGTCTTCGAGCAGAACATGGAGCGCGACACCCGGATCGTCCCCGGTGCGCCGGTCGTCCTGCACTGGAACCCGGCGCACTCCTTCGCCCTGGACGCCGCCCAGGCGATCGACGCGGGCACCGGGGAGGAGGCGGCATGACCACCACCACCGCCGTGGCGCCGCCGCAGGCCGTACCCCCCGACGGCAGCCCGCTGCCCGGACCGGCCGCGCGGCCCAGGCGAAAGCTCACCCCGTACTGGCTGCTGCTG
Organism: Kitasatospora sp. NPDC022856; assembly: GCF_055561235.1. Lineage (NCBI taxonomy): Bacteria > Bacillati > Actinomycetota > Actinomycetes > Kitasatosporales > Streptomycetaceae > Kitasatospora > Kitasatospora sp. NPDC022856. The sequence continues at coordinate 6,648 of NZ_JBVHHE010000026.1, read as the reverse complement.
CCGGGCATAGCCTGGCTGGTCGTCTTCTTCGCGGTGCCGATGGTCTACCAGGCCTCCACCTCGCTGCAGACCGGCTCGCTGGAGAGCGGCTTCAAGGTCACCTGGCACGTCGCCACCTACTGGGACGCCCTGGTCGAGTACCGCTGGCACTTCGTCCGCTCGTTCGGCTACGCGGCCACCGCCACGCTGTTCTGCCTGGCCATCGGCTACCCGCTCGCCTACACGATCGCCTTCAAGGCGAGCAAGCGCTGGCGCAACGTCATCCTGATCCTGGTGATCGCGCCGTTCTTCACCAGCTTCCTGATCCGCACGCTGGCCTGGAAGACGATCCTCTCGGACGGCGGCCCGGTGGTCGGCGCGCTCAACGCGCTGCACGTCCTGGACCTCACCAGCGCCGTCGGCCTCACCTCCGGCGACCGGGTGCTGGCCACGCCGCTCGCGGTGGTGTGCGGCCTGACCTACAACTTCCTCCCGTTCATGATCCTGCCGCTGTACACCTCGCTGGAGCGGATCGACCCGCGCCTGCACGAGGCGGCCGGAGACCTGTACGCCCGCCCGTTCACGACCTTCCGCAAGGTGACCTTCCCGATCTCGCTGCCCGGCGTGGTCGCGGGCACTCTGCTCACCTTCATCCCGGCCTCCGGCGACTACATCAACGCCCAGCTGCTGGGCTCGCCGAGCGAGCAGATGGTCGGCAACGGCATCCAGAAGCAGTTCCTCAACGTGCTCGACTACCCCACCGCGGCAGCGCTGAGCTTCATCCTGATGGCCCTGATCCTGGGGATGGTGACGGTCTACATGCGCAAGGCCGGGACGGAGGAACTGGTCTGATGTCCCGAGTGATCAAGTGGATCCGGGCCCACCTGGTGGTGCTGGCCGGCCTTCTGGCCCTGGCCTACCTGGTGCTGCCCAACCTGGTGGTCCTGGCCTTCTCGTTCAACAAGCCGGTCGGCAAGTTCAACTACGAGTGGTCCGAGTTCTCCACCGACGCCTGGACCGATCCCTGCGGTGTGGCCGACATGTGCCAGTCGCTGTCGCTGAGCCTGGAGGTGGCGGTGCTCGCGACCGTCGGCGCCACCGTGCTCGGCACCATGGTCGCCTTCGCGCTGGCCCGCTACCGCTTCCGCGGCCGCTCCGCCACCACCGCGATGATCTTCCTGCCGATGGCCATGCCGGAGGTGGTGATGGCCGCCTCGCTCGGCACGCTCTTCCTCAACATGCGGATCCCGTTCGGCTTCACCACGATCCTCATCGCGCACATCATGTTCTGCCTGAGCTTCGTGGTGACGGCGGTCAAGGCGCGGGTGATGAGCATGGACCCGAGGCTCGAACAGGCCGCCCAGGACCTCTACGCGACCCCGACCCAGACCTTCCTGCGGGTCACCCTGCCGCTGGTCGCCCCCGGCATCGCCGCCGGCGCGCTGCTCAGCTTCGCGCTCTCCTTCGACGACTTCATCATCACCCAGTTCAACTCGGGCCCGACCACGGTCACCTTCCCGATGTTCGTCTGGGGCGCCTCGCAGCGCGGCATCCCGGTGCAGGTGAACGTCATCGGCACCGCGATGTTCATCGCCGCGGTGGTGCTGACCGTCGCCGGCCAGTGGCTCGGGAACCGCCGGAAGGCCACCGCCTGACCGGCACCGCCGGCGCCCCCGACGTAGCGTCGGGAGCGGCCGACAACCATCATCGATGTGCAGAAAGTGGCTGATAATGCATGGACTCCGCCCGCGCGCTCAGTGACGCCAGGCCCACCCCCTTCTGGCTGGAGGACCCGGGCCGGCCGGCGGCGCTGCCCGCCCTCGTCGGCGACACCACCTGCGACCTGCTGGTCGTCGGCGGCGGATACTCCGGCCTCTGGACCGCCCTCGTCGCCAAGGAGCGCGACCCCTCCCTGGACGTCGTCCTGGTCGAGGGCAACGAGGTGGGGTGGGCCGCGTCCGGGCGCAACGGCGGATTCTGCGCGGCCAGCCTGACCCACGGTTTCGGCAACGGTCTGCAGCGCTGGCCCGCCGAACTCGCCCAGCTCGAACGCCTCGGCGCGGCCAACCTGGACGGCATCGAGGCGACCATCGCGCGCTACGGGATCGACGCCGAGTGGGAGCGCACCGGCGAGATCGACGTCGCCACCCAGCCCCACCAGCTCGCCGAGCTGCAGGAGGTCGCCGAGGCGGTCGCCGAGTACGGACTCGACATCACCGTGCTCGACCGCGACGAGCTGCGGGCCGAGGTCGACTCGCCGACCTTCCTCGGCGGGCTCTGGGACAAGGAGGGCGTGGCGATGGTCCACCCCGCCAAACTCGCCTGGGGCCTCAAGGACGCCTGCCTCTCCCAGGGCGTGCGGATCTTCGAGCACACCCGGGCGACGGACCTCAGGGAGCACGGCGGCGGTATGGCCGTCCGCACACCGTACGGACGGGTCTTCGCCCGCCGGGTCGCGCTCGGCACCAACGTCTTCCCGTCGCTGGTCAAGCGGGTCCGCCCGTTCGTCGTCCCGGTGTACGACTACGCGCTGATGACCGAGCCGCTCAGCGCCGAGCAGCTCGCCGCGATCGGCTGGAAGGGGCGGCAGGGGCTCGGCGACAGCGCCAACAAGTTCCACTACTTCCGGCTCTCCGCCGACAACCGCATCCTCTGGGGCGGCTATGACGCCGTCTACCACTACGGCGGACACGTCCGGCACGAGTACGACCAGCGGCCGGAGACCTTCCGAACCCTGGCGCACAACTTCTTCCGCTGCTTCCCGCAGCTGGAGGGGCTGCGCTTCACCCACGCCTGGGGCGGCGCGATCGACACCTGCAGCCGGTTCTCGGCGTTCTTCGACACCGCCCACCGCGGCCGGGTCGCCTACGCCGCCGGTTATACCGGGCTGGGGGTGGGCGCCACCCGGTTCGGCGCCGAGGTGATGCTCGACCTGCTGGCCGGGGAGCGCACCGAGCGCACCTCGCTGGAGATGGTCCGCTCCAAGCCGCTGCCGTTCCCGCCCGAGCCGGTGCGCTGGGCCGGCATCGAGCTCACCACCCGCTCGCTGGAGCGCGCCGACCGGACCGGTGGGCACCGTAACCTCTGGCTGCGCACCCTCGACCGGATGGGGCTGGGCTTCGACAGCTGAGCGGCCGCCCCGACGGCCTTCCGCGCCGATCACCGGCTGATCCGGTGATCGGCGCGGAGAATCCGCCGAGCCGAGCTGATCCGAGCTGATCCGAGCCGATCCATCCGTTCGGCGAGGTGATCGCGCTATCCGTGTAAGAGAGACCCGCCGTCCGCCTCTCGTTGGTGACGGCGGGTCTCGGTTTCCCGCCGCGCCACGATCAGCAGCGCGCTGAGAAACGGGGACAGGACATGGAGAGCACCGGACTGCACTGGCTCGCCCAGGCGGCACCGGACCCGGAAGCCTTCCGGGAACAGTGGGAACGCAGCGGGCTGGGCCTGATGCTGCTGCCGGCCGGCCGGCGCTGGGACGTCCTCTCGGTACCCGGCCGGCTCGGCCGTCCCGTCATCGACATCCTCGACTCCCGCTCCTGCGGGCCGGTCCTCGGCGACTCCGCCGGCGAGAGCGTCGGCTTCCTCGTCCCCGTCGGCACGGCCGCGCGCTGGGTCGGGACGGGCGTCCGGTGCGCCGGCGAAGGCACCTGGATCGTCGTACCGCACCCCGAACGGCGCAACCGCGGCGTGCGCTGGCTCGTCCCGCCCGACGGCTCCGGACGGCTCAACGACCCGGTCGTGCTGGAACTCGCCCTGCACGAGGCCGCCGCCCGGCTCAGCGACTGGTGACGCCGCCGCGGCGCCGGAGCCGGGGCGCCGACCGGACGCGGCCCGGCGCACGGCCCGGGCGGCCGCGCCAGACTGGGAGGATGACCACCGCCCCGGACGCCGTCGACCCCTTCCTCCGCCCCGGCCGGGCGCAGTTGCGGCTCGCCGAGCCGGCCCGGCCCGTCTGCGACCGGCTCGGGCTCGCGCTCGCCGGTGGGCACGCGCTGCGCGCCCACGGGGTGCCGGCCTGCGCCCAGGACGGGCTGACCCTGGTGGCCGACGGCGGCACCGATCTGCCGCAGGCCGCCGCCGAGCTGGCCGCCGCCTACCGGGCGGCGGGCGGCGGGGTGGCCGAGCGCCCGGGCACCCCGCGCCTGGAACAGCTGTCCGTCCGGCTGACGCTCGGTGGGCGGTCGCACACGGTGGAGCTGCGCAAGGAGCCACTGGGCCACCGCCCGGTCCGCCTCGACCTCGGCGCGCCGGCGGCCGGCGAGCCCCCGCTGACGATGACCGTCGTCGCCCTGGAGGACGCGGCCGGACTCGCCACCGCGCTGCTCGCCGACCGGGGCCTGCCCCGGGACCTGCTCGACGTGCACGCCCTGACCGCCTGGTACCGGGAGGGGGAGCTGCTCGCACTGGCCACCGCGCTGGACGCGAACTTCCAGCCCGCCGTCCTCGCCGACCGGTTGGAGACGCTGGCCGACGCCGCTGACGGACGGTTCCGGGCCCGGGGAGCGGCGGTCGGCGCGGTGGCCGGGCTGAAGCGGTGGGCGCTGGCGTGGTCGCAGGACCTCCGCCTCGACCTGCTGGAGACCCAGGAGGCCGCGGACGGATTGCACGATCCGTACCTGGAGGACGTCGAGGCCCTAGAGGACCGGGAGCTCGTGGAGGACACCGGCGAGGCGGCACCGGTCGAGGACGCGGCGGGCGCGCGGTCGGCCGGTGCCCGGGAGGAGGCGGACGGGGCGACGGGGTCCGGTGGGGTCTGAGCTTCGCCCGTCCGGCCGATACGGCCGACGACCTGTAAGGCTGAATCCCGGATCCCCGTCAGCCTGTTCGTTGAGGCGGGCGATGACGGCCAGCAGACTGGGTGACGAGCGCGGTAGCCCCGTGATCCCGTCGCCCGGCCCTCTCGCGGGCGGCGCCACACAAGGGACCGGCGGCAGGACGCCGCCCGGGACTTCGGAGGCAGACGGACCATGAGCAAGCACATCATTCACTGGATCGGTGGCCGGCCGGTCGCCACCGCCGGCGCCGCACCCCGCCGCGGTGACCTCTTCGACCCGGCCACCGGCCAGGTCTCGGGTCACGTCGACTTCGCCGGGATCGACGAGGTCGACCAGGCGGTGGCCGCCGCCGCCTCGGCCTTCGTCGAGTGGCGCAACGCCTCGATCGCCAAGCGCACCACGGTGCTCTTCAACTTCCGCGAGCTGCTCAACGCCCGCCGGGACGAGCTGGCCGCGATCATCGTCGCCGAGCACGGCAAGGTGCACTCCGACGCGCTCGGCGAGATCGCCCGCGGCCTGGAGGTCGTCGAGTACGCCTGCGGCATCCCGCAGCTCGTCAAGGGCGGCTTCACCGAGCAGGCGTCCACCGGCATCGACGTCTACTCGATCCGCCAGCCGCTCGGCCCGGTGGCCGTCATCTCGCCGTTCAACTTCCCGGCGATGGTGCCGATGTGGTTCTTCCCGATCGCGATCGCGGCCGGCAACACCGTCGTCCTGAAGCCGTCCGAGAAGGACCCGTCCGCCGCCAACTTCCTGGCCGAGCTGTGGAAGGAGGCCGGGCTGCCGGACGGCGTGTTCAACGTCGTGCACGGTGACAAGGTCTCGGTCGACCGCCTACTGGAGCACCCCGACATCAAGTCGGTCAGCTTCGTCGGCTCCACCCCGATCGCCCGCTACGTCTACGAGACCGGCACCCGCTACGGCAAGCGCGTGCAGGCGCTCGGCGGCGCCAAGAACCACATGCTCGTCCTGCCGGACGCCGACCTGGACCTCAGCGCCGACGCGGCCATCAACGCCGGCTTCGGTGCGGCCGGCGAGCGCTGCATGGCCATCTCGGTGCTGGTCGCCGTCGACCCGATCGGCGACGAGCTGGTCGACAAGATCAAGCAGCGGATCGCCAACCTGAAGGTCGGCCCGGGCTGCAACGGCGACTCCGAGATGGGCCCGCTGGTCACCGGCCAGCACCGGGACAAGGTCACCTCCTACGTCGAGTCCGGTGTCGCCGACGGCGCCGAGCTCGCGGTCGACGGCCGCAAGCACCCGATCACCGCCGAGGACCGCAACGGCGCGCCGACCTCGGACGGCTTCTGGCTCGGCCCCACCCTGTTCGACCACGTCAAGCCCGGCATGTCCGTCTACAACGACGAGATCTTCGGCCCGGTGCTGTCGGTCGTGCGGGTCTCCTCCTACGAGGAGGGCGTGGCGCTCATCAACGCCAACCCCTACGGCAACGGCACCGCCATCTTCACCAACGACGGTGGCGCGGCCCGGCGCTTCCAGTACGAGGTGGAGGTCGGCATGGTCGGCATCAACGTGCCGATCCCGGTGCCGGTCGCCTACTACTCCTTCGGCGGCTGGAAGTCCTCGCTCTTCGGCGACGCCCACGCGTACGGCCCGGACGGCGTGCAGTTCTTCACCCGCGGCAAGGCCGTCACCCAGCGCTGGCTGGACCCCTCGCACGGCGGCATCAACCTCGGGTTCCCGACCAACAGCTGAGCCCCCGCCGCACTGCCGCCGCCGGCCGGACCCCTCTCCCCGGGGTCCGGCCGACGGCTGTTTGCATCGCCCGGCCCGGCGGCGTAGTGTTCTCTAGTCGCTCGGCTGGGAGCACCGGACACGTGTCTACGCGGACGGTCCCGGAGCGGCCAATCCCTTGAAACATCACTTCCCG